>NZ_JAGYGF010000062.1:0-37304 GCF_019947305.1 Pseudomonas sp. BF-RE-21 | reverse complement strand
GTCAGACACAGTGATGTTGACTGACACACCATCGCCAGCAAGCCGGCTCCTACAAGGGATTGCGTGCGCTGGAAATTATGGGGGCATCCTTGCACTATGAACGCCACACCAACAGGAATCCCTTCATGCCCGACGACATCCACTACTACGAACCCGCCAACGGCCACGGTCTGCCGCATGACCCGTTCAATGCCATCGTCGGCCCGCGCCCCATCGGCTGGATTTCTTCGCAGGATGCCGACGGCCGCCTGAACCTGGCGCCCTACAGTTTCTTCAACGCGTTCAACTACATTCCACCGATCATTGGATTTTCCAGCGTCGGACGCAAAGACAGCCTGAACAACATCGAGCAGACCGGCGAGTTCGCCTGGAACCTGGCAACCCGGCCGCTGGCCGAACAGATGAACCAGAGCTGTGCGATGGTCGGGCCAGAGGTCAACGAGTTCGAGTTGTCCGGGCTGACGCCCGTCGCGTCGAAAATCATTCAGGTGCCACGGGTCGCCGAAAGCCCGGTGTCCTTCGAGTGCAAGGTCACGCAGATCATCCAGTTGCAGCGCGCCGACGGCAACGTGGTGCCGAGCTGGCTGATTCTCGGCGAAGTGGTCGCCGTGCACATCGCCAAATGGCTGTTGAAGGACGGGGTGTACGACACCGCCGCGGCAGAACCGATTCTGCGCGGTGGCGGACCAGCGGATTACTTTCAACTGGGCCCAGAGGCCTTGTTCAAGATGTTCCGTCCGGGAGCGGTCAGGTAATTACCAGATCAGCTCGCCGTCTTCGCCGACGCCCTTGAGGTGCGTCAGTTGCAGGGCGGCAGCTTCGTCCGCTTCTTTGGCGGTCTTGAACGTCTGGTCTTCCAGCAATTTGTTGAAGCGCGGTGCGCCCGAGCCACCGATGGCTTTGGTGGCAATCGCCGCATAGTAACCGCCCTCGCGGGGCACTACGGCGGATACGGCTTCGAAGGTTTCAAAGGCTTTGCGTGCCATGTCGCGGATCCTGGCTGATTGAGAATGGCGTCATTAAACCCTCAACCCGCCAGTTTGTGTACCCGCGACCGGGACTGCCACTGCGCCTGGGCCGCCGACACGTCCTTGAAGGTATGGAAATCCAGGCTGTTGACCACCAGCTCTTGCACCAGCTCAGCAAAAATATCCATGGCCGGCGTGCTGAAATAGGCCGTCATGGCTTGCTGATGGGTCCAGAAACCGGACACCAGCCACAATTCCGGATCGCACTGCGAATGCTGCAGGGAAAAACTCAGGCAGCCAGGCGCGGTGCGCGACGGCTCGATCAAGGCGCTGAGGCGCGCACCGAGTTCCGCCGAACACCCGGCGCGGGCCCGGACGAAGGCCATATGACTGACGGGGATCTGCTTAGACATGTTCAACCCTCCCAGGTACTCGAGTGGCAGCCGTGGGACGGGCTGCGACAGGATCCAAGATTAAGCCCCTGCACGCCGCCCCGTTAGTCGATTCCTGCCGGCTTGTTGCACAATCCTGCGAGGCTGCATTCCGTACCTGTAACAATGTGTGAATAGTGTCACAGGCCTGAAACACGAGGTTCGAGCAAGTTTTCTCTGCCATAGACTGCCTTGGCAGCACGCCTCTTCAACCCCGTGCAGAATCAGGCAAGCTTTTCGCAGGATGTGTCTACCGCTGTGCCTTGCACAAATTTAAGCTCAGCTCATTCCCATTGCTTCGCCGAGGATGCCCTGCATGTCGTCGCTCGATCACTTTCAAGCCCCGCTGGACGCCGACATGGAGAAACAGCGCGCGGAACTGGCCGCCATCATCCGTCGCAACACGATGGAGGATGGCACTTATGCCACTGCCGTCGCCTCGTTGTTCATGGGCAAACACAGCCAGTCCCATGAATTCGCCCCGGTGCTGGCGCAACCGGCGTTGTGCATCATGGCGCAGGGGCGCAAAGAGGTCAGACTGGCCGACGAATACTTCAATTACGACCCGCTGAATTACCTGGTGGTGTCGGTCTCCATGCCCCTGAGCGGGCGGATAGTGAACGTCACCTCTGAAGAACCGATTCTCTCGGTGCGGCTGGACATTGATCCGGCGGAAATCTCCGCGCTGATAGCCGACGCCGGTCCTTTGGGCGTGCCGACTCGCCCGACCGGTCGCGGTTTGTATGTCGAACGGATCGACACCGCGATGCTCGATGCCGTGTTGCGCCTGGCGCGATTGCTGGACACACCGAAAGACATCGCCATGCTCGCACCGTTGATTCGCCGGGAGATTCTCTATCGGTTGTTGCGCAGTCAGCAGGGCCATCGCTTGTATGAGATCGCGATTGCCAACAGCCAGAGCCACCGCATCAGCCAGGCGATCAAGTGGCTCAACGGCAACTATGAGCAACCGCTGCGCATTGATGATCTGGCCAAGGAAGTGAACCTGAGCGTGTCGACCTTGCATCACCGGTTCAAGGCGATGACGGCGATGAGTCCGTTGCAGTATCAGAAGCAACTGCGCTTGCAGGAAGCGCGGCGGTTGATGCTGGCCGAAGGGCTGGAAGCATCGGCGGCGGGGTATCGCGTCGGGTATGAAAGCCCGTCGCAGTTCAGCCGTGAGTACAGCCGGTTGTTCGGGGCGCCGCCGCTGCGGGATCTGGCGCGGTTGCGGTTGACGGTTTAGCCGAATTCAACCGCACACCTGTAGGAGCGAGCGGGCGGCGATCCGACTTGCCCGCGAAGGGGTCACCGCGGTCATATCTGAATGACCGCGTTATCGTTCTTCGCGGGCAAGTCGGATCGCCGCCCGCTCGCTCCTACAGGGGGTGCGCTTTTTACGCGCCGAGTACTCGGCAAGCCTCGGCCGGCAACGTCACCGACACCGGGTTGCCAATGCTCAACCCAAACCCCTGGCACGGCGTGCTCAACGCGGTAAACGACACCCCGGAACACTCCACGGTCGTCTCGATCGTCGCGCCGATGTCACGCACGAACGTCACGGTGCCCAACAAGCGATTCCCCGCCGTCGCCTGCGGATGCGACAGTTGCAGGTCCTCAGGGCGGATCAGCATCTTGACCCTCTCTCCCGCCGCAATGCTCGTGCAGATCGGCACTTGCAGTGCATCGCCCCCCGGCAGGCTGACCTGACCGTTACCCAGCGCGGTCGCCGGGAAGATGTTGCCCGAACCGATGAAGTCCGCGACAAACTCGTTGGCCGGATGACGATAGATCTCGATCGGCGTGCCGACCTGCTGCACGCGATGCTCACCCAGTACCACGACGATATCGGCCATGGTCATCGCCTCACGCTGGTCGTGGGTGACCATGATGGTGGTGATGTTCAGGCGTTGTTGCAGTTGACGGATTTCCACCTGCATCGACTCGCGCAGCTTGGCGTCCAGCGCCGACAGCGGTTCGTCCAGCAGGAGGATTTTCGGGTGGTTGGCAATCGCCCGGGCAATCGCCACACGCTGACGTTGACCGCCAGACAGCTTCGCCACCGGGCGGTCAATCATTTCCTGCAACTGAATCAGTTCCAGCAACTCCACTACGCGCTTGTGCTGATCAGCCTTGCTGACCCCGCGCAGTTTCAACGGATAGGCGATGTTTTCCCCAACGGTCATGTGCGGAAACAGCGCCAACGATTGAAACACCATGCCGAAATTACGCAGATGCGCCGGGGTTTGGCCGATGTCTTCACCGTCCAGGCGAATCTCGCCGCCGGTCAGGGTTTCGAGGCCGGCGATCATCCGCAGCAAGGTGGTTTTACCGCAGCCCGAAGGGCCGAGGAAACACACCAGTTTGCCTTCCGGCAAATGCAGGTTCACATCCTTTACCGCGCAGGCCGAGCCGTAATGTTTCTCGACGTTTTCCAGAATCAGACCAGACATATGAATCACCTCAAGAATCAGAACGAAACGCCACCTTCACCGACCAGCTTCTCCAACGCCCAGATCAGGACGAAGTCGATCAGCACGATCAGCACGGCAAACGAAAATACGGTAGGGTCGAGCGACGACACGGTGCGGCTGTACATCCAGATCGGCACGGTCATCACGTCGATGGTGTAAAGGAAATAGGTCACGGTGAATTCGTTGAACGAGACGATGAACGCCAGCAGCATCCCCGCCAGAATCCCCGACTTCATCAGCGGCACCACCACATCGATGATCGCCCGCGTTGGCGAAGCACCGAGCATTTGCGCGGCCTCTTCGACTTCGCTGCCGATGGAGAGCATTGCCGCCGTGCAGTTTTTCACCACGAACGGCAGCGCCAGGATCACGTGAGCGATCACCAGCCGCGAGGTGGTCATCTGGAACGGCAGGCTGTCGAACACCAGCAGCAATGCCAGGCCCAATACCACCATCGGAAACACCAGCGGCAGCGACATCAGTTGCAGCGCCACCGCTTTGCCGCGGAACTCGCAACGGGTCAGCGCATAAGCCGCCGGCACCGCGATGATCGTGGCGAAGACCATGGTCAGGCACGACACCATCAGGCTGGTGGTCATGGCTTTGCCGAGGCTCAGCACATCACTCGCGTCCGGCGACACGAAGGTGTGCCAGGCGGCCTTGTACCATTGCAGGCTGTAGCTGCTCGGCGGGAAGTCGAGGTTCGACGCACCGCTGAACGACATGACGATCATGGTCAGGATCGGCAACACCGCCAGCAGCAAAATGAACCCCGAGAGGATGCCGGCAAACTTGCCGGTTTCGCCTGGCAGCAGCGAATAACGCTTCTTGATCACAGAGCTCATTGCGAAGCCTCCAGCATGCGCCGACGACGGCCAGTGATGTATTCGGACAAAGTCATGATCGCGAGCGTGGTGACAATCAGCACCACACCGGCGGCGGACGCGGCGGGCCAGTTCATCAGCGGGGCGATCTGGTCATGGACCATCACCGCCAGCATCGGCACACGTCGGCCACCCAGCAGCAACGGCACCACAAAGCTGCTGGCGTTGTAAGCGAAAACCAGTGTCGCGCCGGTGATGATCCCCGGAAAACTCATCGGCAGAACCACCTGGCGGAACACCTGAAAGCGACTGGCGCCCAGCGTGGCGGCGGCCTCTTCGTAAGTGCGGGCGACGCCGCGCATAGCGCTGGCAATCGGCAGCACGGCCAACGGGAACGCGGTTTGCACCAGGCCCATCAGCACGCCGTTCTGGTTGTACAGCAGCATGATCGGGCGCTTGATCAGGCCCAGGCCCATCAGTGCCTGATTGAGCATGCCGCCCGGGCCGAGAATCACCAGCCAGCCGTAGCTTTGCAGCAGCAGGTTGACCAGCAATGGCAGCAGCACCGCAGCGAGGAAGATCCTGCGCACAAACGGCGACGTCAGGCGCGACATGGTGTAGGCCACCGGGATCGCCAGCACCACGGCGATCACTGCGCTGATCAGCGCCAGGCGCAGGGTCAGCAGCAAGGATTTGAGGTAATACGGTTCCAGCAATTGGGCGTAGCTGGCCAGGCTGAACCCGGTCCATTCCGCGCCTTTGGTGCCGACGCTCATGCGCAGCACCAGCAGGCTGGCGGCAATCAGCACGCCGAGAAACAGCATCGACGGCGTCAGAAAAAACCAGGCGCGGGTCGTCGGCGAAACACCCCGATTGGCGCGCACAGGAGCTGCATCGACCGGATGAGTCAGAGGTTGGTGTTCCATAGCAAGGGTCTCGTCAATGGAAAGCAGCTGGCAAACACAAAACCTCAGGCCACCCCGGCCCCTTGTAGGAGTGAGCCTGCTCGCGATAGCGGTGTATCAGTCGACATTAACGGTGAATGTCAGTCAGCTATCGCGAGCAGGCTCGCTCCCACAGGGGATCTTCAGTGATTGAAGAACCTGTGTTCGCCACTCGATCAGGAAGAAAAGATTTCCGTGTAGCGACGAATCCATTGGTCATGCACGGAGGCCAGGAAGGCGTTGTCGTGCATGATCGCCTTCTCGGCAATCTGCTCCGGCGTGAGGATGTACGGGCTCTTGCGCGCTTCGGCGGAGATGATCGCCTTGGCGTTGACCGGGCCGTTGTAAATGTCCTCAGCCATCTTGCCCTGCACCAGCGGGTCCAGAGAGTGGTTGATGAACGCGTAGGTCAGGTCGGTATCGCCCGGACGGTTTTTCGGCATCACCGACAGCATCAGGTCGGTGTAGAAACCTTCTTTCATGCCGAACGTGGCGCCCAGGCCGTAGGCCGGATCGCGGATCTGTTTCGGGAAGAAGGCCGGTGCGTACAAGCCACCCATGTCCAGGGAACCGGTGCGGAACAGCTCGGCGATCTGGTTCGGGTTTTCACCCAAGGTCACCACACGATCCTTCAGCTCGGCGAGTTTCTTGAAGCCGGGTTCGATGTTGTGTTCATCACCACCGGCCAGTTTGGCGGCGATGATGATCAGGTCCATCGCTTCGGTCCAGTTCGGCGGCGGCAGGAAGATGTTCGGCGACAGCTCCGCGTCCCACAGGGCGGCATAACTGTCCGGTGCTTCCTTGATGGTACGGGTGCTGTAGACCAGGCTGTTGCACCAGAGCAGGTAACCGATCCCGTGGCCATTGGCGCCGGTACGGTATTTCTCCGGGACATCCACCAGGTTGGGGATGCGGTTGAGGTCGGGTTTTTCCAGCAGGTTGGCAGCGGCCAGACCTTCGGCGCCAACGCCAGCCAGGGTGATGATGTCGTATTGCGGACGATCACCGCCGGCCTTGAGTTTGGCGACCATTTCCGAAGTACTGCCGGTGCGGTCAGCGATGACCTTGCAGCCGTACTTGTCTTCGAACGTTGCGGCGATGTTGCGCAGTGCGGCCAGGCCTGTGTCATCGGACCAGGTCAGCAGGCGCAGGGTCTTGCCCTGGAAGCGCGTGTCGCTGGCATTGGCCTTGACGAAGGGCAAGCTCATGGCTGCCGCGGCAACCGAGGCCACGCCTACGGTTTTGATGAATTGACGTCTGTTCAGATCATGCTCGCCCATTACGGACTCCCTTTGTTTTTGTAGGTATAAGGCAGGTCGAAACTGTTGCATCCGCGCGGCCGGATCAGTGTTATCCCCCGTATTTTCGGGGGCTTGGCTGAACCAGTGAGTTCATCCTGAGGTCGTGTAAAACACCTGACTATCGATAAAAATTCATTGAAGCCATGACGCCAGCGCATGCCTCATGTAGGAGCGAGCCTGCTCGCGAAAAGTGCATGAACGACGCGGGTTTTCTGACTCCCCGCGTTATCGTTGACGTCCATCGCCGGCAAGCCGGTCTCGCTCCTACAGAGATACGCGTCAGACGGCGCGAATCACGTGTTTGATTTCCTGGAAAGCCTGCAAGCCCCATGGCCCCAATTCGCGGCCGATGCTGCTCTGCTTGTAGCCGCCCCAGGCGGTCTGCGGGAAGATCACTTGCGGCGCGTTGATCCACACAAGCCCCGCCTGCAAGGCGTTGGCAACCCGATCCGCCGCCTCGGCGTTGCGCGTCACCACGCTGGCCACCAGGCCGAACTGGCTGTCGTTGGCCAGGGCAATCGCCTCGGCTTCGGTGGCGAAACTGCGCACGCAGATCACCGGGCCGAAAATCTCTTCACACCACAGCGCACTGTCGAGGGGCACTTCGGTGAAAATCGTCGGCTGCAAAAAATAACCGCGCGGCAAGTCTGCGGGGCGATTGCCGCCGCAGATCAGCTTGGCGCCAGCACTCAAACCGCGATCGATGTGGCCGAGCACGCGTTGGTATTGCGCCTGATTGACCAGTGCGCCCATTTCCACGTTCGGGTCGAACGGGTCGGCCACGCGGATGGCTTCAGTACGCGCCTTCAGGCGCAGGAGGAATTCGTCGGCCAGCTCATCGGCGACCAGCACGCGGCTGGTGGCGGAACACATCTGCCCGGCGTTGAAGAAACCACCGCCACAGGCCACTTCCACGGCCAGTTCAATGTCGGCATCGGCCAGCACCAGCAGCGAGGATTTGCCGCCCAGTTCCAGGCTCACGCCCTTCACGGTTTCTGCCGCGCGCTGCATCACCTGCACGCCGACCGCGTTGCTGCCGGTGAAGGAAATCTTGGCGATGCGCGGGTCCGCCGACATCGGCGCGCCGACCGCCAGACCGGTGCCGCAGACCACGTTGAACACGCCCTTCGGCAAACCGGCCTCGGCGATGATCGCCGCCAGTTCCAGCTCCGGCAGCGGCGTCACTTCGGAAGGCTTGAGCACCACGCAGCAACCGGCGGCCAGGGCCGGGGCGAGTTTCCAGGCGGTGGTGACCATCGGGAAATTCCACGGCACGATCAGGCCGACCACACCACACGGCTCACGGCGCACACGGGCGCTGAAGTCGTCGGTGGGCAGCTCGACGTTGCTGTCCTGTTTGGCGTCGAGGCCTTCGGCCAGGCCTGCGTAGTACTCGAACGTAGCGATCACGTCATCGACATCGATGGCCGCTTCGAACAACGGTTTGCCGTTGTTGCTCGACTGCAAGTGCATCAACTTGTCGCGACCGGCCTGCACGCCCGCAGCGATTTTGCGCAGGATGGCACCGCGCTCGGCGCCGGTGGTTTGCGACCAGGCCTTGAAGGCTTCGGTGGCTGCGTTCGCGGCTTGATCGACGGCGTGTGCATCGCCGCCATTCACGGTGGTCAGCAACGCTTCGGTGGCCGGGTTGATCACGCGCAGGTGTTCGCTGCCTGCCGACCATTTACCGTCGATGAACAGGCCATCAAGAGTGGTGGGGAAATTCATTTCGACACCGCCTGCATCCACAGAGTCTGATCGATTTCAATCAGGGTCGGGCCTTGGCGATCGGTGGCTACACGCAAGGCGCTGCGCAGTTGTTCAACACCGTTGACCGCTTCAGCCGCACAGCCCAATGCCTTGGCGACACCGATGAAGTCCGGGGTGTAGATGTCTACGCCGACCGGCTCGATGGCGCGGTTGACCATGTATTTCTTGATCTCTTCGTAGCCCTGGTTGTTCCACAGCAGGACGATCACCGGAGTACGCGCTTCAACTGCGCTGGCCAGTTCCGGCAGGGTGAATTGCAGGCCGCCGTCGCCGATCAGGCACACCACCGGAGGACGTGCGCCGTTTTCAACGCTACCGCCGAGCCAGGCGCCAATCGCTGCCGGCAAGGCGTAACCGAGGGTGCCGTAGCCGGTGGACGAGTTGAACCAGCGGCGCGGGCGCTCCGGGTTGAAGGTCAGGTTGCCGGTGTACACCGGTTGGGTCGAGTCACCGACGAACACCGCGTTCGGCAATTCGTGCAGGACGGTTTCGAGGAAACGGGTCTGGGCCAGTGTCGGCGCGTCCCAGGTGGCGGCGAGGTCTTCGCGCAGACGTGCGGCGCGGACCTGGCCCCAATCGTTGCGGCGCTCGGCCAGCGATTTGTGGGACAGCGCGCTCAGCAAGGCTTGGGCAGCGTTGCGCGAATCGGCCACCAGTGCGATGTGCGGCGGGTAGTTGCGCACGGTCTGGTCCGGGTCGATATCAACGCGCAGCAGCTTGCCGGGAATTTCGAAACCACCGGCGAAAGTGACGTCGTAGTCGGTCTCGGCCAGCTCGGTGCCGATGGCCAGAACCACATCGGCCTCGGCAACCAGGGCGCGAGTCGCGACCAGGCTCTGGGTCGAACCGATCAACAACGGATGGCTGGATTCGAGCATGCCTTTGGCGTTGATGGTCAGCGCCACTGGCGCGTCCAACAATTCAGCCAGTTCAGTCAATTCCGCAGCGGCATCGATGGCACCGCCACCAGCGAGAATCAACGGACGCTTGGCGCCGGCGAGCAGTTCGGTCATGCGGCTGATCGCGCTTGGCGAAGCACCGGCGCGGTCGATATTGACCGGCAGGCTGCTGAGCAGGTCGTCGGCTTCTTCAACCAGAACGTCCAGTGGGATTTCGATGTGAACAGGACGCGGACGACCGGCCTGGAACAGCGCGAAAGCGCGGGCCAACACGCCCGGCAATTCGGACGCCGACATCAGGGTGTGGGAGAACGCCGCCACGCCGCCGACCAATGCGCTCTGGTTCGGCAGCTCGTGGAGCTTGCCGCGACCACCGCCCAACTGGCTGCGGGTCTGCACGCTGGAGATCACCAGCATCGGGATCGAATCGGCGTAGGCCTGGCCCATGGCGGTGGTGATGTTGGTCATGCCCGGGCCGGTGATGATGAAGCACACACCCGGTTTGCCGCTGGTGCGTGCATAACCGTCGGCCATGAAACCGGCGCCCTGTTCGTGACGCGGAGTGACGTGGTTGATGCTCGAACGGGCCAGCCCGCGATACAGCTCCACGGTGTGAACCCCAGGGATGCCGAATACCTGCTCAACCCCGTAATCTTCGAGTAACTTGACCAATACTTCGCCGCACGTCGCCATGTCTTTTGCCCTTTTTGTTCGTTTGAGACGCCGGGCCTGCGCAGTGTTTATGATGAGCGGGCAGGTCCAGGGATGGCCTCATTGGAACGGGCGACACGTAGCCGCAACAATGGATAAAAAGTCATACTAGCCATGTCCTCACGTCATACCTTGGATCCCAATGAAACGATTGCCTCCCCTGCCGGCGCTGCACACTTTTCTGATTACCGCGCAGTGCTGCAACTTCACCCGTGCCGCCGAACAGCTGTTCATCACCCAGGGCGCGGTGAGTCGACAGATCGCCGGGCTGGAAGAACATTTGGGTTATGAGCTGTTCATTCGCCAGGCCCGCGGCCTGGATTTGACGGCTGAAGGACGGGAGTGGCTGCCACGGGTGCAGCAGATTTTCGGCTTGATCGACGAGGCGGTGGAGCAGATCGGCGAGAAGCGCGAAACCCTGCAACTCAAGGCGCCTACCTGTGTGATGCGCTGGTTGTTGCCGCGCCTGTTGCAGTGGCAGCGGGAGCGTCCGGATGTGCCGGTGGAGCTGACCACCACGGTCAAGCACGGCGTGGATTTTCATCGCGAGCAATTCGACGCGGCGGTGATGTATGGCGCGCCGCCGGACAACGCGCTGACGTCTTATCTGCTATTCGATGAGCAACTGACGCCGGTGTGTTCGCGACCGATGCTGGAAGGGCCACAGGCCTTGCAGTCACCGGCGGATTTGCAACAGCACTTGCTGCTGCACCCGACGCGGGATGAGCGAGACTGGAATGCCTGGCTGAAAGCGGCGGATCTTCAACTGAGCAATGTCAGCAAGGGTCAGCATTTCGAAACCCTGGACCTGGCGATGTCGATGGCGTCTCAGGGGACAGGTGTGGCGATTGGCGATTGGTCGTTGATTGGCGATGACCTGAGTGCCGGGCGGCTGGTCATGCCGTTTGAATTGAAGGTGAAAACCGGGTTGGCGTATTACCTGGTATTCCCGGAGAAACCTGCACCTTCGCCGAAGTTGCGCGAATTGATGGGGTGGTTGGTGGAGCAGGCGCAGAGTCGGTGAAGGCCCAAAAGCATCGCCGGCAAGCCGGCTCCTACAAGGGCAAATCCCTGTAGGAGCCGGCTTGCCGGCGAAGGTTTAAGCCGCGCCATCAATACCCGACAGTAAACCGCTGACGGGCGTGCTTCGGCGCTTCCACTTCATCCAACATCGCAATCGCATAATCAGCAAACGTAATCCAGCTGCGCCCCGCCCCGCTCACCAGCAAATCATCCTTGCCAACCCGGAACGTACCCGTACGCTCACCTTCGACAAACTCCGCCGAGGGCGACAGGAAGGTCCAGTCCAGTTCCTGTTCCTTGCGCAGGTTTTCGAGAAACAACGCACCGGCGCTGGCCTCTGCCTTGTATTCCGCCGGGAAGCCTTCGCTGTCGATGACGCGGGTGCCGTCCGGCAGCAACAGCGAACCGGCACCGCCCACCACCAGCAGACGTTTCACCCCGGCCTTCTTCACCGGCGCCACAACGGCAGCGGCGGGAATCGTGGCGAAATGTGCCGCGCTGATGACCACATCATGCCCCGCAACAGCGGCTTGTAATGCGTCGCCATCCAGCACGTCGACATTCTTGCTGACCACCCCGGCACGCTGGCCGATTTTCGAGGTATCGCGCGCGATGGCCGTAACGCTATGACCACGACGCAGGGCTTCTTCCAACAGTTGGCTGCCGGCACGGCCGGTGGCACCGATGATTGCGATGTTGCTCATGACGTTCTCCAGTGTGGATCAGTGTGAGTGGGTGAATCGGGTTACCACTTCATCTCGCCCTTGGCGACTTTGGCGCTCAGCTCCAGCGAGCTTTCTTCGCCCAGTTTCGGGTAGCGTTTTTTCATCGCGGCGATCAGCGCGGCGGCGTCTTTGGCCTTGGCGGTTTCTTCGTCGAAGGCTTTGATGTAATCCGCGGTGAACTGCACGGCAGCCAGGGAGCGGGCACTTTTGCCAAGGTAGTGACCCGGCACGAGGGTGTGCGGTTTCAGGGTTTCGATGGAGTGCAGCGTAGCCAGCCAGTCAGCGTGGGACTGCGCGGTTTGGGTATCGGCCATCCACACGTGAATGTTTTCTGCGACGACCACGCCACCGACCACTGCCTTGATCGACGGGATCCACACAAAGGTGCGATCCGGTTGCTTGCCCTCAAGACCTACCACCTGCAACTTCTGCCCTTCGAGCATCAGGCTGTCGCCCTTGAGTACGTCCGGCACGATGGTTTTGGCCGGCACGTCGGCACCCATTTTCGGCCCCCAGAACGCCAGTTTGCCGTCGACGGTTTGCTTGATGTGGTCCACGGTCGGTTGCGAAGCGAGCACCTTGGCGTTGGGGAACGCGGCGGTCAGGGTGTCGAGGCCGAAGTAGTAATCCGGGTCACCGTGGCTGATGTAGATGGTGGTCAGTTGCTTGCCGCTGGCGCGGATTTTTTCCACCACTTGCTCGGCCTGGGATTTGCCGAATTGCGCGTCCACCAGAATCGCGTCTTTCTCGCCGCTGACCAGCACCGACGTCACCGGGAAGATCGCTTTCTCGCCAGGGTTGTAAACATCCAGCGTCAGCGTCGATGCCGCCGCGTGGGCCGCGAAACCGAGGGTGGCCGTGGCCAGCAAAATACGCTTGAGGTTGAAACCGATCATCTGTTGCTCCGTTGTTTGATAGACGCCCTTTGTGTAGGAGCCGGCTTGCTGGCGATGGATTTGAAGACGCCGCGTTTATCCAGGAACTACGCGTTATCAACGCCGCCCGCAGCAAGCCGGCTCCTACAGAATATGGACAGAGCTTAGTTGCCTTATTCGTTACAAAAAATGCGATGCTTAGACATAGTTTGTTTCTGAAAGCGGGCAAATCATGGATCGTCTACAAGCAATGCGCGTATTCGTCACGGTGGTCGACCTCGGCAGCCAGTCGGCCGCCGCCGATCACCTGGACCTGTCGCGGCCGGTGGTTTCGCGGTATCTGGCGGAACTGGAAGACTGGGTCGGCGCGCGCCTGATGCATCGCACCACACGCAAATTGAGCCTGACCGCCGCCGGCAGTGAAATCCTGCCGCGCTGTCGGCAGATGCTCGACCTGTCCACGGACATGCAGGCCGCCGTCAGCGAGCCGGACGATGCGCCGCGCGGCCTTCTGCGCATCAGCGTCAGCACCTCGTTCGGCCAGGCGCAATTGGCGGATGCGATGGCCGCCTACGTCAAACGTTACCCCGGCGTCAGCATCGACCTGCAGATGCTCGACCGCACGGTGAACCTGGTGGATGAGCGCATCGATCTGGCGATTCGCACCAGCAATGACCTGGACCCGAACCTCATTGCGCGGCGGCTGACGGTCTGCCGCTCGGTGATCTGCGCCGCCCCCGCTTACCTGCAGGAACACCCGACGCCAATGCGGGTGGAAGACCTGAGCCAGCACAACTGCCTGACCCACTCCTACTTCGGCAAAAGCCTGTGGCACTTCGAGCAGGACGGCGAACCGGTCTCGGTGCCGGTGCAGGGCAACATCAGCGCCAACGAAGCGAGCACCCTGCTGCGCGCAACAATCGCTGGCGCCGGGGTGGCGATGCTGCCGAGTTATCAGGCGGGTGTGCATATCCACAGCGGCGAACTGATCCGCCTGCTGCCCCAGGCCGAACCGCGCCAGATGAACATCTACGCGGTGTATGCCTCACGCAAGCACATGCCGGCGGCATTGCGCAGCGTGCTGGATTTTCTGGTGCTGCGGTTTCCGGAAGAACCGGAGTGGGATGCAGAGTTGTAAATACGCCCCCCCTGTAGGAGCCGGCTTGCCGGCGATGGTCGTTAACGATAACGCAGGCTTACCGGATGAACGCGGTGCCTTTTACGTTCATCGCCAGCAAGCTGGCTCCTACAGGGGGTAATGCATGACTGGCAACTCACTGCCGCTGACCTATGCTGAACTTAGTACCGAAGGGTATTCGTTCAGAGGTCAACGCCATGAACACGAAAACAAGAAGATACCTCGCCATTTTCATCACCTGCGCGGTGACGCTGGCGCTGTACGGCACCGCGGCGTGGCGCGTTGAGCAATTGCGAAACCTGCCCCGTGAGTACGCGAGCTGCAACTTCGAGCGCTGCATTCCCCACAACGCGACCCTCAACGCCCTCCGGTGATGAAGGGGATCAGGCCTCGTTGTCCTGATCGGCCTTCAAGCGGTCGCGAAACGCCTTGGGTGAGATCCCCACACGACGCCGGAACAGGCGCGTGAAGTTGGTCGGATCGGAAAACCCCAACACATCGGACATTTCATAAATGGTCATGCTGGTGTAGGTCAGCAAACGCTTGGCCTCCAGCAATTGCCGCTCGTGCATGATCTGCAACGCCGGTTGTCCCGCCAATTCACGGCACGTGCCGTTGAGGTGCGACACCGAGATCCCCAGCCGATGCGCCAGGTCTTCGACCTTGACGTGCTGGCGATACGTCTCTTCCACCAGTTGGATAAACCCGTTGAGGTATTCCCGCGCACGTTGCGGACGCTGACTGGCCGAGCGACGCTGCAACGCCTGCCGGCTGACCCACACCATGATCACGCTGACCAGCGAATGCATGAGCATTTCCCGGGCCGGTTGATGACCGGTGTATTCGGTTTGCAGCGCAGAAAACAGACTGTTGAGGTACTCGCTGTCGTTGCCGGCCGGATAACTTTCGGCCTGGGCCAGAGCATTCACCGAGTTGCCCAATTGTGCCTGAAGATGGGCGACCAGCGGCGCGGCGAGGGTCACGACAAAGCCTTCGACATCCTCGGAAAAACGATAACCGTGCACCGATAACGGCGGCAGAACCAGGATCGCCGGTTCGTCCAATTGCGTACGTTTGCCTTCGATTTCAAGCTCTGCCTGACCTTTGAACACGAAGAGTAATTGGCATAAATCGGCGTGGCGATGGGGTTTGATTTCCCACTGGTGTTCGCGGCTGCGTTTGGAAATGGTTTCACAGTGCAGCAAGTCCGGGGTCGGCCAGTCCAGGCTTTCACCGTAGAGCTTGAACACCGGTATCGAAGGCAGGGCAGGCTTGTTCATAACTTCAATCCAGGCCTCGGGAAGTGACGGGCGATAATCGCACCGATTGGCAGAAAGTACAGCTATCGGCTCAGTTTTCACCTTCAATTGACAGACCCGCAAGTGAAAAATGCAAGCACTCGATCCATAAAAATAATTCACCGACGCAGGTCGTGTGGAGCTTGCGAGTCATAAAAACAATGAAAACACTGAAAACCCAAGTCGCCATCATTGGCGCCGGCCCCTCCGGTTTGCTGCTCGGCCAATTGCTGCACAACGCCGGTATCGACACCCTCATTCTCGAACGCCAGACCCCGGACTATGTGCTCGGGCGAATCCGTGCCGGTGTCCTCGAACAAGGCATGGTAGAGCTGCTGCGTCAGGCCGGCGTTGGCCAGCGCATGGACGCCGAAGGACTGGTTCACGGCGGCTTCGAACTGGCCCTCGACGGGCGCCAGGTGCACATCGATCTGCACGCCCTGACCGGGGGCAAAACCGTGATGATCTACGGGCAAACCGAGGTCACTCGCGACCTTATGGCCGCTCGTCGGGAGGCCGGCGCGCAGACAATCTATGAAGCCGGCAACGTCGTGCCTCACGGCATGAAAACCGATGAAGCGTTCGTGACGTTCGAAAAGGACGGCGAAGCGTATCGGCTCGATTGCGACTACATCGCCGGTTGCGACGGTTTCCATGGTGTCGCGCGGCAATCGATTCCCGCCGATAACCTGAAGGTGTTCGAACGGGTTTATCCGTTCGGCTGGCTGGGGATTCTCGCCGACACGCCACCGGTTCACGATGAGTTGGTCTACGCCCGTCACGAACGCGGTTTTGCCCTGTGCAGCATGCGCTCGGCGACTCGCACCCGGTATTACCTTCAGGTCCCTGCCGACGAGGCTGTCGAGAATTGGTCCGATCAACGTTTCTGGGATGAGCTCAAATCCCGGCTGCCTGCTGCGCTGGCCGAGTCTTTGGTGACCGGGCCGTCCATCGAAAAAAGCATCGCGCCGTTGCGCAGTTTCGTGGTCGAACCGATGCAATACGGGCGGATGTTTCTGGTCGGCGACGCCGCGCACATCGTCCCGCCGACCGGCGCCAAAGGCCTGAACCTGGCGGCCAGCGACGTCAGTACGTTGTTCAATATCCTGCTGAAGGTTTACCGCGAAGGCCGTGTCGATTTGCTGGAGAAATACTCCGAGGTCTGCCTGCGCAGGGTCTGGAAAGCCGAACGATTTTCCTGGTGGATGACCTCGATGTTGCACCGCTTTGACGATCACGATGCGTTCAGCCAGCGCATCAGCGAGTCGGAGCTCGATTACTTCGTGGACTCCGAAGCGGGTCGAAAAACCATTGCAGAAAATTACGTCGGACTTCCGTATGAGGCTATCGAATAGCCTGCTACCGACTTACACTGGCGAGCATCCCCGCTCGCCCTTGCCTCCTGCGGGACCCTCACTGCCCGCAGGTTCTCCCGTGACCAATCTCAACCAGCCTGAAACGCCCAAACCGGCCATCCGGAGCGTGCTGATCGCCCTGATGCTGGCCATCTTTCTCGGGGCGCTGGATCAGACGATCGTCGCTGTATCGATGCCCGCCATCTCCGCGCAGTTCAAGGACGTCAGCCTGCTGGCCTGGGTGATTTCCGGCTACATGGTGGCGATGACCGTCGCCGTGCCGATCTACGGCAAACTTGGCGACCTGTACGGTCGGCGCAAGTTGATGCTGTTCGGCATGGGGCTGTTCACGATTGCTTCGTTCTTCTGCGGCATGGCCCAGAGCATGGAGCAACTGGTGCTGGCGCGGATTCTTCAGGGCATTGGCGCCGGCGGGATGATTTCGGTCAGCCAGGCGATCATCGGCGACATCGTGCCGCCTCGCGAACGCGGTCGTTATCAAGGATATTTCAGCAGCATGTACGCGGTGGCCAGCGTCGCCGGCCCGGTGCTCGGCGGTTACATGACCGAATACCTGTCCTGGCGCTGGGTGTTCCTGATCAACCTGCCGCTGGGCCTTGGCGCCTGGCTGGTCGCCCGTCACACCCTGGTCGGGCTCCCGGTGCCGCAGCGCAAACCGATCATCGACTACCTCGGCACCGTGTTGATGATCATCGGTTTGACCGCCTTGTTGCTCGGCATTACTCAGGTCGGCCAGGGGCATTCTTGGCGCAGCGCCGAGGTGCTGGGTTTGCTGGGTTGTGCGGTGGTGGTCCTGGCGTTGTTTGTCGGGCATGAGCGCCGCGCACGGGAGCCGTTGCTGCCGATGCACCTGTTCGCCAACCGCAACGCGATCCTGTGCTGGTGCACGATTTTCTTCACCAGTTTCCAGGCGATTTCGTTGATTGTGCTGATGCCGTTGCGCTTCCAGAGCGTGACCGGCGCCGGGGCCGACAGTGCCGCGCTGCACCTGTTGCCACTGGCCATGGGTTTGCCGATCGGCGCGTATTTCGCCGGGCGCCGAACCTCGGTGACCGGACGCTACAAACCGATGATCCTCGCGGGCGCCCTCCTCATGCCGATCTCGATCCTCGGGATGGCGTTCAGTCCGCCACAGGCGGTGGTACTCAGCAGTCTGTTCATGGTGCTCAGCGGGATCGCCTCCGGCATGCAGTTCCCGACGTCATTGGTCGGGACGCAGAACTCGGTAGAACAACGGGACATCGGCGTGGCGACCAGCACCACCAACCTGTTCCGCTCCCTGGGCGGCGCGGTGGGCGTGGCGTTGATGTCGGCGTTGTTGCTGGCATTGCTGCAAGACTCGAGTTTCGCCCATCTGGCCGGCTCGACGCTGATTGCCGAGGGCAGCTCCGGGAACGTTTTGCTGGATGGCCTGAACGCCGCGCCGGGGGATGCGCAGAACGCCTTGCGCGCCGAACTGCTGCTGACCTTCCGGCATTTGTTGATGGTCAGTGCGGCGGTGTCGTTGCTTGGGTTGGCGGCGGCGATTGCCATGCCGAACCGGGTGTTGCGTGGGCGGGAAGACAAGGCTCGGTAGTTGAACCGAGTCGCGGCCTTCGCGGGCAAGCCTCGCTCCTACAAGAGCCATGCAAACCTGTAGGAGCGAGGCTTGCCCGCGAAGACGTCATCCCATGTGATAGAGATTCAAGGGCTGTAATACCCCACAGCCACCAGAAAATGCCCGACCTTCTTCAGGTACGCATGCTTGTCCTCGACCTTGCCGGTCACCGGATTTTTCCACCGATACGCGTATTCGCCATAATCCTGCCCGGCCATCAACGCCAGGATCGGCTCGCCGACCGGCTTGCCTTCAGGGTCCTTGATCTTGCCGAAATCGGTGTTGATCAAGCGCAGATTGGTGCCATGGGCGACATAACGCTGGGTATCCAGGTTGACGACGAACACATACAAGTCATCCTGCAAATAACCGCCCTTGAGCGAGTTGATCGACGTGAGCGTGCCCTTCTCGTCCTTGGCCAGATCGGTCGCCGCTTTGTTCAGCAACGCCATCGCCTGCTCCGCCGACGCCCGTGGCAAGTAGTAACCCACCGCCAGAATCCGCTGGCCGACCCGTTGGTAGAACACATGCTTGCGTTCGACCTTGCCGTCGGACCAGTTCTGCCAGCGATACTCCGCTTGCTGAATGCCATTGCCCTCCGGCACTTTCAACGCGTCCTTGAAAGCCTTCTGCAAATCCGGCCCGAGCACATCCGATACATCACGCCCGATCAAGGCCGAAGAAGGCCCACCGCTGGCGAGCATCACGCCTTTGGTATCGAGCACGAACACGTAGCGGTCCTTGTCGACAAACTCGCCCTGACGACTGAAAGCCGCTAACGCCTTGTCGCCATTGTCGTGGTAATAGGCCAGGGCTTTTTCCAGCAAGGCGATGGCGGCCTGGCTGTCGTCCTTCTCGGTGCCGGCGGCTTGCGCCTGCCCCAGGCACAGCAACAGCATCCCGCCCAGCAGGGCCAACCTGTGCAAAAACCCCATTGCGCATCCCTCGTTCTCTTCGGTGTTTGAAGAGCGTAGACGGCAATGGGGCATGTATGGATATTCAGCGAACCGCAGTCTGCAAAATGGTATTGCAGCGCATTACCGCGCCTTCAGCCTCAAGGCCTGGCCCGTAACTGCTGCTGCAAATTCTGAATCTGCGCCTGAAGGGTGTTGATGTTGCGGGTGACCTGGCTACGGAAGGCGTCGAACTCGGCGGTACTGGATGGGCCTGACGCGGCGGCCGGGCGGTTGTCCTGTTCGCTTTTGAGCACGATCAGGTCTTGTTCCAGACGTTCGATGGCGGCGCTCGGGTTGCCTTGTTTTTTCAGCGCAGTGATGTCGGCGCCGAGGCTTTTTAGCTGGGCTTCGAATTTTTCAGTATCCGCCGGGGCGCTTTTCAGGGCGGCCAGTTCGCTGCTCAGGGCTTTGACCTGGGCCTGCAATTGCGTGTTGGCGGTCTGGTGCTCGGTGTTCTGGGCAGTGGCTTGCGCCAGGCGCTTGTCCAGATCGGCGGTTTGCGCAGTCATTTGCGCCAGACGCTTGTCCAGGTCCGACGTCTGGCCGGCAACGCCCTGCTGCTGTTTGCTCTGGTCCTGGAGTTTGCTTTCCAGCTGCCTGATTTGCAGTTTCAGCGCTTCGCTGTCGCTGGTGACGTTGGTCTGACTGGCGACCACCTTGCCGGAAATGTCCTGCAAGCGCCCCGCTGCATCCTCACTGATACGCGCGAAACTTTCCTGGGTCGCCACCAGTTGCTGTTCCATCAGCGAGATCTGCTGAAAGCTCCACCACGCAAGGCCGGCGAACGCAAAGAACAAGGCGCCGACCAGCGCCCACAACGGGCCGGTGCTGGCCGCCCTGACCTTGACCACCGGCGGCGTGCGCGAATGCACGGCGGTGCGGGCGGTGGGCACAAAATCATCATCGTCGAGGCTGTCGG
Organism: Pseudomonas sp. BF-RE-21; assembly: GCF_019947305.1. Lineage (NCBI taxonomy): Bacteria > Pseudomonadati > Pseudomonadota > Gammaproteobacteria > Pseudomonadales > Pseudomonadaceae > Pseudomonas > Pseudomonas sp. BF-RE-21. The sequence goes on along the minus strand of NZ_JAGYGF010000062.1, from coordinate 17,075 downwards.
CACGCAGGCTCGGTACATCGTCGAAGTCGTCGTTGGCATCGTTACGCATGGACATTGAGTCAACCTTTGTGGAACGCGGTGATGGCTTGATGGGGCGAAGTATAAACCCGTCAGCCGCATCGATTGACCCTGAACCCCACTCTGCGTTCAGTAACGGGATTTGTCAGTGAATGTCCTGAGCCTTCCACCAGCCGCAGAATTCATCGAGCGCAGTCCAGAGACTGACCTTCGGGTCGTAGTCCAGATAATGCCGCGCGCGGCTGATGTCCAGGGTGAAATTTTTGTTCATCACTTGCATGCCCAGGCGCGACAGGGTCGGCTCGGGGCGCCCCGGCCACAGCTTGCACGCGCCCTCGTTGAGCGCCGCCACGGCGTAGGCCAAGCCGTAGGAACGGTAGCGGGTCACCTGTGGGACGTCCATTTTGCGCATGACGTAATTGACCACGTCCCACAACGGAATCGGCGTGCCGTTGCTGATGTTGTAGGCCTTGCCCAACGCCGAACCGCTGGCCAGCAAGCTGCTGAGCAACGCTTCGTTGAGGTTTTGCACGCTGGTGAAATCGACCTTGTTCAAACCGTTTCCGATGATTGCCAGGCGACCTTTGCGTTGCATGTTCAGCAGTCGCGGGAAGATGCTCATGTCACCGGCACCGGTCACGAAACGCGGGCGCAGGGCCAGGGTTTCGAGGCCGAACTCCTGGGCGCCGAAGACCTTTTGCTCGGCCAGGAATTTGGTCGCGGCGTAGGGATGCTTGAAGCGCTTGGGCACCTGTTCTTCGGTCAATCCGAGGTGATCGCGGCCGTCGAAGTAGATCGACGGCGAGGACAAATGCACCAGTCGCCGCACACGTTGCTTCAAGCAGGCTTCGACCACGTTTTCGGTGACCTGCACGTTGCCTTGATGAAAGTCCTGATAACGTCCCCACACGCCGACAGCACCGGCGCAATGCACCACGGCTTCGACATCGGAACACAGATCGCGCGCCAGTTGCGGGTCACTCAAGTCGCCCGCAATGAACTCGGCGCCACGGCGCACCAGATGTTCGACGCTTTCGGCCCGGCGACCGTTGACCCGCACGTCCAGGCCCTGCTCCAGGGCGAAACGCGCAAAGCGCCCGCCGATGAAGCCGCTTGCGCCGGTGACCAGAATCTTCATGTAGTGCTCCGAATATTTCGTTTTGCGTAGTGCGTGAGGTCTTGACGCTGCCGGTCAGGTCAACGGCACCAGCCATTGCTTCGACGAGCGCACCAATTGATCGGTCAGCAACCCCAGCAACTGACCGCCATTGCGCCAATGATGCCAGTACAGCGGCACATCGATGGGCTTATCTGGCAAAAGCTCCACCAGAACGCCGCGCTCAAGTTGCTCGCGCACCTGCAATTCCGGCACCAGTCCCCAGCCGAGACCGGCTTCCGTCAGGCGAATGAAGCCTTCGGATGACGGGCATAAATGGTGTTCGAAACCGCCGTCTACGCCGAGGGACGCGAGGTAGCGATGCTGTAGGAAATCGTCCGGCCCAAACACCAGCGCCGGCGTTTTCGACAACTGATCAGCGCGCACGCCATGTGGAAAATGCCGGGCGATGAACGCCGGACTGGCCAGCGCGCGATAACGCATGGCGCCCAACAGGACGCTGCGCGCACCCGCCACCGGACGTTCGCTGGCACAGACACACGCCGCCACTTCGCCTGCACGCATGCGTTTGAGGCCGACGGTCTGGTCTTCGACCACCAGGTCGAGCAGCAAATGTTGCTCGGCACAAAAGTCACCGACCGCCTCGGCCCACCAGGTGGCAAGGCTGTCAGCGTTCAGTGCGATGCGCAGACGTTCCGGCAGGCCTTCTTCATCCAGCGCCGGCACCAGCGTTTGCAAGTCCCGCTCCAGCAAGCGCACCTGCTGCACATGGTTGAGCAAACGCCGGCCGATTTCCGTCGGCACCGGTCGCGCCATCCGCACCAGCACCGGCTGGCCGACCCGCGCTTCCAGCAGTTTGATGCGCTGGGAGATCGCCGATTGCGACAAGCCGAGCACCTTTGCGGCACGTTCAAAACCGGCCTGCTCGATCACGGCGGCCAACGCAGAAAGCAATTTATAGTCGAACATCAGTTTTCCTAATGAGCGATCAGCATGATTGATTTTTCTTATACAGGTTAGCAGCAGAGAATGCGCGGCAAGAACTCTTGAACAAGGATTACCGACATGGCTGGCGAAACTTCACTGGCAACACTGCTACGCAGCATGAGCCCGCAACTCAACGCTGGCGAATACGTGTTCTGCACCCTGCGGGACGGTCAATTGCCATCGAACCTTGAGATTGTCGGCAGCTTTCGCGAGCAGGAAGGTCTGACGGTGATTCTGGAACGTTCCCACGCAGAACGGGCCGGTTTCAGCTTCGACTACGTCGCAGCCTGGATCACCCTCAACGTGCATTCGGCCCTGGAAGCCGTCGGCCTGACCGCCGCGTTCGCCACCGCGTTGGGCCAGGCCGGGATCAGTTGCAACGTGATCGCCGGTTACTACCACGACCATTTATTCGTCGGCCAGGCCGATGCCGAACGCGCCCTGCAAGTGTTGCGGGATCTGGCAGCCAACGCGGAGTAAAACTTATGTGGCAAAGCTATGTGAACGGCCTGTTGGTGGCCGCGGGGCTGATCATGGCGATCGGCACTCAGAATGCGTTTGTGCTGGCCCAGAGCCTGCGACGTGAACACCACCTGCCGGTGGCAGCGCTCTGCGTGACCTGCGACGCGTTGCTGGTAGCGGCCGGTGTATTCGGTCTGGCGACCGTGCTGGCGCAAAACCCGACATTGCTGGCTATCGCTCGCTGGGGCGGCGCGGCGTTTCTGCTGTGGTACGGCAGCCTTGCGCTGCGCCGGGCCTGCTCGAAGCAAAGCCTGCAACAGGGTGAAAACCAGACGGTCCGCTCACTGCGCGCGGTGATGCTCAGCGCCCTGGCGGTGACCTTGCTCAACCCGCATGTTTATCTGGATACCGTTTTACTGATTGGCTCTCTCGGTGCGCAACAAACCGAGCCCGGGGCTTATGTTGTCGGCGCGGCCAGCGCTTCGCTGCTTTGGTTTTTCACGTTGGCGCTGGGTGCCGCATGGTTGGCGCCATGGCTGGCTCGGCCAAGCACATGGCGGATCCTTGATTTGTTGGTGGCCGTCATGATGTTCGCTGTTGCCGGCCAACTGATCATCGCTACCTGATATTCCAAATGGCTCTGGAACCTCTATTCCACACAGTTGTTGCGTGGTTATGCCGCACCCCCGGTGCTATGATCCGGTTCGATGCGCCGCAAAGAGTACAAACTCCCCGGCGCTTGTCTGGCCGCCCGTGATCGGCCTTGCGCTCACCGCAACTGACCTGATTAGGAGAATCATCATGGCTTTCGAATTGCCGCCGCTGCCTTACGCACACGATGCCCTGCAGCCGCACATTTCCAAGGAAACCTTGGAGTACCACCACGACAAGCACCACAACACCTACGTCGTGAACCTGAACAACCTGGTGCCAGGCACCGAGTTCGAAGGCAAGACCCTGGAAGAGATCGTCAAGTCTTCCTCGGGCGGTATCTTCAACAACGCCGCTCAAGTCTGGAACCACACTTTCTACTGGAACTGCCTGGCGCCAAACGCCGGCGGTCAACCAACCGGCGCACTGGCTGAAGCCATCAAGGCTTCCTTCGGTTCGTTCGACAAGTTCAAGGAAGAATTCAGCAAGACTTCCATCGGCACCTTCGGTTCCGGTTGGGGCTGGCTGGTGAAAAAGGCTGACGGTTCCCTGGCCCTGGCCAGCACCATCGGCGCCGGCAACCCGCTGACCAACGGCGACACCCCGCTGCTGACCTGCGACGTCTGGGAACACGCTTACTACATCGACTACCGCAACGTTCGTCCGAAATACGTCGAAGCGTTCTGGAACCTGGTCAACTGGAAATTCGTGGCTGAGCAGTTCGAAGGCAAAACCTTCACCGCTTAAGCTCGACGCCAGTCAAAAAACCCGGCTTTTGCCGGGTTTTTTTATGGGTCTGGAAACGTACAAACCCAGGTGTTCCCGTAGAACGGGTCGGCTGTCAGGCCGTCATCGCCGGCAAGCCGGCTCCTACAGGGGGTGGGTACAGCCGCGAAAGCAGGTTGGCTGTCAGGCCGTCATCGCCGGCAAGCCGGCTCCTACAAGGTTCGGGGACAGTCGTGGAAGCAGGTTGGCTGTCAGGCCGTCATCGCCGGCAAGCCGGCTCCTACAGGGGGTGGGTACATCCGTGAAAACAGGTTGGCTGTCAGGCCGTCATCGCCGGCAAGCCGGCTCCTACAGGGGGTGGGTACATCCGTGAAAACAGGTTGGCTGTCAGGCCGCCATCGCCGGCAAGCCGGCTCCTACACAAGCAGACTCGCGCCCACCACCCGCTTCTCACCACTCATCAGGCCGAGCGTTAGCTCGCCTTCAGCTTTTGATCTGAGCGCCCCTTCGGGAGGCCGAGTGGAGGTTCTGCGCAGTGGGCAACCCGGCATGGATGCCGGGTTAGCCGCCCCCGGCCATGGATGGCCGATGGCGGCGGGCCCACGGAGCAGGACCGGAGCGAGGGAACGCCGAGCCTAAGCGAGGGGCCGGACGCCGGGGCAAGACTTTTTGGTTCCTTTTGTGGCGTTTGACAAAAGGGACTCGCCGTAAGGGCGAAACCATAAGTGGCCGTTACCGCAGCAATGGATATGTACACCCGAAAGAAAATGGTCCGCCATGAGGCCGCCATCGTCGGAACGCCGCCCGCAGCAAGCCGGCTCCTACAGGAGATCGCGGTGTTGCAGATGGGTGATTTCAGACAATGAAACAAGCGTTAAGCCCCTTGCCCCAGCGCCACAGACGTCTACCATCAACCAAATGGAAAATAAGTCCAAATCCCCCTCAAGTTGAAGGACTCGACTACCGACACAGTACTAATAGGGCAAATACTCCAGGCAACAGCATTTCGGCCAACCCACAGGCAAATTCCCCTGTGTTTGATTGTCCCTTTGACTGCCATCACCGGATTGCCAATACTCATGGCAACTTGATGCTACCTGCACGGAACAAGGAATGACTCTTTGAAGCTGGAACTCAAGAACAGCTTGTCGGTGAAGTTGCTCCGGGTCGTGCTCCTGTCGGCATTGATCGTCGGCGTGGTCTTGAGCTGCGCGCAGATCGTTTTCGATGCCTATAAAACACGCCAGGCCGTGGCAGGCGATGCCCAGCGCATCCTCGACATGTTCCGCGACCCCTCGACCCAGGCCGTCTACAGCCTGGACCGGGAGATGGGTATGCAAGTGATTGAAGGCCTGTTTCAGGACGACGCCGTCCGCCAGGCCTCCATCGGCCACCCCAATGAAGCCATGCTGGCGCAAAAATCCCGCGAGTTGCAGCAATCCAACAGCCGCTGGCTGACCGACCTGATCCTCGGCAAGGAACGCACCTTCACCACTCAACTGGTGGGTCGCGGCCCGTACAGCGAGTACTACGGCGACCTGAGCATCACCCTCGACACCGCCACCTACGGACAAGGGTTCATCGTCAGCTCGGTGATCATCTTCATTTCCGGGGTATTGCGTGCCCTCGCCATGGGGCTGGTGCTGTATCTGGTCTACCACTGGCTGCTGACCAAACCGCTGTCGCGGATCATCGAGCACCTGACCGAAATCAACCCGGACCGCCCCAGCGAGCACAAGATTCCACAGCTCAGAGGCCACGAGAAAAACGAACTCGGCATCTGGATCAACACCGCCAACCAGTTGCTCGAGTCCATCGAGCGCAACACCCACCTGCGCCACGAAGCGGAAAACAGCCTGCTGCGCATGGCCCAGTACGACTTCCTCACCGGCCTGCCGAACCGCCAGCAATTGCAACAGCAACTGGACAAGATCCTCGTCGACGCCGGCAAACTGCAACGCCGGGTCGCGGTGTTGTGTGTCGGCCTCGATGATTTCAAGGGCATCAACGAACAGTTCAGCTATCAGACCGGCGACCAACTGCTGCTGGCGCTGGCTGATCGCCTGCGGGGCCACAGCGGTCGCCTTGGCGCCCTCGCCCGACTGGGCGGCGATCAGTTCGCCCTGGTTCAGGCCGATATCGAACAACCCTACGAAGCCGCCGAACTGGCGCAAAGCATTCTCGATGACCTGGAAGCGGCATTCGCCCTCGATCATCAAGAGATTCGCCTGCGCGCCACCATCGGCATCACTTTGTTCCCCGAGGATGGCGACAGCACCGAGAAGCTGCTGCAAAAAGCCGAGCAGACCATGACCCTGGCCAAGACTCGCTCGCGCAACCGCTACCAGTTCTATATCGCCAGTGTCGACACCGAGATGCGTCGCCGTCGCGAACTGGAAAAGGACCTGCGCGACGCGTTGATCCGCGACCAGTTCTACCTCGTCTACCAACCGCAGATCAGCTACCGCGATCACCGGGTGGTGGGCGTCGAAGCATTGATTCGCTGGCAACATCCCGAACACGGGCTGGTGCCGCCGGACCTGTTCATCCCGCTGGCCGAGCAGAACGGCACCATCATTGCCATTGGCGAATGGGTGCTGGATCAGGCCTGTAAACAATTGCGCGACTGGCATGACCAGGGCTTCACCGACCTGCGCATGGCGGTGAACCTGTCCACGGTGCAATTGCACCACGCCGAGCTGCCGCGGGTGGTCAATAACCTGCTGCAAATGTACCGCCTGCCACCGCGCAGCCTGGAGCTGGAAGTCACCGAAACCGGCCTGATGGAAGACATCAGCACCGCCGCCCAGCACCTGCTGAGCCTTCGTCGCTCCGGTGCGTTGATCGCCATCGACGACTTCGGCACCGGTTACTCATCGCTGAGTTACCTGAAAAGCCTGCCGCTGGACAAGATCAAGATCGACAAGAGCTTCGTACAAGACCTGCTCGATGACGACGACGATGCAACCATCGTTCGGGCCATCATCCAGTTGGGCAAGAGCCTTGGCATGCAGGTCATTGCAGAGGGGGTGGAAACCATCGAGCAAGAGGCCTACATCATTTCCGAAGGCTGCCACGAAGGTCAGGGCTACTTTTACAGCAAGCCACTGCCGGCGCGAGAACTGGGCGCCTATCTCAAGCAGGCCCAGCGCAGCAACGCGGCTATTTTGTAAAAATCAAAAGAGATCGCCGCCTCGCTTCACTCGACAGCTCCTACATTGGACCTCGTGCGCCTGTAGGAGCTGTCGAGTGAAACGAGGCGGCGATCTTTTGATCTGCGACACAATCACTGTCTGAATAAGAAATATTTCCAAGAACAACTCTTTACACATAATGCGAAAGATTTGCATTATGTCGCAGTTTTGCGCGCTAGCTGCGCCATTCCACCCCCTCTCGAAGCAGGATGTTCGCCATGATTCGTATGCCTCTGGCTACCGCCAGTCTGTTGGCCATCGCTATTTCCCTCGCCGGTTGTGGCGAAGGCAAAGACAAAGCTGCCGCCCCAGCGCCTACGCCAGCCGCCACTACCACGGCCCCGGCCGCTGCGCCTGCGCCAGCTGCTGCCGGCAAAGTCGACGAAGCCGCTGCCAAAGCCGTTGTCGCGCATTACGCCGACATCGTCTTCGCCGTTTACAGCGATGCCGAATCCACCGCGAAAACCCTGCAAACCGCCGTCGACGCCTTCCTCGCGAAGCCGAACGCCGACACCCTGAAAGCCGCCAAGGCTGCCTGGATCGCTGCTCGCGTTCCTTACCTGCAGAGCGAAGTGTTCCGCTTCGGCAACACCATCATCGACGACTGGGAAGGTCAGGTGAACGCCTGGCCACTGGACGAAGGCCTGATCGACTACGTCGACAAATCCTACGAGCACGCACTGGGTAACCCGGGCGCGACCGCCAACATCATCGCCAACACTCAAGTTCAGGTCGGCGAAGACAAGATCGACGTGAAAGACATCACCCCGGAAAAACTCGCCAGCCTGAACGAGCTGGGTGGTTCCGAGGCCAACGTCGCGACCGGCTACCACGCCATCGAATTCCTGCTCTGGGGCCAGGACCTGAACGGCACCGGCCCTGGCGCCGGCAACCGTCCAGCCTCCGACTACCTGGAAGGCAAAGGCGCCACCGGCGGTCACAACGATCGTCGTCGCGCTTACCTGAAGTCCGTGACCCAACTGCTGGTCAGCGACCTGGAAGAAATGGTCGGTAACTGGAAGCCGAACGTGGCCGACAACTACCGCGCCACCCTGGAAGCGGAACCTGTGGATTCCGGCCTGCGCAAAATGCTGTTCGGCATGGGCAGCCTGTCCCTGGGCGAACTGGCGGGCGAGCGCATGAAGGTTTCCCTGGAAGCCAACTCCCCTGAAGACGAACACGACTGCTTCAGCGACAACACCCACAACTCGCAGTTCTACGATGCCAAAGGCATTCGTAACGTGTACCTGGGCGAATACACCCGTGTCGACGGCACCAAAATGACCGGCGCCAGCCTGTCCTCTCTGGTGGCCAAGGCGGACCCGGCGGCCGACACCGCGCTGAAAGCCGACCTGGCTGCGACCGAAGCCAAGATGCAGGTCATTGTCGATCACGCCAACAAGGGTGAGCACTACGACCAGTTGATCGCTGCCGGCAACACCGCTGGCAACCAGATCGTTCGTGACGCCATCGCTTCGCTGGTCAAGCAGACCGGTTCGATCGAAGCTGCCGCTGGCAAGCTGGGCATCAGCGACCTGAACCCGGACAACGCTGATCACGAATTCTGATCAACGCTGGCTGAATAAAAAAGGCGACCTTCGGGTCGCCTTTTTCATGCCTGCCCAACACCGCCCCTTGTAGGAGCGAGGCTTGCCCGCGAAGACGGCGTCACATTCAACGACAGTGGCGACTGGTACACCGCTTTCGCGAGCAAGCTTCGCTCCTACAGGGGATCGTGGTTTGCAGGAAAACCCTGCCCCACATCAACCAAACGATAATTCCTCTTATTCAATCTCCCCTGCCCTGTTAGACTTTGCGCCCTTGTTTTGCTCGTCTTGCAGGATGTCTGATGCCCTCGCTGCCTCTTCGCTTGTCCGCACTGTTTCTGGCCCTGGGCCTGAGTGCCTGCGATGACGCCCCGCGTTTTACCCAGGCCGAACCCGGTGAAGCCAGGTCCGGTGGCAGCGCGACCGTGCGCAAGACCGATCAGAACGCCTTTTCCCTGCCCTCCGCCAACCTGCCGCCGTCACGGCGCGTGGACTTCAGCGTCGGCAACAGCTTCTTCCGCAACCCCTGGGTGATCGCCCCGTCGACCACCACGGCCCGCGACGGCCTCGGCCCACTGTTCAACACCAACGCTTGCCAGGGCTGCCATATCAAGGACGGTCGCGGTCACCCGCCTGCACCTGATGCATTGAATGCCGTTTCGATGCTGGTGCGCCTGTCGATACCCGATTCACCGACCTACGCCAAAATCATCGAGCAGCAAGGTGTCGTGCCCGAGCCGGTCTACGGCGGCCAGTTCCAGGACATGTCGGTGCCCGGCGTGGTTCCGGAAGGCAAGGTTCGGGTTGATTACACGCCGGTGCCGGTGCGTTTCAAGGACGGCACCGAAGTCGAGTTGCGCAAGCCGACATTGCAGATCACCCAACTCGGCTACGGCCCGATGCACCCGGACACGCGTTTCTCCGCGCGCGTCGCCCCGCCAATGATTGGCCTTGGGCTGCTCGAGGCGATCCCGGAAGAAGCGATCCTCGCCAATGCCGCCGCGCAGGCCAAAGAGAAAAACGGCATCAATGGCCGACCGAACCAGGTCTGGGATGACGCACAACAGAAAACCGTCCTCGGCCGATTTGGATGGAAGGCCGGGCAACCGAACCTCAATCAACAGAATGTTCACGCGTTTTCTGGTGATATGGGCCTCACGACCAGCCTGAGGCCCTTTGATGACTGCACCGAGGCGCAAACCGCCTGCAAACAGGCGCCGAACGGCAACGGCCCGGACGGCGAACCGGAAGTCAGCGATAACATTCTGCGTCTGGTGCTGTTCTACAGCCGTAACCTTGCCGTACCGGCTCGCCGCGATGTCGGCACACCGCAAGTGCTGGCCGGCAAGACCCTGTTTTTCCAGGCTGGCTGCCAGTCCTGCCACACACCGAAATACACCACCGCCGCCAACGCGGCAGAACCTGAACTGGCCAATCAAGTGATTCGCCCTTACAGCGATCTGCTGCTGCACGACATGGGCGACGGCCTGGCCGACAACCGCAGCGAATTCCAGGCCAGTGGCCGCGACTGGCGCACGCCGCCGTTGTGGGGCATCGGCCTGACGCAGGCAGTCAGTGGCCACACCCAGTTCTTGCATGACGGCCGCGCCCGCAATCTGCTCGAAGCCGTGCTCTGGCATGGCGGCGAAGCAAAAGCGGCCCAGCAACAGGTTTTGTCTTTCAATGCCGAGCAGCGCGCGGCGTTGCTGGCGTTTTTGAATTCCCTTTAAACGTATTCCTTAGCGGGAGCCCTAAATGTTCCGTCCCAAGTTGTTGTTCACCAGCCTTGCCGCACTCGCCCTCGGCGCCTGCTCACCGCAGGATCCGCAGGCTGTCACGTCGGCGGCCATCGCCAAGTCGGTGATCCTGCCGACCTACACGCGCTGGGTTGAAGCCGACCGCCAGTTGGCCGTCAGCGCGCTGGCCTATTGCGAAGGCAAGGAAAACCTCGACACCGCACGTGCCGATTTCCTGCATGCGCAGAAAGCCTGGGCCGAGCTGCAACCGTTGCTGATCGGGCCGCTGGCCGAAGGCAATCGCGCCTGGCAGGTGCAATTCTGGCCGGACAAGAAAAACCTGGTGGGCCGTCAGGTCGAGCAACTGGTGACCGCGCAACCGCAGATCGATGCCACCGCCCTGGCCAAATCCAGCGTTGTGGTGCAAGGCCTCTCGGCCTACGAATACATCCTGTTCGACAGCAAACCTGACGTGGCCAACGAGGCGCAAAAAACCAAGTATTGCCCTCTGCTGAAAGCCATTGGCGAGCGTCAGAAACAGCTGGCCGAAGAGATTCTGCAAACCTGGAACAACACCGACGGCATGCTCGCGCAGTTGAGCAAATTCCCGAACCAGCGCTACGCCGACTCCCACGAAGCGATTGCCGATCTGCTGCGTGTACAGGTCACCGCTCTCGACAGCCTGAAGAAAAAACTCGGCACGCCGATGGGCCGCCAGACCAAGGGTGTGCCGCAACCATTCCAGGCTGACCAGTGGCGCAGCCAGTCTTCCCTGACGAGTATGGAAGCGAGCCTCGCCGCCGCAAAAACCGTGTGGGAAGGCGTCGACAACAAAGGCCTGCGCGGCTTGCTGCCAAGCGAGCAGAAACCCTTGGCCGACAAGATCGACGCCGCCTACGCCGCGTCCCTGAAACTGTTCGCCAGCAACCAGCGTTCGCTGACTGAAATGCTCAACGACGACGCCGGTCGCCAGCAGCTCAACGACATCTACGACAGCCTCAACGTCGTCCACCGCCTGCACGAAGGCGAACTGGCCAAGGCGCTGGGCATCCAACTGGGCTTCAACGCCAACGACGGTGACTGATGAGGGCGAGTGCCATGCTGCGACGACAGGCTCTGACGTTAGGTAGTTTGCTGCTGGGAGCAGTGACACTGGGCGGCTGGACGCTGTTCAAGCAAAAGGACAAGAGCCCGCTGCTGCTCTCGGCGCGGGACGATGGCGACGGCAAGCACTACGCCGTCGGTTATCGGCTGGACGGTACGCGGGTGTTCGCCACCCAGGTCGGCCAGCGTTGCCACGACATCATCAACCACCCGACGCTGCCGATCGCGCTGTTCGTCGCCCGGCGTCCGGGCACCGAAAGTTACCTGATCGACCTGCGCGACGGCACGCTGCTGCAAACCGTGGTCTCGCAACCGAACCGGCACTTCTACGGTCACGCGGTGATTCACCAGAGCGGCGACTGGCTGTACGCCACCGAGAACGACACGTCCGATCCCGGTCGCGGCTTGCTCGGTGTGTACAAGTTCGAAGGCGAGCGCCTGGTACACAGCGGCGAGATTTCAACCCATGGCATCGGCCCGCATCAGGTGTCGTGGATGCCCGATGGCGAAACCCTGGTGGTGGCCAACGGTGGCATTCGCACCGAGGCTGAAAGCCGCGTCGAGATGAACCTCAACGCCATGGAACCAAGCCTGGTGCTGATGCAGCGCGACGGTACATTGCTGAGCAAGGAAACCCTCGCACAACAGATGAACAGCGTGCGGCACCTGGGGATTGCCAGCGATGGCACCATCGTCGCCGGTCAGCAATTCATGGGGCCGTCCCATGAGTCATCGGAGCTGTTGGCGATCAAGCGTCCGGGGCAACCGTTCGTGGCGTTCCCGGTGCCCGAGCATCAGTTGCAGGCCATGGGGCATTACACCGCCAGCGTCGCGGTGCACAGTGATTTGCGCCTGGTCGCGTTGACGGCGCCACGGGGCAATCGTTTTTTCATCTGGGACATGGACAGCGGTGAAGTGCGCCTGGATGCGCCGCTTCCCGATTGCGCCGGGGTGGGTGCGGTGTCCGACGGTTTTGTCGTGACCTCGGGTCAAGGCCGATGCCGGTACTACGATTGCCGCCAGACAAACCTTGTTGCAAAACCCCTCGAACTGCCTGCGGGGCTCTGGGATAACCACCTGCACCTCATCTGACTGCCCCGCTCTTGTAGGAGCAGAGCTTGCTCGCGAAGGCGGCGGCACATGCAAAATGGATGTGCCTGACACACCGCTTTCGCGAGCAAGCTCTGCTCCTACAGGTTTTGCGCCTGCCTGTGAAAAGTGGCAGTTGGAATACCCGGCACACTCGGAGTAATGTGCCCGACTGTCTCACCTGATTTTCTCCAAGGAAGTGGAAATATGCTGCGTCGCCGCATGCTGATCATGTTGGGTGTTGTTCTGCTGATCGTGCTGGTTCTGGCCGGTTACAAAGCCTTCTCCATCTACACGATGATTCAAGGCTTCGCTGTGCCGAAACCGCCGATCAGCGTCGCCGTGGCTACTGCTACCGAGCAACCGTGGCAGGAACGCCTGCCTACCGTCGGCACGCTCAAGGCGCTGCAAGGCGTGGACCTGAGCCTTGAAACCGACGGCACCGTCATCGATTTGCAGTTCGAGTCAGGGCAGAAGGTCAAGGTAGGTCAACCACTCCTGCGCCTCGACAGCGCCGTGGAAAGTGCCTTGCTGGAAACCGCCCAGGCCGACCTCGGGCTGGCCCAGCTCGATTACGGTCGCGGTAGCCAACTGGTGGGCAGCCAGGCCATTTCCAAAGGTGAATTCGACCGACTTTCGGCGGTGCTGAAAAAAAGCAAAGCCACGGTCAATCAACTCAAGGCTGCACTCGGCAAAAAAAGCATCGTCGCCCCCTTCAGCGGGACCATAGGCATTCGGCAGGTGGACGTTGGCGACTACCTTGCCAGCGGCACCATGATTGCCACCCTGCAAGACCTCAGCAGTCTCTACGTCGACTTTTTCGTGCCAGAACAGTCGGTGCCGAAGATCGCCATCGGCCAGCCGGTTGAAATCATCGTTGCGGCCTACCCGGCGCAGACCTTCCCCGGCACCATCAGCGCGATCAATCCGAAAATCGAGAACAGCACGCGCAACATGCAGGTCCGCGCGACCCTGGCCAACCCCGACGGCAAACTGTTACCGGGCATGTTCGCCAGCCTGCAGGTGATGCTGCCCGACCCACAGCCGCGCATCGTCGTACCGGAAAGCGCGATCACGTACACGCTGTACGGCAATTCGTTGTACGTGGCAACGCAGAAAAAAACCGAAGACGGCAGCGTCGAAAAAGACGACAAGGGCCAACCGATCCTGATCGCCGAACGCCGTTTCATCGAAACCGGCGAGCGACGCGATGGGCAGGTGATGATTACCAAAGGCGTGAAGAACGGCGAAAAAGTGGTCACCGCCGGCCAGATCAAACTGGACAACGGCGCGCACATCGCCATCAGCGACGACAAGACCCTGGCCGAGAAGAACAGTCAGCCACGCGCTGACTGATCAAGGAACCCCCAATGGCTTTTACCGACCCGTTCATCCGCCGCCCGGTGCTCGCCACCGTGGTCAGCCTGTTGATTGTGCTGCTGGGCTTTCAGGCCTGGAGCAAGCTGCCGCTACGCCAATACCCGCAAATGGAAAACGCCCTGATCACGGTGACCACCGCGTACCCCGGGGCGAACGCCGAAACCATTCAGGGCTACATCACCCAACCGATGCAACAGAGCCTGGCGAGCGCCGAGGGCATCGACTACATGACCTCGGTCAGTCGTCAGAACTTCTCGGTGATCTCGATCTACGCGCGCATCGGTTCCAACAGCGACCGCTTGTTCACCGAGCTGCTGGCCAAGGCCAACGAAGTGAAAAACCAGTTGCCTCAGGACGCCGAAGACCCGGTACTGAGCAAGGAAGCCGCCGATGCGTCGGCGCTGATGTACATCAGCTTCTTCAGCAAGGAAATGAGTAACCCGCAGATTACCGATTACCTGTCACGGGTCATCCAGCCAAAACTGGCGACCCTGCCGGGCATGGCCGAGGCCGAGATTCTCGGCAACCAGGTATTCGCCATGCGCCTGTGGCTGGACCCGGTGAAACTGGCGGGTTTCGGCCTCAGCGCCAGCGATGTGACCGATGCCGTGCGCAAGTACAACTTCCTCTCCGCCGCCGGCGAAGTGAAAGGCGAGTACGTGGTCACCAGCATCAACGCCAACACCGAGCTCAAATCCGCCGAAGCCTTCGCCGCGATTCCGCTCAAGGTCGACGGTGACAGCCGGGTGCTGCTCAGCGATGTCGCGCGGGTCGAGATGGGCGCGGAAAACTACGACACCATCAGCTCCTTCGGTGGCACGCCCTCGGTGTACATCGGCATCAAGGCAACGCCCGGCGCCAACCCGCTGGACGTGATCAAGGAAGTGCGCAAGATCATGCCGGACCTGGAAGCCCAGCTGCCGCCGAACCTCAAGGGTGAAATTGCCTACGACGCCACGCTGTTCATCCAGGCCTCGATCGACGAAGTGGTGAAAACCCTGTTCGAAGCGGTGTTGATCGTGATCGTCGTGGTGTTTCTGTTCCTCGGTGCGCTGCGTTCGGTGGTGATCCCGGTGGTGACCATTCCGTTGTCGATGATCGGCGTGATGTTCTTCATGCAGATGATGGGCTACTCGATCAACCTGCTGACCCTGCTGGCGATGGTATTGGCCATCGGCCTGGTGGTGGACGACGCCATCGTGGTGGTGGAAAACATCCACCGTCACATCGAAGAAGGCAAGACGCCGCTGGACGCCGCCATTGAAGGCGCCCGGGAAATCGCCATGCCGGTGGTCTCGATGACCATCACCCTGGCGGCGGTCTACGCCCCGATCGGCTTCCTGACCGGCCTCACCGGGGCGCTGTTCAAGGAGTTCGCCCTGACACTGGCCGGTGCGGTGGTGATCTCCGGCATCGTCGCCCTGACGTTGTCGCCGATGATGTGCGCCTTTCTGCTGCGCCACGACGAAAACCCCAGCGGCCTCGCTCACCGGCTGGACCTGATTTTCGAAGGTCTCAAGCGCCGCTACCAGCGCATGCTGCACGGCACGCTCAACACGCGGCCGGTGGTGCTGGTGTTCGCGGTGATCGTGCTGTGCCTGATTCCGGTGCTGCTCAACTTCACCAAATCGGAACTGGCACCGGACGAGGACCAGGGCGTCATTTTCATGCTGGCCAGCGCCCCGCAGCCGACCAACCTTGATTACCTGAACACCTACACCGATGAGTTCGTCAGCATCTTCAAGGCGTTTCCCGAGTACTACTCCTCGTTCCAGATCAACGGCTTCAACGGCGTGCAATCGGGGATTGGCGGTTTCCTGCTCAAACCGTGGAACGAGCGTGAGCGCACGCAAATGCAGATCCTGCCTGCGGTCCAGAGCAAACTGGAAAGCATTCCAGGGTTGCAGATTTTCGGCTTCAACCTGCCTTCCCTGCCCGGGACCGGCGAAGGGCTGCCGTTTCAATTCGTCGTCAATACCGCCAACAATTACGAGTCGTTGCTGCAAGTGATGGACCGGGTGAAAAAACGCGCGATGGAGTCCGGCAAGTTTGCCTTCGTCGACGTTGACCTGGCCTTTGACAAACCCGAAGTCGTGGTCGATATCGACCGGGCGAAGGCCGCGCAGATGGGCGTGTCCATGCAGGATCTGGGCGGCACGCTGGCGACGTTGCTGGGCGAGGCGGAGATCAACCGGTTCACCATTGAAGGTCGCAGCTACAAAGTCATCGCGCAGGTCGAACGGCCCTTCCGGGACAACCCCGACTGGCTGAACAACTATTACGTGAAGAACACCAAGGGCGAACTGCTGGCCCTGTCGACCCTGATTTCCGTGACCGACCGGGCACGCCCACGGCAACTGAATCAGTTCCAGCAGCTCAACTCGGCGATCCTGTCCGGGGTCCCGCTGGTGAGCATGGGTGAAGCCCTCGACGCGGTGCGTCAGATTGCCCGGGAAGAGGCACCCGCAGGTTTTGCCGTCGACTATGCCGGTGCATCGCGGCAGTACGTGCAGGAAGGCAGTGCGCTGTGGGTCACTTTTGCCTTGGCATTGGCGATCATTTTCCTGGTGCTGGCGGCGCAGTTCGAAAGCTTCCGCGACCCACTGGTGATTCTGGTGACCGTGCCGCTGTCGATCTGCGGTGCTCTGATTCCGCTGTTCCTCGGCTGGTCGAGCATGAACATCTACACCCAGGTCGGGCTGGTGACGTTGATCGGATTGATCAGCAAGCACGGGATCCTGATCGTCGAGTTCGCCAACCAGTTGCGCAAGGACAAGGGCCTGACGCCGCGCGAAGCGGTTGAGGAAGCAGCGGCCATTCGTCTGCGTCCGGTGCTGATGACCACCGCGGCGATGGTGTTTGGCATGGTGCCGTTGATCATTGCCACGGGCGCGGGCGCTGTCAGCCGGTTCGACATCGGCACAGTGATCGCCACGGGGATGTCGATCGGGACGCTGTTTACGCTGTTTGTGCTGCCGTGCGTGTACACGTTGCTGGCTAAACCCGATAAACCAGTGAACGCATAATCCTTGTAGGAGCCGGCTTGCCGGCGATGGTGTGTCAG
>NZ_JAGYGF010000061.1:0-38134 GCF_019947305.1 Pseudomonas sp. BF-RE-21 | reverse complement strand
ATGCTACCCTTCAAACACCCCAGCCCCATCGGAGTGTTGAACATGCTCGACAGCCGCACCCGCGAACAACTCGACCGGCTCCAGCAGTTCATGACCGACCAGCCGTTCGTGGTCCTGACCGGTGCCGGCATCAGCACCCCGTCGGGCATTCCGGACTACCGCGACCACCAGGGCGTGCGCCGTGGCCGGCAACCGATGATGTATCAGGAATTCCTCAGCGCCCCCGAATCCCGACGCCGCTACTGGGCGCGAGCGATGCTCGGCTGGCCGCGGGTGCGTCAGGCTCAGCCAAATGTGGCGCATGAAGCCCTCGCCAACCTGCAAAGCACCCGACAGATCAGCGGGTTGATCACCCAAAACGTCGACACCTTGCACGACCAGGCCGGCAGCCACGACGTGATCGAACTGCATGGCAGCCTGCACCGGGTGCTCTGCCTGGATTGCGGGCAGCGCAGTGAGCGGGATTCGATCCAGCAGTTGATGGAAACGCAGAACCCGTACCTGGCCGGCGTGGATGCGGTGCAGGCGCCGGACGGCGACACGCTGCTCGACGCGGCATTCGAAGCGCGGTTTCAAGTACCGCACTGCCCGCATTGCGCAGGTGAGCGAATGAAACCGGACGTGGTGTTTTTTGGCGAGAACGTGGCGCAGGTGACGGCAGCCAAGGCAATGACTGCGGTGGAAAAAGCGGCGGGATTGCTGGTGGTGGGGTCTTCGTTGATGGCGTATTCGGCGTTTCGGTTATGCCGGGCGGTGGCGGATCAGGGCAAGCCGCTGATAGCGATTAACCTGGGCAAGACGCGGGCGGATGACATCCTCGATCTGAAAATCGAGGCATCCTGCGAACAACTATTGCCGTTGCTGACCCAGCGCCTGACACCTTAGCAACAACGCATACCTTGCCGGCGATGGCGGCGTAACAGATACACCGCGTCGCCTGAATCGCCAGCAAGCCGGCTCCTACAAAGACCGTGCCCGCCTGGCACCTTAGCAACTGGCACAACGCATACCTTGTAGGAGCCGGCTTGCCGGCGATGACGTCCGCAAAAACAGCGCAAACCTCAAGGCCCAATCGCCGGCAAGCCGGCTCCTACAAAGACCGTGCTCGCCTGACACCTTAGCAACTGACAAAACGCAAACCCTGTAGGAGCCGGCTTGCTGGCGATGACGTCCGCAACAACACCACAAACCTCAAGGCCCAATCGCCGGCAAGCCGGCTCCTACAAAGACCCGTGGGCGATTACAGCAGCGACAAGGTGTAGTTGATGATAAAGCGATTCTGATCAACGTTACGCCCGGCATCGGTATTCGACTTGCCGTTGCGCACGCTGAAACCAAGCCCCTTGAGCGCCCCCGATTGCAGCACGTAGTCCAGGGTCATATCGCGCTCCCACTCGGACTGATCGCCCGCGTTGCGAACCTTGATGTCAGTCCCTTTCAGATACGCGATCGACGCTTTCAGGCCCGGCACGCCCAAAGGCGCGAAGTCATAGGAATATTGACCGAAGTTCGTCTGCTCGCCTGCGCGGGTAAAGCTCTGGATCATGCGGTCCGTCGGCAGGTAAACACTGCCACCACCCGCCCCTTTATCGACCAGGCTACCTTGGTTGGGCTGCACGAAGTTGCTGCCGTCACCCACCTGTTGATGCCCCAGCGACACCGAGTGGCCACCGTTCACATAGGTGATCATCGCCACCCAGGTGTTGTTGTCGATTTCACCGTTGTTGTCCTCGGTATAACCCGAGGTGCGGTAGCCTTGTGCGCGGCCGGCAGCGGAACTGTTGGCGCCCGTCGATGTGGTGTTGAAGTAACGCAGATCGGTGGTGAACGAGCTTTTGCTGTCGATCGGCAACACGTGGGTCAGACCGAAAAAGTTCTGGTTGTAGAAGTCTTCCATCTGCGCGAAGTAATACTGCGCCTTCAGTTCCTTGGTGATGTAGTAGTCACCGCCGGCGAAGTAGAACTTGTTGCTGTCCTGCGTGGCGCCCGGCACCGACAAACCGGTCCGGTCCGTCGAGGCGCGGCCGACCGCGTGTTCAAGCACGCCACTGGTCAGCATCAACCCATCGATGTCATTCGAGGTGACCTGCGCACCGGTGAACGACTGCGGCAATACGCGGGCATCGTTCGACAACAGGATCGGCAGTTTCGGCAGCAAGGTGCCGTAGCGGAACTCAGTTTTTGAGATGCGCATCTTCGCCGTGGGGCCAAAGCTGCTCCAGGAGTCGGCAGCACCGTCGCCGTCAGTCGGGATCATGCCGCTGCCCACGTGGCGACCCGCGCCGCTGTCCAGCGTCACACCGAGCAACGCTTGCGCATCCAGCCCGAAACCGACCGCGCCCTGGGTAAAACCGGACTCATAGCGCAGCACAAAACCCTGCGCGGCCTCCTCGGTTTTCGACGGGTCCGCCGTGCCATCGCGGTTATCGCTGTTGAAATACAACGTGCGCATCGACAGCGTGGCTTTGCTGTCCTCCAGAAAACCGTGCGCGGCAGTGTCGGCTGCCTGTGCGCACATCGAACCGGTGGCCAGCAAAAGTGCGGTGGGGATTGCTCGCTTGAACATACGGTGCTCCTGGGTCATTTTTTTATGTTTTTTTTTAGTTTTTGCCGACCGCTGTCCGCCACGGTCACTCAACCCCGGCGCGCACAATGCCGCGCTCGATGAGTGACCATGAGCCTTGAGGAAAGCGATCGGAGTGTTCGAGCTAGATGAGGTAAGAAAGACCCACGGTCAGCGCGAAGGCGACCAACGAAATAATGGTCTCCAGCACGGTCCAGGTCTTGAACGTCTGGGTAACGCTCATGTTGAAGTATTCCTTGATCAACCAGAAGCCGCCGTCGTTGACGTGGGAAAAGATCACCGACCCGGCGCCCGTCGCCAGCACCAGCAACTCCGGATGCGGATAACCCAGACCAATGGCCACCGGCGCGACAATGCCGGAGGCGGTGGTCATGGCCACGGTGGCGGAACCGGTGGCGATGCGCATCAACGCGGCGAACAGCCAGCCCATCAGCAGCGGCGACAGGTGAAATTCGTGGGCCAGGCTGACGATCTGGTCGGTGACCCCGGCGTCCACCAGAATCCGATTCAAACCGCCGCCGGCGCCGACCAGCAAGGTGATGCTGGCGGTCGGTGCCAGGCATTCGTTGGTGAACTTGAGGATCGATTCACGGTTGAAGCCCTGGGCGAGGCCGAGGGTCCAGAAGCTCAGCAAGGTCGCCAGCAACAGCGCGATCACCGAGTTGCCGATGAACAGCAAAAACTGGTTGAAGCCGCTGCCCGGCGTAGAGATCAGGTTGGCCCAGCCGCCGATCAGCATCAACAGCACCGGCAACAGAATGGTCGCCATGGTGATGCCGAAACCCGGCAGGCTGTCGCGCGGTTCACGCTCGAGGAACTGGCGTTCCAGCGGGTTTTCCGCCGGCAGTTGAATGCGCGGCACGATGAACTTGGCGTACAGCGGGCCGGCAATGATCGCCGTCGGAATGCCGATCAAAATCGCATACATCAGCGTCTGCCCGACCGACGCCTGATACACCTGCACCGCCAGCATCGCCGCCGGGTGCGGCGGCACCAGCGCATGCACCACCGACAGCCCGGCGACCATCGGCAAACCGACCATCAGGATCGACACGCCCACGCGGCGCGCCACGGTAAAGGCGATCGGCACCAGCAACACAAAACCGACTTCGAAGAACAGCGGCAGCCCGACCAGGAAGGCGATGCACACCATCGCCCAATGCGCGTTCTTCTCGCCAAAACGGTCGATCAAGGTGCGCGCCACCTGCTCGGCGCCACCGGACTCGGCCATCATCTTGCCGAGCATCGTGCCCAGCGCCACCACCAGCGCGATATGCCCCAGGGTCTTGCCGACACCGGCCTCGTAGGCACCAACCACGCCGGACGGCGGCATGCCGGCGAGCAATGCCAGGCCGATGGAGACCAGGGTGATGACGATGAAGGGATTAAGCCGGTAACGGGCGATCAGAACGATCAGCGCGATGATGGCGATGGCGGCATACACCAGCAGCCAATAGCCGAAGGACAGGGTCATGCGGTACTCCTCGAAAGGGTCACGTCGAATGGGTTGTGAAACTCATAAAACATTTCGAGAGGTGATTTTCAAACGAGGCGAAAGTAATTTTCGTAGAGGGATAAGGGTTGTCGTGTAGAGGTATGGGGGGTCGTGTTTTTTGAAACTGGGCCAGGCGGATTTTCATCGCGCCTGAGCCATTAATGTTGAAGTAGAGCTCGCGTTTGAATCGTTTTGCGCAGTCGGTGAAATGTCGGCTCGCCGCAGATGACCGATTGGCTCAGTCGTGCATTTCCGCAGCAAGCACATTCACCAGCGCAGCGGCCGGCATCTCACGAATCAGGGGCGCCCCCTGCCCCGCCCACTGCACGGCAAACTCCGTGTTTGCCTGGGCGGTGGCCGCGGCGTTGAGCGCTTTGTTGGCGTCATAGGCACGCGGATAGTCTGGCAGCGCCGTGCCAGCCTTCTCCAGGCAGGTGAAGTTGCGGTTGACCATGCCTCGGGCAGGACGCCCGGAGATGACGCTGGTGACGGCAGTCTGGTGCGCGCGCGGCCCCTTCAAGGCCTCGCGATAGGCGCTGTTGGCGGAGGATTCGGGGCAGAGGATAAACGCCGTTCCCAACTGCGCGGCACTGGCGCCCAACTGCATGACGGCCTTGATCCCCGCGCCGTCCATGATGCCGCCCGCCGCGATCACCGGCAGTTGGCAAGCAGCCGCCAGCACACGCACCAACGCAAACGTCCCCATCTGCGAGTCCTGTTTTGGATCGAATACCCCGCGATGTCCCCCGGCTTCATAACCTTGAGCGACCAGCGCATCCACCCCGGCGCGTTCCGCGCTCTGCGCTTCGGCCAGGTTGGTCACGGAACACAACAGGATGATGCCCGCAGCCTTGAGCGCATCGATGGCCGGTTGTGGTGGCAGCCCGAAATGGAAGCTGACCACCGCCGGCCGTTCTTCCAGCAGCATCTGCAGCATGTCAGGGTCTTCGACGAATGAGGTGTAGATCTCACGCAGCGCCGTCGGTGCAGCGGCCCCGAACTGCGCAAAGAACGGCGCCAGAAATGTCAGCCACTGCGTCTCGCGAGCGCTGTCGTGGACAGCAGGCTGGTGGCAAAAAACATTCACATTGAACGGTTTGTCTGTCAGCGCGGCCGTCTCGCGGATCATGTTCCGCGCCTGCTCGACGTCGCTCGCCCCGATGCCAATCGCGCCGAGGCCGCCGGCACTGGACACCGCTGCCGCCAGTCGGGGCGTGGAAATGCCTGCCATCGGCGATTGAAGGACAGGCAGTCGAATGTTCAAAAGAGACAGCAGCGGAGTAGACATGGCATCACCTGAAAGACAGTTGTACAGAGGTAAAAACGGACCCTTTGGCCCACGCGGCAAACCCTAAAGTTCACCGGTCAGAAATTGCGCCCTTCCACGGCCGAAGGACCAGTCCGCATCGGCGTTCTCCACCAGCGAAACAATCAGGTCGTCGGGTGACAGGCCACACTCGGCTTGCAGCCTCTCGGCCAGCAAGCGGTAGAACGCGGTTTTCTGCGCCTGTAGACGCGGTCGCGAAATCACCGTCAGCAACACCACATTGGCCGAACGTGTGTAACCCAATCCGGTGTCGTGCAGCACCAACTCCCCCGGACGGTGTTGCGTGACACTTTGGTAGCGATCACTGGCGGGCACTTCAAAGGCCTCGACCATCGCCTGATGGGTCACGTCCAGAAGGGCCTTGAGTTGTTGGTCATTGCGCCCCTGGATGATGTCGAACTTGAGCAGCGGCATAGCGGTTCACCTGTGCGAAAAAAACCGGGAGCGAGCGTTCGCTCCCCCTGGGAAAAACGATGCCGTGCAAGCCCGCGCCAACACGTCATCCACCCCAAACCTGTGGAGCAGAAAGCGGTGCTTACTTGGAGGTCGGCATGGCGAATTCCGCGCCCTTGGCGATGCTGTTCGGCCAGCGCTGCATGATCGACTTCTGCTTGGTGTAGAAGCGCACGCCCTCTTCGCCGTAGGCGTGTGTGTCACCGAACAGCGAGCGCTTCCAGCCACCAAAACCATGCCACGCCATCGGCACCGGAATCGGCACGTTGATGCCGACCATCCCCACTTGAATGCGACTGGCGAATTCACGTGCGATGTGACCGTCGCGGGTATAGCAAGCGGTGCCGTTGCCGAACTCGTGTGAGTTGACCAGATCGACCGCCTCGGCAAAGTCCTTCACGCGCATGCACGCCAATACCGGACCGAAAATTTCCTCTTTGTAGATTTTCATCTCGGGGGTGACATGGTCGAACACCGTGCCGCCGAGCCAGAACCCTTCGGCGCAATTCGCACCAGCCTGGGCGCCGTCAAAACCACGGCCGTCGACCAGCAGTTCTGCGCCCTCCTCAATGCCTTGTTCGATGTAGCCAGTGATGCGTTGCAGTGCGACTTGCGACACGATCGGGCCCATCTCGGCGGCCAGGTTCATGCCTTCGAGGACTTTGAGCGTGCGGGTGCGTTCCACCAGTTTCGGCATCACCTTATCGGCGACATCGCCGACAAACACCGCCACCGAGATCGCCATGCAACGCTCGCCGGCAGAGCCGAACGCCGCGCCGATCAGCGCGTCGACCACCTGATCGATGTCGGCATCGGGCATCACCACCATGTGATTCTTCGCGCCGCCCAATGCCTGGACACGCTTGCCGTGGCGGGCACCGGTTTCGTAGATGTAGTTGGCAATCGGCGTCGATCCGACAAAGCTCACGGCTTTGACGTCCGGGTGATCGATCAGCGCATCCACCGCTTCTTTATCGCCCTGCACCACGTTAAACACGCCATCCGGCAGCCCGGCTTCCTTGAACAATTCGGCGATCAGCAGCGAAGGCGACGGGTCGATGGGGCTCGGCTTGAGCACGAAGGTGTTGCCGCAGGCGATGGCCACCGGGAACATCCACATCGGCACCATCACCGGGAAGTTGAACGGGGTGATGCCGGCCACCACGCCCAGCGGCTGGCGCATGGTCCAGTTGTCGATGTTGGTGGAGACCTGTTCGGTGTAGTCACCCTTGAGCAGTTGCGGGATGCCGCAGGCGAACTCGACGACCTCGATACCGCGCGTTACTTCGCCCTGGGCGTCGGTGAAGACTTTGCCGTGCTCGGCGGTGATCATGCGCGCCAGTGTGTCGCGGTGTTCATTGAGCAACGCCAGGAACTTGAACAGGATACGGGCGCGACGCAGCGGCGGCAGCGCCGACCAGGCGGGAAACGCGGCCGCTGCCGACTTCACCGCCGCGTCGACTTCAGCGGCATTGGCGAGGGCCACTTTGCCGATGACGGAGCCAATGGCAGGGTTGGTGACGTTCTGTGTGCGGCCGGAAGTACCGTGCGTCACGCGGCCGTGAATGTAGTGTGCGATGTCTGCTGGCTGGTTGCTCATGGCGGGTGTCCCCTGGTGGTGGATAAGAGCCATCTCTTGTTGTTGTCGGGAGAGCGCCAGGCGGCCGGTGGCTCGCCTGCCAGGGTCAAAGTAGGCCAGCCGAAGGATCATGTAAAATGATGATTAATGATCTTATGGATCAGAAATGGTGAAGGTGTTTGAGGTGTTAAACAGCGTTGCTGAATGCTTGTTTAAGCGCGCTCGTGGTTACGAGATGAAAGCTACAAAACCTTGCGCCGTTGCCTACGGGTACGCCAGAATCCGCCGGCTTGTGCGCTTTGGGGGTGCCCGGTAACTTGATTCGTGCCACTGCTCATCAGTGGTCGGGTTTAGTCGCTCGTGGTAACCCAGTTGTGCGTGCATCTGTCATGCAGGTCATACATTGCCTGTACTTGATGGTGGCTGTACGTGGGGCGCCCTCGGGCGCGCCGGATTGCTGAGTTACCCGGTCGACTAACCTGCGTACAGCTGCCTCCCCTTTCGTTTAGTCGCAAGAGGGGTGGCACTCCATTAGGTAACTCAGCATATGATCAAGCCTTCACCGAACCCACCGGATACTGATCCGGCATCCCCATACGAACCCGACTCAAACAAACTCAACGAGGCCGCCGAGCGTGCCCTCGACTACCACTTCCCGTCGGCTGCCGACATCAAAGCCACGCCGCGCACACCCAGCACTTTGTTTACTGTGGACCCAGAACTTACGACCGAAACCCTGATGGTTTATCTGGTCGAGACGCTGGCCTCGGTCGACGTGATGGTCCATCACTTGGTGGACCTTCTGGACGGTGGGTCGCGCAATGCGCTGCTGGGCATTTCCAACAGCATCATGCTGGCGGAGATAACAGCGAACCGGGTGCTGGATCAGATTGATCCGCGAGACTGAACACCGCTAAGCGGGTAAACCATTGTAGGAGCGAGCCTGCTCGCGAAGAACGTTAACGATAACGCGTGAAGCTTGGAAATACGCGGTGTCTATGGGTTTTTCGCGAGCAGGCTCGCTCCTACACAAGTGTGTGTTTGCAGCTTCAGACCTGAAGCGATTTCTGCAGCCACTTCGCCCGCTCCGACAGTCGCCGCTTCCAGTCATCGGCCAACCCACGGCTTGCCGCCAGCGCCAGCAGATCGTCGATCACCGGCCGGTGCCACAACTGCACCTGCCAGAATTCATCGATGGAAAAACGCTCCGTTTGCCTTTCCAGCAGCTCGATCCTGTCGCCCGCTTCAATGAAGCCCGGTTGGAGCACCCGGTAATACCAACCGGTGATTCGCTCCTTGGCGACATGCATCGACATATGCTCGACGTCGAAACGATGATTGATTTTCCAGCACGGGCTGCGCGGTTGAGAGACCTGCAACACCGCACTGCCCATCTGGAATACGTCGCCGATGTGCACGTTGCGCTCCGAGAGTTCGAGCGCGGAAATGTTCTCCCCCAGGCTGCCCGGAAGCAGCTCATGGGCACAGTGCGCAAAGGCCTGCGCCAGGTGCTGATAATTTTCGGCCGCATAGTGATGAACAGCCTTTTCCGGACCGCCGTGAACCCTGGTGTCGCCATGCTGGTCACCGACAATCCCGTGAAGCTCGACGCGAACGGGGCCTGAACGGCGCTGTTTGAAGATGCCCGTACGCTGCCCTTCGGGCTTCAAGAGCCCCAGGCCGCCGGCGAAGACGTGATCAATTTTCGAAGTGAGTGTCATGGGTCGATCCGCATCTTTTACCGGGTTTCGGCCACTTTACTAACCACCGACAATGACCGTAAAGTGATCGTTAAATATGTCCATAATCACTTTTAATGATGGATGGTGACGATCATGGAAATGCGCCAACTGAAGATTTTCTGCGCGGTTGCCGAACTCGGCAGCTTCACCGCAGCCGCCGTCAACGTGAATACGGTGCAGTCCAACGTCACCATGCGGGTGAAGGAGCTGGAAGCCGAACTGAATCGGGAGCTGTTCATCCGCAAGAAATCCGGGGTGGTGCTCACGTCGGCGGGCGAGACCTTCCTCGGTTATGCGCGGCGCATCCTGCAGCTGACAGAAGAGAGTCGCAATGCGTTGACGGACACCGGCGTTCCGACCGGCCTGCTGCGGCTGGGCTCGATGGAAACCACGGCGGCCATTCGCTTGCCGCAGGTGCTGACGAAGTACCGCGAGCAATACCCCGAAGTGCAACTGTCGCTGCTGACCGGAACGACGGCCGAGCTGATCAAGGCGATTGAAGCCCATCGACTCGACGGCGCGTTTGTCGGCGGATTTCACCAGAATCCGGCGTTGGCGCAGGAAGAGGTTTTTCAGGAGGAACTGGTGCTGGTCAGTAGCAGTCACTTCGAGACACTGCCAGCGCTGATCGAGAAAATCCCCCAGCAAACCGTGCTGGTCTTTCGCACCGGATGCTTCTATCGCTCCACCCTGGAAAACTGGTTCTACCAGGTCGGGCTGGTGCCCAACCAGATCATGGAACTGGGCACCCTCGATGGCATCCTGTCATGCGTCGCGGCGGGCATGGGCGTGACCTTGTTGCCCAAGGCCATCGCAGAGAATTGCAGCGTGCGGCATGCGATTCGCTGCCACACGCTACCGGCCGAATTCGCCAAGGTTTCGACCGTTTTCATCCGCAGGAACGACTCGATGATCACCTCGGCGATGAGCGCGTTTATCGGTCTGGCGCAGGAGCAGATTGCTCGGCCGGCGGCTTAAAACACACAGACCGACACTGTAGTTGCGAGCGGGGCGGCGTTCCGGTTTGCCTGCGAAAGCGTCAGGACATTCACTATTGAAACTGAATGCACCACCGCCTTCGCGAGCAAGCTTCGCTCCTACAGGTTAATCGAGGAGAGGCTTACTACAAGCCAAGGGCAAGCTCCGCCACACGCTCTGCTGCGGGGACGACGCTGTAGATCTTGCCAACGCCCTGCCCCGCGTACAGCGACAGCTTCTTGGCCATGCGCGGTTTGTCGATTGCGCGGGCGCCACCGCCAATGAAACGCAGCAGGTTCCACTTGTCACGATTGGGAATCACCCGGTGCGGCGTGCCGTAGGTCCAGCCGAACGAATACCCGGTCCGGTACTCGGTGTCATCCGTCGTCGCCTCGACAATTTTTTGCTTGTAGAGCGGGTGCGCATTCGACTCGTCGGTGGCAATGAACGCAGTGCCCACCACCACCCCAGACGCGCCGAGCGACATCAGCGCGCGGACATCGTCACCGTTGGTGATGCCACCAGCCGCCAGCACCGGCCGCCCCTCGGCAACGCAAAGGATTGAAGTCAGCAACGGCATGATGCCTATCGTGCCTCGATTCAAATGACCGCCACTTTCACTGCCCTGCGCCACGATGATGTCAGCGCCTTGCGCGATCGCGATTCTCGCCAGCTCCACCGAGCCCGTTTGCACCATGACCACCAGCCCCGCGTCTTTGGCCCGGGGAATCATGTCGGCGGAATAGGCCTCGGCGTAAAACAAGGACAGCAGGCGCGGTTTTTCTTCGAGCACGACCTGGAATTGCGCTTCAAACACGTCAGGGCCGCCGAACTGCGGCACCAGGTTCACCCCAAAGGGTTTGTCGGTCAGCGCTCGGGTTTCCCGTATCCATCGGCGCAAGGCCAAGGGTGGCAGGCGCAAACCGCCCACCACGCCCAGGCCACCGGCGTTGGCGACGGCCGCAACGAGCGGCGGGCCGGAAATCGCCGCCATCCCGCCGAGAAAAATCGGGTATTTCACGCCACACAATTGAGTGATGGCGTTACCTGCAAAATCGAATCTGGCTTCGTTCATGGCTCACAGCTCCACATGTTTTCCAAGCATCCGCTTGAGCGTGTTGTTCTTCAGGAGAAAGTGATTCTTGAGCGCACCGAAGACATGCAAGGCCAGGCCGGCCAGGAACGCCGACGCCCCGATATCGAAGAGCACATCGACCACCTGTTTCAGCGCTGCATTGGTGGGCAACAGCGCCGGAATCGAAAAGCCTCCGGGCAACCCCACCCCCTCGCCGGCCGCCGCCCGCGAGGCCCACACCGCGACCGGCAGCAGCACCATCGCCAGGGCGAGCGCCACCGCAACGGAACGGCTGATGATCACTTCAATAGGATTGGGCGTGCCCACCGGCAGCGGGTGGTAAGCGGTGATCCTGGCCCAGAACCGATAGATCGATACGAGAAACAGGATCAGCCCCATGAGGTTTTGCAGGTGTACCAACGACATCCGCCCGGCCTCACTGGACGCCTGGCCGATCATCACCTGCAAGCCGAGGATGGCGAGCAGCGACAACGCCACGACCCAGTGCAGCACGACCGTGATGGGTGAAAACCTTAAGCCATTGTCTCGAAGTTGCATGGCTGACTCCTTTTGCAGAGAGCACAAATCAGGGTATGGAAATGACCGGCACACCTTCATCGCGATGAAGGTGTGCCGCGTCTCAGTGGCTGACCGCTTGCGATGCGCCAAGGCCCGTGCGGGCGCGAATGAGCTGATCATCGAAACGCTCGCGTTCAAGCGCTGCGCCGCGACTGCGATCAGTGACCGAGCCGAGCCAGGTAAACAGGAACGCCACGTTCATCGAGATGATGGCCGGGTAGTCGAAGGGGAAGATCGCGTCGGGATTGCCCAGCACTTTGACCCACACCGCCGGCGAGAGAATCACCAGGCTGACCGAGCTCACCAGCCCGGCGATGCCACCGATCAATGCCCCTCGTGTGGTCAGCCCTTTCCAATACATCGAGAGCACGAGGATCGGGAAGTTGACCGAGGCCGCCACGCCAAAGGTCAGCGCGACGAGGAAGGCGATGTTCTGGTCCTTGAACAAAATGCCCAGCACCACCGCAACGATGCCGATACCGACCGAGGCGATCTTCGACACACGCCGCTCGTCTTTCGCATCCGCACGGTTTTTGCGGAAGACCCGGACATAGAGGTCATGTGAAATCGCCGAGGTCCCCGCCATGGTGAGCCCCGAAACCACGGCCAGGATCGTGGCAAACGCGACGGCGGAGATGAAGCCCAATAGCAGGTCGCCGCCCACGGCTTTTGCCAGATGCATCACCGGCATGTTCCCGCCGCCGATGAGCTTTCCACCGACAATGCCGGACTCATAGAAGGCCGGGTCTTGCCCGACGATCACGATGGCTGCCAGCCCCAACACCGCAACGATCAGGTAGAAGAAGCCGATGAAACCTGTCGCGACGAATACCGATTTGCGCGCTTGCTTGGCGTCCGGCACGGTAAAAAAGCGCATGAGGATATGGGGCAATCCTGCGGTACCGAAGACCAGGCCAAGCGACAGCGAGATGAGTGCCAAGGGGTCGGCCACCAGCTTGCTGGGCAGCAGGATCCGCTCGCCATCGTGATGGGCGGCAACCGCTTTTTCGAACAGTAGCTCGAACGAAAAACCGAACTTGCTCAACGCCAACACGGCCAGCAGTGTCCCGCCCACCAGCAGCAAGCCTGCCTTGATGATCTGCACCCAGGTGGTGGCGACCATCCCGCCAAACGTGACGTAGATCGCCATCAACAGACCGACAGCGATCACCGCGTAGTTGTAGGGAAGACCAAACAGCAGCTGGATCAACTGCCCTGCTCCGACCATCTGCACCACCAGATAAAAACAGACCACGGTCAACGAACCGAACGCGGTCATGGTGCGGATCCGGTTTTGATCGAGCCGGAACGACGCGATGTCCGAGATGGTGATTCGCCCCAGATTGCGGATGCGCTCGGCGAACAGGAACAACAGCAACGGCCAGGCGACGAAGAAGCTGATCGAGTACAGCACGCCATCAAAACCGTTGAAGAAAATCATGCTGGTGACGCCCAGTAACGCCGCCGCCGACATGTAGTCCCCCGCCAGTGCCAAACCGTTCTGGAAACCGGTGATGCCGCCGCCGGCATTGTAGAAGTCGTCCATCGATTTGGTCTTGGAAGCGGCCCAATAAGTGATGCCCAGGGTCGTCAGCACGAAGACCAGAAACATCGCGATAGCGGTGATGTTCAGCGGCTGTTTTTCCACCGCCTGCAAGACGTCGGCGGCCGAGGCGCACGTGGTGACCGCGCCCAACAGAGAAGGCGCAATGAGGTAACGAAGAATGGGTTTCATACGAGGGCCCCCTCGCGAATTTCTGCTGTGAGGTCATCGAACTCGCCGTTGGCGCGCAGGATGTACAGGCCAGTAAACAACCAGGCCCCGACGATGAAGGCGACGCCCAGCGGCCAACCGATATTGATGATGCTGGTTGCGGAGAGTTTCTGCGCTAGAAGCTGGGGCGCGAACGCCGCGACGAGGATGAACGTGAAGTACGGGACAAGGGTGGCGGCAGTAAGACAAGCGACGAATCTTCGCTGCCGTGATACCAAATCCTGGTACCGGGGATGGTTGCGAATTCTGGCTGACTCGGATGCATGGTTCACGTTGACTCCGTGTAGCAGTGGACAGTTATTGTTGTTCCACAGCCTCAAATTCGAAGACTCGATTTGCCACTGGCTGCGGTGTATTTGCACCCTCAACCTATGCCCGGCCAAAGATCATGTAAAACGATCATTAATGATGCGTATGATCTTTTTTGATGAATTCAATCGCACCCTATGTCGGCCATTGCTTGCCTTTGCCGCACACCAAAACTAATCTGCTGAACGCTGTTTATTTGCGGTTGGTTATTGGTTTTAGAGATAGGTGAATTCGATGGATGTCACGGATCTGAAGGTGGTCGATGCGGTTGCGCGCCACGGCAGCATGAACAAGGCTGCGAGCGAGCTGAACACCGTGCAGTCCAACGTGTCCGCGAGGATTCGGTCGCTGGAGGACGAGCTCGGGGTGGCGCTGTTCCAACGCAGCGCCAGAGGGGTTCAGGTCACGCCGGCTGGGCGTCGGATCCTGCCGTTCGCCGCCCGCCTTTCCCGGCTCCTGTCCGATGCATCCTGCGCTGCGCGCGATGATGGGCATCCAAAAGGTGTCTTCGAGATCGGTACGCTCGAGACGACGCTGGCGCTGCGCCTTCCACGGCTGATCGCAAAATTTGCCAAGGCCTACCCGGAGGTTCGCCCGGTGATTCGCACCGGCACCACCTGCAGCCTGATCCAGGGCGTCATCGACTGTAAGCTCGAAGGGGCGTTTGTCGTGGGCCCGGTCAATCACCCGGAATTGCTCAGTGAGCAAGCCTTCCGCGAAGAGCTCGTGCTGGTCACATCCTGTGCCATTGACACGCTGGACGCGGTCGCCGCGGTCGACAATCTGAAGACGGTGGTCTTTCGAATCGGCTGCTCCTACCGCCAGCGCCTGGATTCCCTGCTGGCCAACCTGGGCATCCTGGCGCCTGAGCCACTGGAGTTTGGCTCGATTGAAGCGATTATTGCCTGTGTGTCGGCGGGCGTCGGGGTCACGCTGTTGCCCCGAGGTGTTGTGGCGAACGCTTTGCGCGAAGGGTTGGTCAACGTGCATGAGCTCGCACCAGACATCGCCGAGGTAGAGACGGTGTTCGTCAGGCGCCTTGATGGCTATTTTTCCAGCGCGTTATCCACTTTTCTGGACAGCGTTCGTCTGGACGGTGTCGCCCAGGTAGCGATTCCTGACCCAGCCGTTCATCAAGGCGCATAACACCAGCAATGCCGCCGTCACCAGGAACACATGATGCAAGCCGAGATGGGCGCCAATCTGGCCGCCAATCAAGGGACCTATCACCTGCCCTGAGAACTGCGCCGATTGCAGGTAACCGAGGATTTTGCCGGTGTTGTGCTCTTCGACCGAATGCCGGATCAGCTTGGCAATCGCGGGCAGGAGCCCGGCAATGGTCATGCCCATGACGCCGCGCAATACCGCCAGTTGCCACCATTGCGTGACGAACGCTTGGGGCACCATGACCACGGCCGTCAGCAACAGGCAACCGACAATCACGCTCCAGCCGCCCACCCGGTCGGCCAGCGCCCCCAGTCTGGCGGCGGTCAGGATACTGCCCAACGCGGAACAGGCCATGACCACGCCGGCTATCCGCGCCTGATGATCAACCGGTACGCCGAGATCGCCGATGTAGACGGTGATGATCGGCTCGATCGACATGTTGGCCAACAGCACCATCATCGCAGTCATGAGCAGTGCAGCGATGACCGGCCATTTCGAACCGCCCCCCTCAGGCCGGTTTTTCCTGTCCCGTTGTCTGGCGTCCGACGCTCGGTCGAAATCCTCACGAACGAACAGGATGGTGGTCATGGCGGCGACCGCAATCATTGCTCCACCGACGAAAAAAGTGCCGCGAATGCCGACAAGCTCAGGTAAAAAACCGCCAACCAGTGGCCCGATCAGGTTGCCGGACAAGGCCCCCGTGGACAAGACACCGAGTGCCCAACCCGCCCTTTCGCGCGGGACCTGCGACCCGATCATGACGATGGACGCCGATGCGTAGCCACCAATGAGCCCGGCGATGAGGCGCAGCGCAACCAGATCCGTAACGTCCCGGGCCAGCCCGATCAACGACATGACAATGGCCATCCCGATGGCCGCTCTGACCAGCATGGGTTTTCGGCCATAACGGTCAGCCAGGCGCCCCCACAACGGCGCGGTGATCGCCGTGCCGAAAAAAGTCGCGCCGAATGCCACGGCCGACCATTGCACCACGTCCGCCTGCGACGTCACGCCCAGTTGTTGAACGTACAACGGTAAAAAGGGCAACAACATGCTCAGGCTGACCAGTGTCGTGAACGAGCCGAACACACAAACGGTCAGGTTGCGGCGCCAATACATCACGTTTCTATCGGAGTAATTCACGGTGTCAAAGGCTCCGGGAATCGCTGGAGCTTTTCGCCGCCTTGGACGGATCAAACCAGTGGGCGCCGATAATCGCTGGAAGCAACGGCGTATATGCAAACCGCGCAAGGCCGATGCCGACCAGGCTTGCAGCAAAGCCTGCCACCGTTGCCCAGCCTGCGCTGGCTGGCCGCAACGCGGGCTGCGCATTGGCGATCGTTGTGTTCAACCTGTTCATCATCCGCCCTTCTCTACTTCAGACAGGGCAGACATTACGCGCGCGGGATATATCTCAAGAAGCGAATTAATCTGATCGGGTTATCTCCCATAGAGATACCCAGCGCTACGGCCAGTGGCGAAATTCAATCCGACGCCTTAATCCACAATGAACAATTTTGCGCCACTGGTGGTGAACGACCGATGCCCTTCAGCATTGTTGCCCACCTGATAACTCATGCCGGCCGTCAGCGTGAATTGTCGACCGTCCTCCAGTTCCGTGTGCAACTCGCCTTCCAGGCACAACAGGATATGACCTCTCCAGCACCAATGATCGGCGAGGTATCCGGGGCTGTATTCAACCATTCGCACACGCGTCGAACCAAACTGACAGGTTCGCCAATAGGCGTTTCCGGTCTGGCCGGCATGGGTGACAGGTTCGATCGTCGACCAGTCGGTCGTCCCGAACGGGATGGCGGTGAGATCCATTTTTACCTCATCGAATACGGTGGAGGCGCAAACGTAACAACCTCGCAATGTAGCCGATAGACACAGATGGCCCGCATTTACGGGATACAGGGTCCAGTGAAGACTCCCATGCAGCCAGGTGATCTGCGAAACTGCCGAATGGCTGAACAGCCTTTGAATGGTTTAACCCTCCCGTAGAAGAGAGCGAACACATGGTCACTTGTTACCTGAAGTACGTGCTGGACCCGTACCAGATCGGCGCATTCGAACACTACGCAAAGTTGTGGATTCCACTGGTGGAAAAATTCGGTGGCCAGCACCACGGCTATTTCCTGCCGTCCGAGGGCGCCAACAACATTGCGTTGGCGATGTTCACTTTTGCGAGCCTTGCCGAGTACGAGCGCTATCGGCAGGACTCCATGAAGGACGCGGACTGCATCGCGGCGTTCAAGTATGCCGAGGATAAAAAATTCATCCTCAGCTATGAGCGGAGTTTTTTCCGGCCGGTGTTTGGGGATCAGGCGTAAACCCGTTCGGAAAGTCTTTTGCCGGGGTTCCCTCAGGCCGTCATGACGGGAACAGATCCAGTGTGCGCTCGACCTCTTGAATGTCGATTTTGAAGCCGTCGCCCTCTGGCGTTCCGACCACGAAGCCGAAATTCTGCCTGTCGCGATCCGTCAGGAACTTGTAGTAGCTGACGAAACGGTTCGGTGGCTGCAGTGCCAGCAACGAACCGCCCGGCTGGAGCACATTGACGCCGTGCACCAGCTGACTGCCTTCGACCCCCACCACCGTCCGCGCCCCGGCACAGGTCGCCACGATGGTCGGCACATCGGTTTTCAAAGGATCGAGAACGCGGAACCCCCTGCTCTTGCGCAGGTGTTCGGCGACTTCGAGCTCATTGCGCAAAAAGCGCAAGTCACCGTCGCCACCGCGCAGAATGAACACGCCGGGGTGAGCCTCATGCTTGACGTGCGACAGCAGTTTTTCCCCCATGGCCCGGTAACGCAGATGCCTGTTTCGATTGTTGCTCAAGTCGTCGAACAGCACGAGCTCACGAAAAAACGCACTGTGCAGGCGCACCGGTTTCATGCCAAACCAGTCTTCGTAAGCGGGAGCCTGGGTAAACAACGGAAACCTGGCGGAGGGCGCGGTGGTCACCGGCACGCCTTCATCGCAGGCCAGGGAATAGGTCGGGCAGTCTTCCATCAACCACGTTCCAAACCAGGTATTGCCGTTTTGCGTGCAGTAGACGGCGGCGCGATCGATCTCGGTGTCCACGGTAATGCGCGGGAACATACTTGGCTTGAGCGACAGCCACAGACTGGCGTTGTCCTTGTAGAGCGCGCCATCGATCATCCAGACGTCCTTGAGCAAGTAGCCACGGGTCGGCCCTTGTTCTACGTCGCCCAGCCCCTGCATGGTGCGGGCGGGATGTTCGAAAGGATAAAAACGCTTCGCCTCCCACCCTGTCACGCGGTCCATTTGACCGGGCAGGTAGAACGCCGACGGAGAATGAGTCGTCTCGCCCGGCGCAATATCCCAACTTTTCAGCGCGATGCTTTTCAAGTTGATATCGGCTTTGCGTGCGAGTCTTTTTCTCGCCATGTTTTTGTAGGCGGCCAGGGTCCATTTTTTTTGATTGCCAGCGGTCGACGTGCTGATTGGCGAGAGATCGCTTTCCATGAAGAGTCCTCCCTGCGGGCAGGGTCAAAAGTCAGGTGCGAGCGCTGTCATTATTCAGTCCTGGAAATGGCTCAGCTGGATGGAATCCGTTCCATGACGGGTGGTGTCTGCAAATTGGCATAGCGACTGCGCAAGGTGTCGAGAAACTGTTCGCCCGAGCTCTTGGCGCAATACAGATAAATTTTGTGCAGCCCGCCAAACACCATTTCGTGATAACGGCTGGCGACTTCCTCATCGCTTGGCCCGTCCGGCAAGCCAAGGTGCAAGGTTATTTCCTTGCCTTCGACAGCAAACAGCGGCGTGTCCCAGAGGAATCTGGCTCTCCCGGTCTTGGGCAGCCGGACGAACATGTACGCGTGGTTTCCCAAGGAATCGATATCACCGCCGCGCCGTCTTTTCCATTTCAGCAGCCCATCATCCGGGCGGGCCACGCAAAGACCGATGTCGTAATAATCGAAGCCATTGTCGATAGCCCACTCAAGCGCCATGAAGGTGGTAATCGAGTTGACCTCACGCAGTTTTTTCGCATCTGAAAAAATTGCCTCGATGTATCCGAAACGCAGCGTGCTCCAGTAGCGCTTGCCGCCCCGAGTGACGACGCAACCCAGGTGGCAGGCAACCACCTCGTCTTCCAGCATGATCAGGTCGAGCCGGCCGACGGTCTTGGCAATTCTCAAGACTTCCTGAGAGGGAAACTGCGCAGCGTGGATGCCTTGCCGTGCTTCGGCATAAGGTCGAAGCATTTCCCTGTCGGCCTTTTCGATTTCGTCATCCAGCAGTGTCTGGACCATCCGGTAGCGCGGTCGGTTCTTGCGGATGTTTCGGCGCAACTCGCTATCGTATTTGGCGGTGATGTCTTCGATGGGACGCCCCAGCGGTACGACGGCACTCAGGTAGAGGGGCACATTCAAGGCCCCCGGGGACGGTGCTTCACTGACTACCACCACATGATTCGACGCAGCAGGTGCCGATTCGTCGTCGACCGTATCGGGCGGCCCCTGGGACTTCCCGCCGATGAGCAGCTTGGCCATTTCCCGCTGTTTTTTCCTGCCGATGTAGAGGAATTCGTAAGGACTGTCCTTCTGCAGCTTGAAGCGGGCAATCTCCCACTTCCAGAAACACGCACGCCCCAGGATGTCCCGCAGCCAGGTTGCCGCGTTCCTGACTTCATAACGTAATGAAGGAGAAATCAGTTTTCGGATAACGGCCGCCAGCTTCTCTTTCATTTCTTCGTCATCCTTTGAGCTATCTGTCGTGAAATCAGAGAAAGATCCGGGCGGGACTTGATACTTTCGCTTAACCATTGATATTTAAGACATATTTGATGGGATTACGCGTCCCCCATCAGTAACTATTAAAGATCAAGGCAGGGACTTTGCAAGCGGCGTATCGGCAGCGTAACCGTATATTTCATGACGCCAAAATTTCTACTCTTCTGGACAGGCACGGGTTCAAAAGTGCCCTCCCGGCAACTGCCCCCAAATGCGCCAAACCGGGCAAAGGGCAGGCGCAACAACGTCTAAACTGCAGGATACAAACACGCCTCTTTATACAGGGAACACGGGATGACCGGAAAAACCGCGCGCCCATGCGGGACATGGGTCTTGCCCGCCCTGCTCGCCATCAACCTGGCGCTGACAGCGGGCTGCGCACGCAACCCTGCCACGCCTCGCACTTGGGCCTCAAACGGAGGCTCACCTTGCTACGCCAAAGCGTTGCCCACTGTCGGCGAGGGTGGCCTGGCCTGGGGTTCCACCCTCGACATGGCCCGCCAGAAATCCATGGACAATTGCATTCGCTACGCCGGACGCTCCGGTGGCGCGCCGGACACCTGCCAGGTGGTGTTGGCAGAGTGCAGAAAATAATGCAGCGTCACTGACAGGGTCCCCTGCACGCGCACTTGCCCTATCCTTCTCTCCAACCCACAACTCCGGACATCGACATGCCCGCCCCCGAATCGACCCTTCTCGAAAGCTGGCAGCACAACGCCCAATCCTGGATCGACGCGATCCGCACCGGCGCCATCGAAAGCCGCCTCAAGGTCACCGACCAGGCGATCCTGCTGGCAGTGGCAAGCCGTCAGCCCGAACGTGTGCTCGACCTGGGCTGCGGCGAAGGCTGGCTGTTGCGGGCGCTGGCTGAACGGGCGATCAATGGGGTCGGTGTGGATGGCGATGCGACGCTGGTCGAGGCGGCGCGGGCGGCAGGTTCTTCGCCGGTGCATCTGGCGAACTATGAACAGTTGGCGCAAGCCAAAGTGGACATCGGCAGCGACTACGACCTGATCTGCGCCAACTTCGCCCTGCTGCACCAGGACATCATCCCCCTGCTCACCGCCATGAACGCCCTGCTCGCCCCCGGCGGCGCGCTGGTGATCCAGACGCTGCATCCGTGGAGCGCAGCGGCCGGCGACTATCAGGATGGCTGGCGGCAAGAAACGTTCACCGGGTTCAAGGGGCAATGGCAACCCATGCCGTGGTACTTCCGCACCTTGTCCAGCTGGCTCAATGCGCTGGACATGGCCGGCTTTCAACTGACGGGCCTGCAGGAGCCTCAGCATCCGCAGAGTCCTGTGCCACAGTCGTTGTTGTTGGTGGCTGAAGTGCGGCGGTGAGTTTGCTTGATGAATGTCGGCGGGGGGGTGTTTGGTTGAAGACTCACTAGCGTGATCTCAGGTGATTGCTGCCATTCACGGAAGGCGGCAATCGGCCAGAAGCGGCACGTGGACAACCTGATGGCGAAACAGTAGCTTACGCAGCGAGACTGACGAGAAATACTCGGCAGTGGGACTCACTTCCCATTCCGTATTTCACCTTGGACGATGTCAAAAAATGGGACCGAAAACCGAAGAGCTGATCTGCATTCTTGATCAACTTGCAGCAATGCTTGAGAGCGATGGGCATACTCACTGGGGCCTGTGGATGCGTAAGGCAAAAGCACGCTTGATGAGTTCTGATTACTCCGGAATTGAGTACCTACAGTCAGCCTATGGCGGAATGGGCTCATTCAATGATCTCATTCTTGGTCAAAGCGATGACAATGGCGTCCTTTGCTGGAAGCCGAGCCATGTTGAGCTAAACGAAAGATTTGATGAATTACGCAATGAAGCCGCGAAGCTCGCCGATTTCATAAAGCGAAATACATAAAGGGGCGCAGTTATCAAACTACGTTGTTCAAAGGGGTTAGGCCGGCCACCGACGCATCTCACTTTGATCAGCTCCGTAGACTCCGTAACGGGCAGTCTGGTATTTGCCTACACAGAAGTCGGGGAGCACAGAGTGCATTACACATCACGTGCCGAGCTGTTGTGCATGCTCAACAGCCTTTTGCGTCAGCGCGTGCCCATTGCTGTCGGAGGCATGTTTCCAGGACCTACCGACGAAGTTGACATGTTAATAGCCAACGAAGTACTTGAAGGCCCCTACATAGAACTGTCCTGGTCTGGCCCCCAGCAATGGACTCTGCGCGAAATTGACTCCACCATTGCCGAATGGCAACCAGTACCTGACGCTAGCAGTATGGCAAATGTGTCATTCGATCCGGAGTCCCTGAAACGCTCTGGCTGAATTGGCAAATTGCTGGTGCATGCCAAAGAATCATTTGACGCGGTAGTAGCGATAGAGGTCGCGCAGCTTATTCCAGACGAGCCACATGATTACCCCCAATATCCAGGACAGCACTAGCAGTTGGCCTAGGATAGTGGTCTGCGGCAGTTGGAAGCAGAACAGGAGGCTGATGACCAACGCGCCATAGGCCGTAAGGTGATAGTTGAACAGCATTAACAAGGCAGGAATCTGCGAACTGGCCAAGGTAGCGAGAAGGATATCTCGCATCAGAAACGGCAGCATCCTGTAGTCCAGCAAAGAGCTCGCGTCAAAGTGCGTCACGATGAACGGAACGGGCATTAAGAGGCGGGCTAACGCATTGAGAGCCAAGCTCGCTAGTAACAACAATGTCAGGTTTTTTATCCTGGGCCACACGTTCATTGGTTCGATCTTGAGTAAGAGAGAGAAAGTACGCGGATCATATCGGCGCACAACTCTGAAACTGTAGCGATTCGCGTTTTAAAGACGCTGGCTCGCAGCTATCCTGCTTCTCGGCTCACATTATTTACATTTAACGTGAGCGCGGGCCAAATACCTTTGGCGGACGCATGCCGCTTTGGATTGTAGATTGCATTCCTTGGCGATAGACAGTAATCGGCCATTGCGACGATGCGGTACGATGCACGCCTACCGGTAGATCATTAGGGCTAACCCATGCAGTTCCATGGTTTCGTGTTCGGGCATATCGAGGTTGAGATTCACGACCGTGCATACGATCTGCACAACTTCTACCAATCCAGCACCATCAAATACGACATCGTGGATCGATCGGTTGTACTTAGCTTTACTCGACGGAGTGAAGCTTGGGTGCCGATCGATGAAGCACGCAAGATTACTATCAGCTTCCATGAAGTTAACTACTTTTCAGCGAGTGGGCGGGATGAAAACCCAGTTGACGGTGACGATAGTGTTCTTCATTCGATTGGAGCGGTGAAGTCCGATGCTGAGACACAATCCTTCTACCTCACGGATACCATCCAATCAGATCATCACCTTGTCATGCGCTTCGAGTCTGGTCTGACACTACGAGTACAGGCCGCTGAAGCACGGTGCGAAATCGTTTTCTGAGCGGCATAAAACTATCAACCTCGACGTCTGCTTTGGGTCGATTGCTGCCTGTCGCGGAGGGCAGCAATCGGCCAAAAGCTGCCTCTACCCCTTATCCGCGCATGCGCCGCCCGCTGCCTGATGTCCCTCACGGAGAGAGTGATAACAATCAGCGCTGATGCAGACGGTCGCGGCGCACATTCAGCCAACGCATCGCGGATAAATCCGCTTTTGCAACAGCGCGTGCAACTGCCGATCAGGCAGAGCAGCTGTCTTGCGACTAGCTTTACCTCGAACACTAAAATCTCAGTCCACAGCTCAATCAGGTGAAGGTTCGTTATGACAAAAAAAATCGATCTGACGATTACCCACGATTACCTCAATCCGTTTGCCTCGCCGGACAACCCCAAGCTAAGCGCCGAGCTGGTGGACTACCTGTCAGATAGCGCCTGGTACCACTCCGAACTGTGTCTGCACATTCGCTGCCCGGAAGATGAGCGAGAACGCCTGCAGCAAGCCATCAGCAATACCTTTGCGGAAAAGAGCGAACAACTCAGAGGGGATATTCGCACCCACCGGCTGGTAGCGCTGACACTCCTGGGCTTGGCACTAGCCTTGGTGCTGGCAGGCACGGCTCTGGGCATTGAAGGCACCATCCCCGTGGGAGTCGTTACCGTCACCGCGTGGATGCTGCTCTGGCGTAGCGCAGAGATATTTTTTCTGGATATCCGCAACATTAACCGACAGCTGCGTAAGTACCAGCGCATTGCCAGCGCATCAAAGCAGTTTTGATTGAGGTTGATCGTTCTCACGCTACGCGTGGAAGTCATGCCTGAGTTCTGGCGGGCTGAAAATCCGACTTTTTCAACTGATGACCCATTGCTGCCCTGCATGAAGGGCAGCAATGGGTCGGCTGCTGCCCTTCGTAACTGGTCGTTATCGACCTGATGAGGCCAGCCGCTCGACAGAAGTCGCCATTCCATCCCGAGCAATCTTGTCATTTGCCAAAGCTTAAGGCAGGGTCGATA
Organism: Pseudomonas sp. BF-RE-21; assembly: GCF_019947305.1. Taxonomy (NCBI): domain Bacteria; kingdom Pseudomonadati; phylum Pseudomonadota; class Gammaproteobacteria; order Pseudomonadales; family Pseudomonadaceae; genus Pseudomonas; species Pseudomonas sp. BF-RE-21. Next base: position 13,900 of record NZ_JAGYGF010000061.1, on the reverse strand, counting down.
CCACTGACATCTCTGCCAAAGGAGTCACTCCATGTCAAAGCTATATCCCAGTATCGATCCTGAGGGGCTGGTCGAGTACTCAGTGGTCTACACCGACCGCTCGCTCAACCACATGTCGCAGTCATTTCAAGGCGTGATGAAGAACATTTCCAAGACCCTGAAACAGGTCTACAACGCCCAGGCTATTGCGGTGGTCCCGGGCAGCGGCACATTCGGCATGGAAGCGGTGGCGCGACAGTTTGCCACCGGCCAGCAATGCCTGGTGATACGCAACGGCTGGTTCAGTTATCGCTGGAGCCAGATCCTTGAGATGGGCAACATTCCGGCGGCCACCACGGTGCTGAAAGCCCGGCCGGTCGACGCGGATCGCCAGGCTGCGTACGCCCCACCCCCTCTGGACGAAGTGCTGGCAGCCATTGCGGCGCAGAAGCCGCAGATTGTCTTCGCCCCCCACGTTGAAACCTCATCAGGGATTATCCTGCCCGACGAGTACCTGCGGGCCGTCGGCGACGCCGTGCATGCGGTGGGTGGCCTGTTTGTGCTGGACTGCATCGCCTCAGGCACGATTTGGGTTGATATGCACAAATGCGCCGTCGACCTGCTGATCAGCGCACCGCAGAAAGGCTGGAGCGCCTCCCCTTGCTGCGCCCTGGTGATGCTCAGTTCCCTGGCCCTCGAACGCATCGAGCAGACGCAGAGCAGCAGCTTCGCCTGCGACCTGAAAAAGTGGCTTCAGATCATGCAGGCCTACGAACAGGGCGGACATGCCTACCATGCGACCATGCCCAGTGATTCCCTCGCGCGATTCAACGAAGTGATGAAAGAGACGCAAGCCTACGGTTTCGACAAGGTCCGCGACGAACAACAGGCGCTGGGCGATCGGGTGCGCGCAATGTTGACCGGCAAAGGCATCAAAAGCGTGGCCGCAGCCGGCTTTCAGGCCCCTGGCGTCGTGGTGAGCTACACCGATGATGCCGACATCAAGAACGGCAAGAAATTTGCCAGCCACGGCCTACAGATCGCCGCCGGAGTGCCGTTGCAATGCGACGAGCCGGCCGACTTCCAGACCTTCCGCATCGGTCTGTTCGGACTCGAAAAGCTGCAAAATATCGAGCGCACAGTCAGCACTCTCGAACAGGCACTGGACGAGGTGATGGAGAACTAAGCCGGCATCTTGCCTGGGCACTGCCGGCCCACGGCGCTGATCTTCGAATATGACGCGGGTCGTCCGGACGTCATGTCAGAACCACAAGGGAAAGCCCGTGCACGCGTCTTACTGACGCGTGTGCCACGGTGGAAGAGCCCCTTCGAAAAGTGAAAAGGCTCGACTCAGGAAACTGTTGAAGCGAGCGGCATCACGCCGCAGCCCTGCCTGTTGACCACCAATCAGGCACAGATGGGCTACCCGACCAATCACTTCTGCTTCGCCTGGCATAGGGACCACGCGGCGGCACGTCCGTATCGCGAAGTCCAGTCGTCTGGTGTCAACACGCTGCTGAAACTCGCCTACCAACGGATCGTGCAGCGACCAGGCGCGGATGGAAACTTCCCGCCCAGGTTGTTTCTCAGCGGCAATACTCAAGTAGCGTTTCAAGATTTCGCCCGCGCTACGACCCTGCGCCGCATAAGTGAGCATGCGCTCCGTGTAATCTTCTTCCCAAGCGGCCAGCAAGGCGCGGACAAAGTCTTCGCGATTACGGAAATGGTGGTAGAACGATCCGCGGGTCACATTCAATCGGCGCGATAGACTCTCGGCCGAAACACCACTATGTCCTATTTGGTCGAGGGCCTCAAAACCAGCCGCGATCCAATGGTTGCGAGTTAATTTTCCCACCCGTTATTTCGCTCCATGTTTAGCGCCATACAGACTGTGTATGGCGCGCAACCGATTGATACGCTGCGAACACCAGCAAAGATAGCCGTTGCGTTTTGCACGCTAGCACTTTTCATGGAGCTCGCCTTGAAGAAAATCGTTCTGGTTGCTTTCGACCAATTCACTGATATCGACCTGTTCCTGATGTGGGACATTTTGGGTCGCAACACTGAGGACTGGAACGTCCGGATATTGGGATCCAGCGCTATCGTGCGATCGGCGCATGGCCTGCCTGTTTCGGTGCACGGCCCGCTTTCCGAGGCCAATAGTGCCGACGCGGTATTGTTCGTCAGCGGCAAGGAAGGGATACCCGCTGCACTTGCCGCCCCGGATTTCCTGCCGTCGTTTGAACTTGACTCCAGACGCCAGCGAATCGGTTCGATATGCGCCGGAGCGTTCATTCTCGAACGGCTTGGGCTGCTCAGCGGCCAAGCAACTACACATCCGGATGCACGATCGAGCTTGCAAGCTCTGGGACTTGAACCCGTGGACCAGCCTCTTGTATGTCAGGGGAACGTTGCAACTGCTGGCGGATGCCTTTCGGCGCTCTATCTGGTGGGATGGTTGGTTGAATCCTGGTTTGATGTCGGCAAGCGCCGTGCGACGTTGCTTCCTGTTTTGCCAGCTGGGCAGCAAGAGCTCTATGATGCGTTGATCGGGCTCAGCATCCGACAAGGAGCGTTATACGACAAACCATCGCAACAAGAAACGCGACATGGCATGTCATCTAATTGGTAGTTGGAACTCAGGAGAGATCCCCGATGCCCCGAGAATTTGAACTCATTATGTCCGTGCCAGTACCCTCGAGGTCCGGCGTCACCCACCTTTACGAGTCGATGAACCTGGCGGACGCTTTTGCGATTCGGCTCCCGGCGGGCACCTCCAGCAATCCAGATTTGCTGGCTCGATTCATCCTTTCCCACCAGCCATCCTGGATCGGATGGCTCATGAAAGTCCGAGACACTATCGTTGCCTGTTTTGGTATCAAGACAGCCAGACATTTGGCAACGCTTGCTGATCGGATTCAAATCTTCAAGGTCTACAGCTCGAACCAGACTGAAATCGTGTTGGGAGAGGACGACAAGCACCTCGACTTCCGGATATCGATCCTGTGTTCTGGAGAGGCAGAGCCAGAAGGCCGTCGCCAACTCGTTTTTTCAACCGTGGTCCAGTGCCACAACCGTCTGGGCCGGGCCTACATATTCGTTATTGCCCCATTTCACCGCTTGGTTGTTAAGGCCAGCCTCCTCCGTGCAGCGCGCATCGGTTGGCCTCTGGCTACCTGCCCCTAAGGCTGAGAGCCGTTGCTGATCCATTGGGCACGAGATTGCGTCACTTTGTCGGTGCCACGCGGGTGCTGGATTTCAACGCAGATGCGCGATGAAGGAGCCAGGGGATGCCCTTAAATCTGCCTTATCCTCGCCACATTTTGTCTACCTGCTAACCGCCGCGTGCGCCACAAATAGCGGCCACCGTCGAAAACAAGCAAGCCCACCGCCATCCAGATTGGGATTTAGGATAATGGTGGTCTGGCCCCGGTTTCCCCACGGCGCTGATCTTCGACGAATATGACGCTGGTCGTCCGGACGTCATGTTAGAACCACAAGGGAAAGCCCGTGCATGTGCCTTACTGACACGTGCGCCCTTCAGCGCTATCAGAAAAGATTTCCAGCGAAGCTTTTCACGGGGCGCATGATTGGCGGCTGTATGATTTGGATCGACTCAAAGGTGACTGTGGGGACAGGCAGAAATCGGCCAGAAGCGGTCGGTGAAACAGGGTCGCTACGGTCTCCATAAATGGGGAATTACACCCACGCTTCCGGGCGTTTACCACCTGATTTGAGGATTATTCCCCACTCACCTTTTCTCTAACTCGAAACGCCCGGAAGCAGTTTATTAATTAAGTTGAACTTTTTTCGCTCTATTGAAATGGCTCATTAGTTGCACCGCCCCCTCGTACCCGCAATAGCTGTCGTCCCGGACATCATGCAGACGACAGGGCTTGGCAGATTCGGCATGACAGGAGGGGTGAAAAATGAAACGCGCGACACCACCATGCCGCTCCGTCGCCTTGCTGCTCGGGTCAAGGCTGCGCTGTCCGATGCGCCTTACCCTGACCACCGCCAACGCAATGCCGCTGGATGATTTCGGTCCGCCACCACCGGCGGCCCCTTCGGCAACTACTAACCCGCCGGCCGCCCCAAAGGCCGCGCCGGATGCCTTGCTGACCTTGCTGGCCGGACATCATCCCGCCATCCGTCAGCCTGTGGACGGCGACATCACCGGCCACCAGTTAGCTGTTCGCCTTGATTGGCACGCTGTTCATCCTGCCGGTGATTCTGATGTACACCTTCAGGAACTATTGGGTGTTTTGCGCAAAAGTGAGGATTGGTGATGTCTTCCACTGTTAAATCAATTGCTCGAATCACGAATAGGCTGATACCCCGTTATAAGCAGGTCGCTCATTTGAGCCTGATGTTTATAGCGTTGCTGATTATGTTGGCGTTGAGCACTTTCGTAGCGATGGAGTTGCCCCTCGGAACGCTCTGACGGTGGATGAGGCCGATCGCCCTCCGGACTGAACCACAGTGTTACCCGTAACGACCCGAACCGAAGTGAGAAAATCCCCCTTCGCTCAACCAGAAAGCCCCCACACTTGAGCCGAGTGCGGGGGCTTTTCTTCGAGCACGAAAATCAGTCGCGCCTACCCGGTCTACCTAGACCTGCGTCACTAGTTTGAGACCTTGAGTCCAACACGCAGCTATCGGCCAATTTGAGCCAATGCTGACCGACAGCCTGGGCTGCTTGAAGACATTCGGGCATGAGCAAAGCGTGGCACAGTTTCCGGGGATATTTCGACGTCGTAGCGTCGCCGCGGCAAGGAATTTTAGTGAGTTGGCATGGCTGGGGGATAGCAGTTGCGAGAGAAATAAATCTCATTCGCCATTTTTCTGACGTTCGTCTGAAAATCGTCGGATAAATGGCGCTTCGCGTTGAGCTTTTACCTTCCTGACCTAGGCTCAAGCCATGTGGGAGGAGGTGCAGTCCATGCGCAAATTATTGATTGGCTCGTCGATGCTGGCCTGTCTGATGGTGCTTGGCGGCTGGTTGAGTCGACCACAGCCGTTGCCGGTCAGGCTGCTAGAGGTTGAGCGGGGGCCGGTGGAGACGCTGGTGGCCAACACTCGCGCGGGTACGCTGAAGTCCTGTCGACGCTCGCATCTGTCCTTCAATGTCGGCGGCCAGGTTGCCGAGTTGCTGATCGGCGAGGGCCAGCGGGTTCAGCCGGGTCAGGTGCTCATGCGCCTGCGACAGGACGAGCAACAGGCCCGGCTGCAGGAGGCCGAGGCGCGGCTGGAGGCCCAACGCAACGCCCGCGAACAGCGCTGCCAGCAGGCTAATCTGGACCGGCGCGACCTAGATCGCCTGGGCCTTCTGGCCGACCGCAAGTTGGTTGCCGCCGATCGTCTCGATCAGGCCGAGACCAAGGCTCACCTGGCGAAGCTGATGTGCAGTGCCACTGCCGTGCTGATCCGCGAGGCCGACGCCAGCCTGCAGTTGCAGCGTTCACTGCTGGAGCAGACGACCCTGCGTGCGCCATTCGCCGGCATAGTCGCAGAAATCAACGGCGAACTCGGCGAGTTCGTCACCCCTTCGCCGCCGGGTATTCCCACGCCGCCGGCGATCGACCTGATCGACGACAGCTGCCTGTATGTCGAGGCGCCGATCGATGAGGTGGACGCTGCCCGGGTTCGCCCCGGAACCGCCGTGCGGATCAGCCTGGATGCCTTCCGTGGCCAGCATTTCGCCGGCCGCGTCAGCCGCATCGCGCCCTATGTGCGTGAACTGGAGAAGCAGGCGCGCACCGTCGATGTCGAGGTGCGCTTCGACCAGCCGCCGGCCGATCTGGTCCTGCTCACCGGCTATAGCGCCGATGTCGAGATCCTCTTGGAGCAGCGCGCACGTGCTTTGCGCATCCCCACCGAGACCCTGCTGGAGGGGCAGCACGTGCTGCGATATGACCCGACCACCCGGGTGTTACGCGAGGTGGAGGTGCAAACCGGGTTGAGCAACTGGCGCTGGACCGAGGTGCTCGCAGGGCTGGACGAGGACGCGCGTATAGTCGCCAGCCTCGAGCAGGAAGGGCTCAAGGACAACGTGGCGGTGATCCCGGTGGATGCGGCGGAGACTGAGCAATGATCCGTCTGCGCGGCGGTAGCCGCAGTTTCCAGTTGGGCGAGCAGCAGGTGATGGGGCTGGACGGCCTGGATCTGGACATCGCCGCCGGTGACTACATGGCGGTGATGGGCCCGTCGGGCTCGGGCAAGTCGACCCTGCTGAACATCCTCGGTTTGCTCGATGCGCCGAGCGCCGGCGAATACTGGCTGCAGGGCGAGGCCACGGCGACGCTGAGCGAGGCGCGGCGCGCCCAATTGCGCAGCCAACTGATAGGTTTCGTGTTCCAGTCCTACCACCTGATCGCACGGCTGACGGTGCTGGAAAACATCGAGCTGCCGATGGTCCTCGCTGGCATCGGCGCGGCGCAACGGCACAAGCGCAGCAGCCAATTGGTGGCGCGCCTGGGGCTGGGCGAGCGCATTGCCCACCGCCCTGCCGAGCTGTCCGGTGGTCAGCGCCAGCGCGTCGCCATCGCCCGGGCGATGGTCATGCAACCGGCGCTGTTGTTGGCCGACGAGCCCACCGGCAATCTCGATAGCCAGGCCGGCGCCGAGGTCTTCAGCCTGCTGGAGGAGCTCAACGGCGAGGGCCTGACCCTGATAGTGGTGACCCACGACGCCAGCCTGGGCGCCCGCGCGCAGCGCCAGTTACACATGCGTGACGGGCGGATCCACACTGCTGCGCCGCAGCGGGCGCTGACCTGATGCGCGCTGCCGATGCCCTGGGCTTCTGGCTCGGCGCCTTGCGTGGGCATCGCTCGCGCAGCTTGATGCTGCTGCTGGCCATCTCTATCGGCGTGGTTGCGGTCAATCTGCTCACCGGTCTCGGCGCGGGGGCGCGGGCCTTCGTCCTGAACGAGTTCTCGCTGCTCGGGCGCGACATCCTGATCGTTTTCCCGGGCCGCAAGGAAACCACGGGGCGCATGCCGCCGCTCACCGGCCTGACGCCGCACGAATTGACCTTGCAGGACGTCCAGGCCATCACCCAGTTGCCGGGCATCCGCCGGGTCGCGCCGCTGCAGGCCGGGCAGATGGAGGTGATAGTCGGCAACCGCAATCGTGAGGTGCTGACCCTGGGCACCACCCGGGACTTCTTCGCCATTCGCCAACTGACGGTCGTCCAAGGCCAACCCCTGCCGGCGCTGGACCCTGAGCAGGCCGAGGCCGTCTGCGTGATCGGCGGCAAACTCCGGCGCGAGCTATTCGGTGCGCGCCCGGCCCTGGGTGAATGGTTGCGCGCCGGCGACCGGCGCTTCCGGGTGGTCGGCATCCTCGGTGAGCGGGGCGAATCCCTGGGGATGGATTTCGCCGAGATGTTGATCATCCCGGTGGCCAGTGCCCAGGCCTTGTTCAATCGCGAGGGGTTGTTGCGGGTGTTTGTCGAGGTGCGTGGTCCGAGCTTTCTCGACCGTAGCAAGCGGCTGATACTCGCCGCGCTCAAGGAGCGCCACGAGGGTAAGGAAGACATCACCCTGATCAGCCAGGACAGCCTGCTCAGCGCCTTCGACGACATACTCGCGGTGCTGACCCTGGCGGTCGCCGGGATTGCCGCGATCAGCCTGCTGGTGGCAGGCATCCTGATCATGAACGTGACCTGGATTGCGGTGAGCCAGCGCAGCGCCGAGATCGGCCTGCTCAAAGCCATAGGTGCGACGGCGGCGCAGCTGCGCCTGCTGTTCCTCGGCGAGGCGGCGTTGCTCGCCCTGACGGGGGCGCTGGCGGGGCTACTTCTGGCCGAAACCTTGCTCTGGCTGGGGCGCCTGGCGTTCGATCTGCCGCTCTATGCACCCTGGTGGGCGCGGGCTAGCGCGGTGCTGCTGGCACTCGGCACGGCGCTGCTGTTCGCCTGGCTGCCGGCCGCTCGGGCCTCGGCGCTGGAGCCGGTGGCGGCGCTACGCCCGCCGGGAGCGCACTGATGCGCTGGCAAGATGGTTTCCGGCTGACCAGCTCGGCGCTGACCTGTCGACCCTTGCGCAGCCTGCTGACCCTGCTCGGGGTAGCGATCGGGATAGCCGCCGTGACGCTGCTCACGGCCATAGGCGAAGGCGTGCGCGGCTATGTGCTGGAGAACTTCTCGCAGTTTGGTACGCGGATCATCACTGTGCGCCCGGGCAAGACCCAGACCAGCGGCCTCGGCGGTCTGCTCGGCAGCGTACGGCCACTGACTATCAGTGATACCGACGCCCTGCGGCGCTTGCCGCATGTCGAGGCGGCGGTGCCGATCATTCAGGGCAGCGGGGATATCCAGTTCGGTCAACTGAGCCGGCGCAGCGACATTCTCGGTGGCGGCCATCAGCTGGCGCAGGCCTGGCGCATGCAACTGAGCCTGGGCGAGTTCCTGCCCGTGGCCCGTGACGGTCGTTCGCCGCCCTATGTGGTGCTCGGCCATCAGTTGCGTGTCGAGCTGTTCGGTGAACGCAATCCGCTGGGCGAGCTGATCCGCGTCGGGGGCGTGCGTTTCCGGGTGATAGGCGTGATGGCGGAAAAGGGCCAATTGCTCGGCTTCAACCTCGACGATATCGCCTACATCCCGGTGGATTGGGCCGAAAGCCTGTTCAACCGCACCGGGGTGGTCAAAGTCCATGTGGTGTTCGGCGCCGGCACCACTTCGCGGGCGTTGAGTCGGCAGATTCGCCAGGTGCTCGGCGAACGGCACGGCGTGGAGGACTTCAGTCTGAGCACCCAGGACGACATGCTGCGCAGCTTCAACCGCGTTCTCGGCGCCCTGAGCCTGGCCATCGGTGCCTTGGGGGGCATTTCCCTGTTGGTCGGCGCCGTCGGCATTCTCACCATCATGACGACCACTGTGGGCGAGCGCACGGCGGAAATCGGCCTGTTGCGGGCGATTGGTGCCAGTCCGCGGCAGGTGCTCGGGCTGTTTCTCGCCGAAGCGACACTGCTGTCCCTGGCCGGTGGTCTGCTTGGTCTGCTGTTGATGGGCCTCCTGCTCGGGCTACTGCACCTGGCCATGCCGAGCCTGCCCTTGGCGCTGCAGCCGCTGTTTCTGCTACTGGCGCTGCTGCTGGCGGCGGTGCTCGGCATTCTCGCCGGCATGGCTCCGGCACTGCGGGCGGCCCGCCTGCATCCGGTGGCGGCTCTGCGCAGTGAATAGCGGCCAGGCCAATGAGCCTGACGGGCTAGCTGTACGCTGCGTGACGACAACGCCGGCGCTGGGCCGGTGATTTTAATTGGTTGGCAGCGGCAAAAACTGAGTGCAACACCTGACCGCTTCGGTAGGGTGTTGCCATGTTTTATCACGAACTCAGCGTTGAAGAGCGCGTCACGATCCATTTCGTTAACCTGGGCGACATTTCCTATTGGTTTGCCTTGTGGTCGGGTAGCAGTGTTTGATAAAGCTGGTAGACAGTGGGGGGCGAGTCCATACATAAATAAGGGCAGGATTTTCACCCGCCCTCCTCCGGTTGCCTAGCCTCGCAGGAAAGCGAGCAAATCGGCGTTGATCGTATCGGCGTTCGTTGTAGGCATTCCGTGTGGGTAGCCCGAGTAGGTTTTCAGCGTGCTGTTCTGCAAGAGTCTGGCTGACAAGGGCCCGGAGTTTTCATAAGGCACGATCTGATCATCATCACCATGCATCACCAGCACGGGGATCTTGATGCTCTTCAGATCGTCGGTAAAGTCGGTCTGGGAAAAGGCTACGATCCCGTCGTAATGTGCCTTTGCACAGCCCATCATGCCTTGGCGCCACCAGTTCAGGATGATGCCTTCAGACGGTTTGGCGCCCGGGCGGTTGTAACCGTAGAAAGGTCCCGCTGGAACGTCGTGGTAGAACTGTGCACGGTTGGCTTTGAGCTGGGCCTGCAAGTCATCGAAAACCGACTTCGGCAAGCCACCTGGATTCGCCGGGGTCTGCACCATCAGCGGAGGCACGGCGCTGATGATGGCGGCCTTGGACACTCGGTCTTCGCCGTGGCGAGCAATGTAATGAATGACTTCACCACCGCCGGTGGAGTGCCCCACATGGGCTGCGCCCTGCACGCCAAGATGGTCGACTACGGCCGCGACGTCATCGGCATAATGATCCATGTCGTGCCCGTCCCAGACCTGGCTGGATCGCCCATGACCGCGTCGGTCGTGTGCAACCACCCGGTAGCCGTTCGCCAGGAAAAATAGCATTTGCGCATCCCAGTCGTCCGCGCTGAGCGGCCATCCGTGATGGAAAAAGACCACTGGGGCATCGCGTGGTCCCCAGTCTTTATAAAAGATCTCAACACCGTCCTGCGTAGTGACATAACCCATGTTCGCATCTCCCGAATGAAATGGAGGCCATGACCAGAATCGTGTACTGATCGTGCCCCTTGTTGAACAAGTGCAGCCCACCCCATAGGCGGTTCTGAGACGGGTCCTGGTCTGGCTTTCGCCTATCCCTGCATTCCATGGCGTTTGAGCAACGCATGACATCCGCGCCGCTTGGCCACCAAATCACTTTAGGTTTAAAGTCAACTTTAAGGTCAATGGTTTTCTGGGGGGAATATGAGAATAGGCGAACTGGCGAAAATCAGCGGATTGGCGCCTTCACGTATTCGTTTCTACGAAGCGAGCGGCCTGATTAAATCTGTCGTGCGCAAAGCCAATGGGTATCGGGACTACGCACCGGACACGGAGTGGGTTCTGGAGATCATCACGGGCGCTCAGGCGGCGGGTTTTTCATTGGAAGAAATCCGACAATTGCTGCCGATGAATGCGAACGGTTGGCAGCATGAAGAGTTGCTCAGCGGGCTCAAACGCAAGGTTGAGGAAATCGAAGTCCTGCAGCAACGGCTGGCCCAGAATAAAGCGCAACTTCTTCTGGTTATCGAGGGCATTGAAAGCAAGCCGGAAGGCATGGGTTGCGTGGACAACACGCAGTTGTTATTGCATCGCCTGCGCGAGGAAGGTGTGGCGGCAGCACCGCGCGGCCGTGATACCGCATCGTCCAAGTAAAGCGTCACCTGTCAGGCTTTTGAGGCCTGACAGGTATTTGCCTGTTCGTTAAATCAGTGCGTGTCAGCCAGTGCCGCTAACGGCTTCGGCGCGTAGAGCGCACTTTGGAACGCTGGTACGTATTCGTACTTCATCATTTTCCCCAGCTTCAAGGAGCGGATGTAGTTCGACAGGCTGCCGTCGCCCAGCGTGAGAGTTGCCGAATCCGCGCTCGTGCTGGAGCCGTGGCTGAGCTGGCGGGAAACAGCATACCCATAGGCTAGCCGGCCTTGGTGATCGAGATTGGTGAAACTGCTGGTGACGATATCGACGTCACTGGACAGGTCGTCGAGCTTCTGCGCTTTGAAGGAAACGTCCACTTTGCCGGTCTCGCTATCGGTAATGTCATAGACCACCGATTGGGCATCTTCTTTGCGGTCAATCCCCGTCAGCCATTTCGGCAGGTTGTAACCGACGACACCACGAACCCTCGCAAGCTCTGTATTGACCGGCAACTTGAGTACATAACCCCAGAAGTCTCCAGACATCGACTGGCCAATCAGCGTGAACGGCCCCAGATTGGCTTTGCCCGGTTTGTTGGTGATGATCGACACCGCGACTTCGTTATAGGCGTCGTTATCGCAGTGCTCATAGGTGTAAGCGGTAAACGCAATCAGGCCTCGACCAGGCCAGATTTGCAGAGGCTGGGCGGTTGCCAGGACTTCGGGTGGCATCAGTGCCCGGAGCTTGTCCAGATCTGCCGTATAAACAGCCGTTACGCGACTGTTCTGGTAGTAAAAGTTTGGCGAGAACGATTCAAAGCCTATGTCGACCTTGTTCTTCTCCAACCCTTTGAACCAGCTCAAATCAACGCCCGGTACTTCTGCTGCGATCACCGACAAAGGAGGGTTGGAGCGGAAGCGATCGTACAAACCGCCCTTGACGACGGGCACTTGGTGACCGGCGATATCGATCATGGCTGTGTCGGTCGGGCTGGGCATTTCAGGCATCCCCGCCAACGCATGGTTGGCGAACGTGTTGAACAGCAATCCTGTTAAAACGGCGCTTGCGAGTTTCAATCTGTCTCTCTCCAGGTGATTGCATCTGCTTGATGGCGTCGGCCAGGGCAGGCTTCTGAGGCCGGCTTGAAATCACCTTAACGTTAAACTGAACTTTAAGGTCAAGCGCTGGAAAGGCAGATTTTCAGTTTGTTCGTAGCAGCGTTTTCAACGTGCCATCGGCCAGGATTCAGCGATTCGCGATTGAGGGTTTTGGCCCTTCATCGGTGATGGCAAATGGAGTGAATGGCTCACCCGCCTGTCCTCAACCTGATGAGTCCATATACAGACGCCCAGAAGCTCAACCGCGGACCAAATAGGCCCCTGGCGGAACCCGATGTCGCAGCTTCTTGCATTTGCCGGGTGCGGGCTGATGCCCCGGCGGGCGATCCGGGAACCAGATTCGGCATTTGCCCGGCGGCGGCCAATGGCCCCGGGGAATCTCGACCGCATCGTTTGTACCCGCAGGCTCGGTGGAAGCCATTTGCATGTTTGTTTCGGGTCCCGGCCTGCCAACCATAGGCGAGTCCAATGCCGGCGCTGCCTCTGCGCGAGCGAAACTGCCAGCGTCGCGCCCAGCATTCTGAGCAGGTTGTTCAGCAATGCTGATTTCTTCTTCGCTGCGCCTTTGGGTCTCCACTTCCGGTTTGTTCAGTACGGCGACCCTGTCTGCGTTGGCACTGGGTGGGATACCGGAAGCCTGGGCCTGCTGCGCAGCCTGTATCAATTGCAAGTTGCGGTTACGTAACTCGACGTTACGACCCACCCGAATGTTAGAGCGCATCGCCAAGTTTTCAGCCTGCTGGTACTGCCCCTGCTGAAGACGCAACACACCGAGGTAATGCAGCGTCGCGGGATTGTTCGGCTGGATATGCAGGGCCCGCTCCAGCGTGGCAGCAGCCTGGTCCAACTGGCCATTTTCATACTGCCGCGAAGCCGTTTCGATCAAGGTGGTTGATGCGCTGTTGCTTTGCGCTGTCGCTCTTCGCTCAGCCGCCACCGAATAAAGCGACGCGCTGGCGCAGAACACCAGAATGAAACCTGTCAGAAAACGTTTGGTTGGCATCAGCGGGCGAACTCGATTGATCTCTCGTGGCACGATCGTACAACCGACCACAGCACTCGATACAGGGCTCCAACTGACCTGCCCGGCAGCCTGAAGTTCCCGCTGCAACGGCCACTGTAACCCGTGTTTTTTTCCACCCCATCACAGAGCGTGAAGGTTGATGCAACTTAAAAGCGCTGGTGATATCGACCTTGAGCTGCGCACCGATCCATGGCCGGGGCGGCACCTAAAACGGACTGGCTACACCAATCAACTGTAGGAGCCGGCTTGCTGGCGATGGCGATGTGTCAGTCAACGCATGTATTGGCTGAACGGACGCTATCGCCAGCAAGCCGGCTCCTACAGGGATTCGCGTGTGCTTTTGATTTTCACCACTCATCAGGTAGAGCGTTAGCTCGCCTTCAGCTTTTGATCTGAGCGCCCCCTCGAGGGCATGCCGAGCCACAGCGAGGCTCAAGCGGACAGGCTATTTAGACATGACACCAATCCCTTGTAGGAGCCGGCTTGCCGGCGATGGACGTCAACGATAACGCGGGGTGTCTGAAAGAACGCGTCGTCCAGACGCTTTTCGCCGGCAAGCCGGCTCCTACAGGGATTCGCGTATGCTTTTGATTTCCACCACTCATCAGGTAGAGCGTTAGCTCGCCTTCAGCTTTTGATCTGAGCGCCCCTCGAGGGCATGCCGAGCCACAGCGAGGCTCAAGCGGGCAGGCTACTTAGACATGACACCAATCAACTGTAGGAGCCGGCTTGCTGCGGGCGGCGTTCCGACGATAGCGGTGGGTCAATCGACACATCTGTCGCC
>NZ_JAGYGF010000060.1:0-39593 GCF_019947305.1 Pseudomonas sp. BF-RE-21 | reverse complement strand
TTGTCAGTCACATCATTGATGAATGACAAACCGCCATCGCGAGCAGGCTCGCTCCCACATTTCGTTTTGTGACCTTACAAATCCGCCAGCGGATGCCGGCCTTCCCAGACCTTGCGAAAATGCGCCTCCACCACCGTATCCGGCACGTGATTGATATCAGGCCAATGCCAGTGCGGTTTCTGGTCTTTGTCGATCAACCGCGCACGCACGCCTTCGCTGAACTCCGGATGCCGGCAGCAGTTGAGGCTCAAGGTGTATTCCATCTGGAAAACCTGAGCCAGCGACATATGTCGGGCGCGGGATATCTGTTGCCAGATCAGATGAGCGGTCAGCGGCGAACCTTCACTCAGGGTCCGCGCCGCGCGGCTAAGTACCAGGTCCGTGCTATCACGCTGTTGGCTGATGGCTTTCCAGGCGCAACGTACATCACTGACATCCAGCAGTTCATCGATCTGCTGGCGGCGCGGCAGCCACTGGGCTTCGGGCATTCGCGCCAGCGCTTCCTGCTGCAAGGCCTTGAGCAGGCTGTTGAGCTGCATCGGCGTCTGTTCCTGCCAGTTCAATTGCAGCAGGCCTTCGATCAGCTCTTCTTGCTGTTCATCGAGCAGGAAGCGGTCGGCCAGGCCCAGATCGATCGCATCGCGACCGTTCATGTGCGCGCCGGTCAGGCCGAGGAACAAACCGAGCTTGCCGGGCAGGCGCGACAGAAACCAACTGGCACCGACATCCGGATACAAACCAATGCTGATTTCCGGCATCGCCAAACGGCTGCTCGGCGTGACAATACGGATGTTCGCGCCCTGCAGCAGGCCCATGCCGCCGCCGAGTACATAACCGTGACCCCAGCAGATCAGCGGTTTCGGGTAGGTGTGCAGGCTGAAGTCCAGCCGGTATTCCGCCGCGAAGAAAGTTGCGGCCAGCGGGGGCACTACGCCGGGGTGCGCGCGACAGGCTTCCACCAGGCTGCGCACTTCGCCACCGGCGCAAAAGGCCTTGGCGCCATGACCGCGCAATAGTACGCAGACGATTTGCGGATCCTTGGCCCAAGCGTCCAGTTGATCGCGCAGGGCGTTGATCATCGGCAAGGACAGGGCGTTCAGGGATTTTTCGGCATCCAGGCTGGCAACGCCGATGCGGGCGCCGTCGGTGCCGGTGAGTTCTTCGAAGTGCAGATTCATCGTGACCTCGATCGGGAATTTGAGCGTTCAGTATGATCGCAATGCAGGAAAGTGCCGGATCTGCGTCAGATCAATTGACAAGCGTGATGGGCTTTCCTAGGGTTCGCCCCATTGTTTTTGCCGGATGTAACCATGACTGCTGACGACCGTATCAAACTCGAACCGAGCTGGAAGGAGGCACTGCGTGCCGAGTTCGACCAGCCCTACATGGCAGAGTTGCGCGATTTCCTGCAACAGGAGCGTGCGGCCGGCAAGGAGATTTATCCACCGGGCCCGATGATTTTCAACGCGCTCAACTCGACGCCGCTGGACAAGGTCAAGGTCGTCATTCTCGGTCAGGATCCTTATCACGGGCCAGGCCAGGCCCATGGCTTGTGCTTCTCGGTGCAACCGGGCGTGCCGGCGCCACCGTCGCTGGTGAACATCTATAAGGAGTTGAAACGCGACCTGAACATCGACATTCCCAATCACGGTTATCTGCAGAGCTGGGCCGATCAGGGCGTGTTGATGCTCAATACCACCATGACCGTCGAGCGCGCCAATGCCAATGCGCACAAGGACAAGGGCTGGCAGTTTTTTACCGACCGGATCATTGAAGTGGTCAGCCAGCAGCAACCGCATCTGGTGTTCATGCTGTGGGGCGCCCATGCCCAGAGCAAGCAGAAGCTGATCGACGCGACCAAGCATCTGGTGCTGACGTCGGTGCACCCGTCACCGCTGTCCGCTTATCGCGGTTTTCTCGGGTGCGGGCACTTCAGCCGGACCAACAAGTTTCTTGAGCAGAATGGCGAGACGCCGATTGATTGGCGGTTGCCGCCAGTCTAAAAAGCTTCGCGGGCAAGCCTCGCTCCTACAGGATTTGTGTCGAGCATATAATTCACATACGACACAAATCCTGTAGGAGCGAGGCTTGCCCGCGAAAGGGGCGACTCGGTTTTTCAGTCTGAATCCGGATTCCGATTCCAATACTTGAACAACGGCTCCGCCAGAAACAGCACAAACAACAACCGCATCACCTGCATCGCCGTCACCAGCGGCACCGACAATTGCAGCGTCTCCGCCGTCAGGCTCATCTCCGCAATCCCGCCGGGCATCATGCCCAGGGTCAGCGAACGCAAATCCAGATGTGTCAGCGCACTCAATCCCAAGGCTGCCGCCGTGGCGATCAACATGGTCAACACCGTACCAATCAACGTCCGCCCCATAAACGAAGGCGCACGCCGGAAAAACTGCCGATTGAAGTGGCAGCCCAAGCCACTGCCGATCAGCCATTGGCCAATCTGGCTACCGCCGTTGGGCAAACCAATGTGCAGATCCCAACCAATGCTCACCGCCGCACTCACCAGCAACGGCCCGAACAGCCAAGGGTTGGGTTGACGCAAACGCTCCCAAACCCACGCCGCCAAGGCGCCCGCCGGGAACAGAAGGGCCAGCCACCACCAGTTGACGGCCGTCGGATGAAAAACCGGTGCGCCGTCGCCCAGTAGATATTTGAACGCCGCCGGTACGCAAAGCACCACCACCAGCACCCGCAGGCTTTGCCCGGCCGCTACGCGACTGAGCACCGCGCCATTGCGTGCGCCGAGGTTGACCATCTCCCCGGAGCCGCCGGGCATGCTGGAAAAAAATGCGGTGGCGCGATCCTCACCGGTACGGCGCATCAACCAGACCCCGACCACGGCGGACAGGCTGGTGATCAACGCACCGAAGAAGATCAGGCCAAAGTGGCTCAACACCTGCTCCATCACCACCGGTGTGAAGTGCAGGCCGATGCCGATGCCGACGACCCACTGGCCGACCTTGCGGCCGCCAGGGATTTCGGCCAATTGCCAGGGCGTCAGGCAACGCACGAGGATGATCGCCAGCAACGAGCCGACCATCCATGGCAGTGGCCAGCCGATCTGGCTGGCCAGGTAACCGCCCAGCGCGCCGACCAGCGGCGTACCCCACCAGGCGTTGAAGGGTGTTCGATCAGACAT
This sequence comes from Pseudomonas sp. BF-RE-21, assembly GCF_019947305.1. Lineage (NCBI taxonomy): Bacteria > Pseudomonadati > Pseudomonadota > Gammaproteobacteria > Pseudomonadales > Pseudomonadaceae > Pseudomonas > Pseudomonas sp. BF-RE-21. The sequence goes on along the minus strand of NZ_JAGYGF010000060.1, from coordinate 36,436 downwards.
CGGCGACCGCGCGACGAGCGACCGAACGTTTGCGCCAGATCCGCAGGATCGGCACCAGCAACATCACCACGATCAACGCCCAGACACCCAGCGTGATCCCGCTCGACCAGAGAATCTCCAGCGAACCGTTGGAAATCGACAGTGCGCGGCGCAGATTCTGTTCCATCAAACCTCCGAGAATGAAGCCCAGCAAAACCGGCGACAACGGGAAATCCAGCTTGCGCAGAATGTAGCCGAAGATGCCGATGCCGATCATCAGGAACAGGTCGAAGGTGGTCGCATGCACCGCGAACACGCCGATGGCGGTGATGATCGCGATCATTGGCACCAGCGCCCAGTTCGGTACGGCGAGGATGCGGGTGAAGATGCGGATCATCGGAATGTTGAGGATCACCAGCATGATGTTGGCAATGAACAACGACGCGATCAGGCCCCAGACGATGTCCGGTTGCTGTTGGAACAACAGTGGGCCCGGCGTGATGTTGTACAGCGACAACGCACCGATCATCACCGCCGTCGTGCCCGAACCGGGAACTCCCAGGGTCAGCATCGGCACCAGTGCGCCGCAGGCTTCAGCACCGATGGCGGTTTCCGGAGCGGCCAGACCGCGCTTGTCGCCCTGTCCGAATTTGCCGCTTGGGCCAGCGATACGTTTCTCGGTCATGTAGGCCACGGCGCTGGCAAGTGTTGCACCGGCGCCAGGCAAAACGCCCATGATGAAACCCAGCACACCGCACCGCATGTTCACCCAGAACACCGACGCAGCTTCCTTGAAGTTGAACATCATGCGGCCGGTGGCTTTGAACGCTTCCTGGCCGCGGTGGGTTTTTTCCAGCAGCAACAGGATTTCGCTGATGGAGAACAGGCCCAGCACCAACACCACGAACTGAATGCCGTCGGTGAGGTGGATGTTGTCGCCGGTGAAGCGGTAGACACCGCTGTTGGCGTCGATGCCGACGGTCGACAGGAACAGGCCGATCAGCGCCGCGATAAAGGTCTTCAGCGGTCGATCACCGGCCATGCCGCCGAGGCAGACAATCGCGAACACCATCAGGACGAAATATTCCGCCGGACCGAAGGCAATCGCCCATTTCGCCAGGATCGGCGCGAACACCACCATCCCGCACGTGGCAATAAAGGCGCCGATGAACGAACTCCACGCCGACAGCGACAGCGCGACACCGGCCATGCCTTGGCGGGCCATCGGGTAACCGTCGAGGGTGGTCATGACGGTGGACGCTTCGCCCGGAATGTTCAGCAGGATCGAACTGATCCGGCCGCCGTATTCGCAACCCAGGTAAACCGCAGCCAGCAGGATCAGTGCCGATTCCGGTGGCAGCCCGAGGGCGAATGCAATCGGGATCAGCAACGCCACGCCGTTGATCGGACCGAGGCCGGGCAGCAGGCCGACGACGGTGCCGATCAGCGTGCCGCTGAGTGCGGTGACCAGGTTGTAAGGGGTCAGTGCGACGCCGAAGCCGTGACTCAAATAACCAAGCGTATCCATTTCAGTTCTCCAGAACGTCGAGCAGACCCAGAGGCAGCGGCACGTCCATCACTTTGTCGAACAGCAGGTACAGACCGATGCTCATCAGGCTGATGATCACTGCGCTTGGCAACCAGCGTCCGCCGTACAGGCGCGCCATCGGAATGCCGATCAAAATGCTGCTGAGGATGAAGCCCAACGGCTCGAACAGGCCGGCGAACACCAGCAGCAGCACCACGCAGCGGCCGATCTTGTGGAGGGTTTCACGATCCAGCGGCGGGTCTTCTTCGGAGTGTTTGATCGGGGACGGGCGAAACACCATGTAGATCAAGCCCATTCCCATCAGCCCCAGCATCAGCAAGGGGAAGGCGCGAGGGCCGATCGGTTCGTAGGAAAAAGGCGCCTGGTAGGGCCAGGCCATCAGCACCAGGCTGGCGCAGGCCAGCAGCAGCACCGATGCGAAAATGCGTTGTACGAGCATGGGGAACTCCTGTGCCGCGACCCCGCAGTGCGGGGCCGCAGCCGCTAGACAGAGGCGATCACTGAATCAGGCCGAACTCTTTGGCCAGCACTTTGTAGTCCGCGACCTGCTTCTTCACGTAGGTGTCCAGTTCCGGGCCGGTCATGGCGAACGGAAAGAGTTCACGCTGATCGCGCAACTTGGCGAAATCATCGGAAGCCAGCAGTTTGTCGAAGGAGTCTTTCCACCAGGCGTAGTCTTCATCGCTGACTTTTGGCCCGAGGTAGAAACCGCGAACCACTGGCCAGACGATGTCGTAGCCTTGCTCTTTGGCGGTCGGAATGTCTTTCATTTCCGGCTCGTCCAGGCGCTTATCGGAGAACACCGCCAGCAGGCGCATGTCGCCGCTCTGGATGTGCGGCATGGAGTCGGAGATGTCGGTGCTGCCGACCTGGATGTGGCCGCCTAGCAGGGCGGTGGCGATTTCGCCGCCACCTTCGAGGGCGACGTAACGCAGATCGCGCGGGTTGATCCCGGCGGCCTTGGCGATCAACGCGGTTTGCATCCAGTCCTGGCTGCCGACGGTGCCGCCGGAACCGATCACCACTTTGCTTGGATCTTTCTTCAGCGCCTGAACGAGATCGTCGAGGGTCTTGTAAGGCGAATCGCTTTTCACCGCGATGGCACCGTAGCTGGTGCCGACCGCTGCCAGCCAGCGCACGTTGGTTTCATCGAAGCGACCGAACTTGCCCTGGGCCAGGTTCAGCAACGAACCGCTGGACCACGCCACGAGCGTGCCGGCGTCGGCCGGACGCTGAGCGACCACCGCGTTGTACGCCACTGCGCCGACACCGCCGGGCATGTAGGTCACGCGCATCGGTTTGCTCAGCAGTTTCTCGTTCATCAGCGCGCTTTGCGCCAGTTTGCAGGTCAGGTCGAAACCGCCGCCGGGCGAGGCCGGGGCGATGCATTCCGGGCGCTTGGGCTCGGCCATCAGTTGGCCGGCAAACAGCATGCAGCTGGCGGCGAGGGCGAAACGGCGCAGTGATCGATTCATTGTTGTCTCCACGGGAGTTGTTGTTTTTGGGGATGTTTCAGGTGCGGCAGTTTCGCGTCGCGCAGCCGTTGGTGGCGCTGACAAACGTAAACGACGGGAATTGAAAAAAGAGATGAGGCGGGCAAACCTGGGGCTGTGTGGACAGCATGGCGAAGTACCTCGTTATTGTTCTTATTGGCGAAAACGCATCGAGGCGTTTTTCGGGAGCTACATTTCAAAGCACGATCGATGGCTTTCAGTCGAAACCATCCGTGGGCCGACTCTAACGGTCGAACCTTTCACTAACCTTTCAGCGGACTTTCACGGTTTTCGGGCTTCACAGCGGCGGATGCGGCTGTAAACTCCGCGCCAAAGAATGGCGTCGAACATCCCTGAATGAGGTAAAGATCCATGCGTGTTCTGCTCGTCGAAGACCATCTGCAACTCGCCGACAGTGTCGCCCAGGCGCTCAAGAGCACCGGGCTGACCGTGGATGTGCTGCACGACGGCGTGGCCGCCGACCTGGCGCTGAGCAGCGAGGAATACGCCATGGCGATCCTCGATGTCGGCCTGCCGCGCATGGATGGCTTCGAGGTGCTGGCGCGCTTGCGGGCCCGGGGCAAGAACCTGCCGGTGCTGATGCTGACCGCTCGCAGCGACGTCAAGGATCGTGTGCATGGCTTGAACCTCGGCGCTGACGATTACCTGGCCAAACCGTTCGAACTGACCGAGCTCGAAGCCCGGGTCAAAGCCTTGCTGCGTCGCAGTGTGCTCGGCGGCGAACGTCAGCAGACCTGCGGTGTGCTGGCTTACGATCTGGACACCCGACGCTTCACCCTCGGCGACGAATTGCTGACCCTGACCTCCCGCGAACAAGCGGTGCTCGAAGCGCTGATTGCGCGTCCCGGTCGGGTGATGAGCAAGGAACAACTGGCCGCCCAGGTGTTTGGTCTTGACGAAGAAGCCAGCCCCGACGCCATCGAAATCTACGTCCACCGCTTGCGCAAGAAGCTCGACGGCCAACCGGTCGCCATCGTGACGTTCCGCGGCCTCGGCTATTTGCTGGAAAGCCGCGATGCATAAGCCCAGCAGCCTGCGCTGGCGGTTGTTGTGGAACCTCGCGCTGTTGCTGGTGGTGTTGATGCTGGCCAGTGGATTGAGCGCGTACTGGAATGGTCGCGAAGCCGCCGACACCGCGTATGACCGGACCCTGCTGGCTTCGGCGCGAACCATCGCCGCCGGGGTATCCCAGCGTGACGGAACCCTCAGTGCCGATGTGCCTTACGTGGCGCTGGATACGTTTGCCTACGACAGTGCCGGGCGAATTTTTTACCTGGTCAACGACATTCACCAGAACCTGATTTCCGGCTACGAAAACCTTCCCGCTCCACCACCGGGAACGCCGCGCACCGATGACTATCCGGCGCTTGCCCGTTTCTACAACGCGACGTATCGAGGGCAGAACGTGCGGGTGGTCAGCCTGCTCAAGCCCGTGAGCGAGCCGAACATGAACGGCATGGCGGAAATTCGCGTGGCGGAAACCGACGAGGCGCGCGTCAGCATGGCCCGTAGCCTGGCGGCAGACACGTTGTTGCGGCTGGGTATGCTGGCGGTCGGCGCGTTGCTGATGGTGTGGTTTGCGGTGAGTGCGGCGTTGCGCCCATTGGAACGCTTGCGCACGGCGGTGGAAGAGCGCCAGTCCGATGACTTGCGGCCGCTGCCGCTGGTGGAGGTGCAGCGAGAGTTGTGGCCGTTGGTGCGTGCGCTCAATCACTTTACCGAGCGCCTGCGCGGGCAGTTCGAACGTCAGGCGCAGTTCATTGCCGATGCTGCGCATGAACTGCGCACGCCACTGGCGGCGCTCAAGGCGCGACTTGAACTCGGCCTGCGTTCGGGCGAACCTGAAACCTGGCGCAATACGCTGGAAACGGCAGCGCAAGGCACGGATCGTTTGACCCATCTGGCCAACCAATTGCTGTCGCTGGCGCGTGTCGAAAACGGTGCCCGGGCGATTGCCGAGGGCGGTGCACAATTACTCGATCTGAGTCAGCTGGCCCGGGAGCTGGGCATGGCGATGGCGCCGCTGGCCCATGCCCGCGGCGTGGCGCTGGCGCTGGAGGCCGACGAACCGGTGTGGCTGCGCGGTGAGCCGACGCTGCTGAACGAGCTGTTGAGCAATCTGGTGGACAACGCGCTGGCCCATACGCCGCCTGGCGGCAATGTGATCCTGCGGGTCTCGGCGCCGGCGGTGCTGGAGGTCGAGGATGATGGGCCGGGGATTCCGCTGGAAGAGCGTGATCGGGTGTTCGAGCGCTTCTATCGGCGCAACCAGCAGGTGGCCGGGTCAGGGTTGGGGTTGGCGATTGTCGGCGAGATCTGCCGCGCGCATCTGGCACAGATCAGCCTGCACGATGGCGAGCAGGCGGGGTTGAAGGTGCGGGTGAGTTTTATCGCGGGAGAGTGATGGTGTTCGTACTGGCCCCTTCGCGGGCAAGCCTCGCTCCTACAGGTATTACGATGCTTTTGTAGGAGCGAGGCTTGCCCGCGAAGCTTTTAATAGAACATCGACCGCGATTCTTCCAGATCCCTGCACATCGACTCATTCTCCGGGTCGATTCCCAGCTTCTTGAAGGCCGGCACGCCGAGCGGGTCGATACGGGCGATGGGGTGGTCGGTGTCCTTGTGGCAATACAAACTGGCCACTTGCACCAGATCCACGTAGTCGACGCGCTCGGACTCGCGCTTGAAGTCCAGATACAGCCCCGGCACCTGTACCAGCATTTCCGGAAACTCCCAGACCCTGAGCAGTTTGTCGCCGAGCAGTGGGTGAATGTGGTCGATCACATGGTTCAGGCTGACCGGGTCCGACAGCAGCTCGTAGTGGTCTTCGGCGTAGGTCAGGATCGGCAGTACACCAATCTGATGCACCAGTCCGCCCAGCGCCGCCTGATCGGGCTTGAGCTGCGTGTAACTGCGGCACAGCGCGTAGCTGACCCCGGCGATTTCCAGGCTTTTGCGCCAGACATCGCGCATCTTTTTCTCCACCACGTCAGAGCGCGCATGGAAAATCTGCTCCATGACCAGACCGATGGCCAGGTTGCTGCTGTAATTGACGCCCAGGCGCGTGATTGCCGTGTGCAAGTCAGTGACTTCCTGGGTCGCGCGCAGCAGCGGGCTATTGACCACTTTGATCAGGCGCGCCGACAGCGCCGTATCACGGCCAATCACTTTACTCAGGGTGCTGACACTTATTTCCGGGTCTTCAGCGGCCTTGCGAATCTGCAGGGCCACTTCCGGCAACGTTGGCAGAACCAGGTCATCGTTATCGATGGCCTCAACCAAATCCTGTTGGACCTTATCCGCCAAATCGCTCATTTCTTTTCTCTAGGGTGTTGCAACAAGTACTGCTGTTAACGCTGGATTTCGCGATCGCGATCCAGTTCATAAGGCAAGTCAAGCAGATGCAGGGCCGGCCCTTCGATCGCGCCGAGATGGACGTCGCCACCTTCCGCCGCTTCGGCTTGCAAGACGGCCAGGAGTTCAATGTTTTGTCCGGCGTGCGCGGCAATCACCACTTCGCCGATGGAACTGCCGTGTGTCGGGGAAAACAAGGGTGTGCCGGGTTCAGGTAATGCACTGGCGTCCAGCTTCAGACGATACAAGCGGCGCTTGAGTTTGCCCAGGTACTGCATCCGCGCAACGATTTCCTGGCCGGTGTAGCAACCTTTCTTGAAGCTCACGCCGCCGACGGCCTGCAGATTGAGCATCTGCGGAATGAACAATTCGCGTGTGCCCGGCATCACCTGGCCGATCCCTGCGCGGACCTGACCCAGCAGCCATTGATTGAGATCGCCCTCGGTCAGCAAAGCAGATAACCGGCCCTTGATGACGTCGGCCTGATCGGCGGCAACCCAGAGTTCGGCGCGGTCCGGTGAAACGCGGATGGCGATCAATCCGTCATTGCGCGCCACGCTGTCGGTGTCCGCCGGCAGTTCGAGACCCAGGCCGATCAGGGCGGCATCGCCATGGTCAACGCCGAAGCGGACCCAGGCAGCGCTTTCATCGGTCAATTTCGATTTGGAGAACACCGCGTACTTCTTCAGGTCCGCCAGTTGCGGCTCCAGCAGCTCGGTGGCCATGGCCATGAGCACGCCATCACCTTGCAGCAGAATGCGGAAGCTCGATTGCATCCGGCCTTTCTGGGTGCAGCGCGCGCCGAGGCTGGCCTGGGTGTCGCTCAGGTAATTGAGGTTGCAGGTCAGCTGGCCTTGCAGAAATTTGCTGGCATCCGCGCCGCGGACCGCGAGAACGCCTTCGTGAGACAGGGTGCAGAAAAAAGCAGAATCGGCCATGGGAGATCGCAGGGTAAAAGAGTCTGGGGGACATCATAAGGGGGCGCCCATGAAATGGGTAGTTCACAAAAGGTCGACAGTGCCCGACCAAAGCCGACTGTTCGATGGTGTCCGGGGCTGTATACTTGCCGCCTATTTGAGGAGCGCTCCATGGTCGAAGATGTTGAACTGAATCGCCTCTACTGGCACAGCCGCCGCGGCATGCTTGAACTTGACGTGTTGCTGGTGCCGTTCGTGAAAGAGGTCTACCCGCACCTCAATGATGTCGACCGCGATTGCTACCGCAAGCTGCTCGAATGCGAAGATCAGGACATGTTCGGCTGGTTCATGGAACGCGCCGAGTCGGAAGATCCGGAGCTGCAGCGCATGGTTCGCATGATCCTGGATCGTGTCCAGCCCAAGTAATGCGTTCGAATGCCGCTGGCATGCCTCTGGGCAGTTGCTGGCGGCGTATCTGTTGGCCCAGCTGTTCGCGCTGGGTGCATTGTTTCTGCTTGCCATACCGGTCTGGGCCAGCTTGCTCGGCGCTTTTTGCTGCCTGGCTCATTGCGTTTGGGCATTGCCACGCCAGATTTTACTGACACACCCACAGGCGTTTCGTGGCTTGCGTCGCGATGCGGATGGCTGGCAGTTGTGGAATCAGGCGGCGGGTTGGCAGGCGGTTCAGCTACGGCCGGACAGCCTCGCGCTGCCGCTGGTCGTCGTCCTGCGTTTTCGCCTGCAGGGCGAGCGGCGGGTCCGGGCGATCTGTGTGCCCCGGGATTCGCAGGCGGCGGATGTGCACCGACGCCTGCGGGTTCGGCTCACGTTCAGTCGGCGTAGGTGGGCGGCACCAGAATAGTGTCCAGCGCCTCCGGCAGCAGGTTCGGGTAGTCGAGGGTGTAATGCAGGCCGCGACTTTCCTTGCGCTCCATGGCTGACTGAATCATCAATTCCGCCACTTGGGCCAGGTTACGCAGCTCGATCAAGTCCCGGCTGACCTTGTAGTTACTGTAGAACTCGTCGATTTCGTCCAGCAACAGCCGCACGCGGTGCTGCGCACGTTGCAGGCGCTTGTTGGTGCGCACAATGCCGACGTAGTCCCACATGAATCGCCGCAGTTCATCCCAGTTGTGCGCAATGATCACGTCTTCATCCGAGTCGGTGACCTGGCTGGCATCCCAGACGGGCAGGGCGACCGGAATCGAAACCTGCGGCAGTTGCTCAAGAATGTCTTCCGCCGCCGAGCGTGCATAAACGAAACATTCCAGCAGCGAGTTGCTGGCCATACGGTTGGCGCCGTGCAGGCCGGTGAAACTGGTTTCGCCAATTGCATACAGCCCCGGTACGTCGGTGCGGCCCTGCTGGTCGACCATCACGCCGCCGCAGGTGTAGTGCGCCGCGGGAACCACCGGAATCGGTTGCTTGGTGATGTCGATGGAAAACTCCAGGCAGCGCTCGTACACCGTCGGGAAGTGCGTCTTGATGAACGCTTCCGGCTTGTGACTGATGTCCAGGTAAACGCAATCGACACCCAGGCGTTTCATCTCATGGTCGATGGCCCGGGCGACGATGTCCCGTGGCGCCAGTTCGGCGCGCGGGTCGAAACGCTGCATGAAGCGTTCGCCATTGGGCAGTTTCAGGTGCGCACCTTCGCCGCGCAGGGCTTCGGTGATCAGGAAACTCTTGGCTTGCGGGTGATACAGGCACGTCGGGTGAAACTGGTTGAACTCCAGGTTCGCCACCCGGCAGCCCGAACGCCAGGCCATGGCGATGCCATCACCGCAGGCGCCGTCGGGGTTGCTGGTATAGAGGTAGACCTTGGCGGCACCGCCGGACGCGAGGATCACGAAGCGTGCGCCGTAGGTGTCGACTTCCCCGGTGCCGCGGTTGAGCACGTAGGCGCCGAGGCAGCGGTCGCCTTCAAGGCCCAGGCGCTTCTCGGTGATCAGATCGACGGCGACCCGCTGTTCCAGCAACTCGATGTTGGGCCGTTGTCTGGCTTTGTCGAGCAGGGTTCTGAAAATCGCTGCGCCGGTGGCATCGGCGGCGTGAATGATGCGCCGATGGCTGTGACCGCCTTCGCGGGTCAGGTGAAACTCGAAACCGCCATCTTCGGTGCCGGATTGTTCATCTCGGGTGAACGGCACGCCTTGATCGATCAGCCATTGAATGGCCTCTTTGCTGTGCTCGACGGTGAAGCGCACGGCGTCTTCGTGGCACAGGCCACCGCCGGCATTCAGGGTGTCATCGACGTGGGATTCAACGGTATCGGTGTCATCCAGCACGGCAGCGACACCGCCCTGGGCCCAGAAGGTCGAGCCATTGGCGAGGTCGCCTTTGCTCAGTACGGCAATGCGCAAATGATCGGGCAAGGTCAGCGCAAGGCTCAAACCGGCAGCACCGCTGCCAATCACCAGGACATCGTGTTGAAACTGTTGGCTCATTTCAGGATTCCGCTCAAAGCGACCCGGGTCGGGGTTGGCGCATGACTCCCGCAACGGCGAGTCAAGGCGGCCACACAGCGCACTAGTATATAGAGGGGGGGAGCGGCACAATAGCCGAGGTCACATGGCATTGTGAAACTACTGTGACGGAAAAGACTTGACGCTTCGTCGGATGATTTTTCGACCGGTTCGGCGACAAGAAGACTGTATCGTCGATTTAACAGTCTTTTTCCATTCACGGTTGCACAATGTCGGTCTTGCGCAGCTATAAATATTTGGAACTTTTGCCAAAGGCCCAAGATCAATAGACCGTTGCCTGAATCAAGGGACAGTGTCGGCTTCAATGCAGGATTGCGGTTTGATCCTTGCCGGCGAATCCGATGACAAGATTATTCGCGCAGCCGGGTTATGCCGAGCTGCGCTTTTCGTGCGTGCCAAATCAGAGCCCGCAGGAAACTTGCTTGGAGGGGGAGAACTTTTGCGAAAAGCCCGAGTCTATGTTTGCAAGTCTGGTCGTTTAGTTATGCAAGCTTCCTCCGAGCTTATCGAGGAGAGTTCATGCTAACCCAGGAAGAGGATCAGCAGCTGGTCGAACGCGTTCAGCGCGGCGACAAGCGAGCTTTCGATCTGCTAGTGCTGAAATATCAGCACAAAATTCTCGGGTTGATCGTGCGTTTCGTGCACGACACCCATGAAGCCCAGGATGTGGCACAAGAAGCCTTTATCAAGGCGTACCGTGCGCTTGGAAATTTTCGCGGGGACAGCGCGTTTTACACGTGGCTTTACCGCATCGCCATCAACACGGCGAAAAACTATCTGGTTTCACGCGGCCGTCGGCCGCCGGATAGCGATGTCAGTTCCGAAGATGCAGAGTTCTACGATGGCGATCATGGCCTCAAGGATCTCGAGTCGCCTGAGCGCGCATTGCTGCGGGATGAGATCGAAGGCACCGTCCATCGAACCATTCAGCAACTGCCGGAAGATTTGCGTACGGCTTTAACTTTACGTGAGTTTGATGGTCTGAGTTACGAGGACATTGCGGCAGTCATGCAGTGTCCGGTGGGTACCGTGCGCTCCCGGATTTTCCGCGCTCGGGAGGCCATCGATAAAGCCCTGCAGCCGTTGTTGCAGGAAAACTGAGACAGCGGCGACAGCCAAGAGAGGAACGCCATGAGTCGTGAAGCCCTGCAGGAATCGCTGTCCGCAGTGATGGATAACGAAGCGGACGAACTGGAATTGCGTCGGGTATTGAATGCCTTTGACGATGTTGAAACCCGTGAAACATGGGCTCGTTATCAAATCGCTCGGGCAGTGATGCACAAGGATCTGCTGCTTCCACGTCTGGACATTGCAGCGGCCGTTTCTGCTGCGCTGGCTGATGAAGCCGTGCCGGCGAAAGCCTCCCGTGGTCCATGGCGCAGCCTGGGTCGCCTCGCTGTAGCCGCTTCGGTCACCGTCGCCGTGTTGGCAGGTGTTCGTCTGTACAACCAGGACGAGATCGCGGGTGTCGAGCTGGCTCAGCACTCCACTCAACCGGGTCTGGCCGTTCCTCAGGTCAAGGGTCCAGCTGTTTTGGCAGGCTATAATGAGAGCTCGGAAGCCACTGGTCCTATGGCCAACGGCGTATTGCAAGCTCAGCCGGGCTGGCACGATCAGCGTTTGCCGGGCTACTTGCGCCAACATGCTCAACAGGCTGCACTGAAAGGTACTGAGAGCGCTCTGCCTTACGCTCGTGCAGCGAGCCTGGAAAACCGTTAAGGAGGATCATGCGCGCCATACCTCTACTTTCGCTTCTGCTTAGTGGCTGGTTCATTGTTCCAGCCCATGCCGATGAGGCACAAGACTGGTTGACCCGTCTTGGCCAGGCCGAGCAGCAGCAAAGCTTTCACGGTACTTTTGTCTACGAGCGAAACGGTAGTTTTTCTACCCACAACATCTGGCACCGCGTCCAGGATGGCAAGGTCCATGAGCGTTTACTCCAGCTCGACGGCCAGGCTCAGGAAGTTGTACGCATTGATGGGCATACTCAATGCGTCAGCGGTCTTCTGATTGCAGGGCTTGGGGATTCCCCCAACTCCGCTGCTCGTACACTCGATCCACAGAAGCTCAAGAATTGGTACGACCTTGCCGTCATCGGCAAGTCGCGTGTGGCCGGACGTGCGGCAGTCATCGTTACCCTGACGCCTCGCGATCAACATCGCTACGGTTTTGAATTGCATCTGGATAAAGAAACCGGCCTGCCGCTCAAATCATTGCTTCTGAATGAGAAAGGGCAGTTGCTGGAGCGGTTCCAGTTCACGCAGCTGGATACCTCCGATTTGCCCTCCGACGACGATTTGCAGGCAGGCCCGGATTGCAAAGCCATCACCCTCGACAGCGACAAGGCTTCAGCCGTCAAGGCTGTGCAGACGTGGCATTCGGACTGGTTGCCTGCCGGCTTTGAGCTGACCAGCAGCACTTCACGCAAGGATCCCGCGACCAAAACCCAGGTCAGCAGCCTGATGTATGACGATGGTCTCGCACGTTTTTCGGTGTTCCTTGAGCCGCTCAATGGTGCCCCCGTCACCGATACCCGCACTCAGTTGGGCCCGACCGTCGCTGTATCCCGGCGCTTGACCACCCCTCAAGGCGAGATGATGGTCACCGTCGTCGGTGAAATCCCGGTAGGCACCGCTGAACGGATTGCGCTGTCCATGCGCTCCGATGCCACTGCAACCCAGTAGTGAGCTGAAACCGAAATGTTTGGTGAGCATTTCAATTTGCAAATATCCCCGAAATTTTTTATAGGTCAGAGCCCCTCGGCTCTGGCCTTGTTTGTTGTTCCCGGAACAAAAATACCGGCGTATCGTTCCCGGTGTTCCTTGCTCCATATCGCTTAACCATGCTCGTCGTAACGGGAGCCGTATGTCGATACCACGCTTGAAGTCTTACCTCTCCATATTTGCCACCGTGCTGGTGCTCGGTCAGGCGGTCGCTGTACAAGCGGCCGAGTTGCCTGACTTCACGCAGCTGGTCGAGCAGGCCTCGCCCGCGGTGGTAAACATCAGTACCACGCAGAAACTGCCGGACCGCAAAGTGTCGAGCCAGCAGATGCCAGACCTTGAAGGCTTGCCGCCGATGTTGCGCGAGTTCTTCGAGCGCGGCATGCCGCCACAACCGCGTACGCCGCGCGGTGATCGTCAGCGCGAAGCCCAGTCGTTGGGGTCGGGTTTCATCATCTCGTCTGACGGCTACATCCTGACCAACAACCACGTGATCGCCGATGCCGACGAAATTCTCGTCCGTCTCGCTGACCGTAGTGAGCTGAAAGCCAAACTGGTCGGCACCGATCCACGCTCCGACGTGGCGCTGCTGAAAATCGAAGGCAAGGATCTGCCGGTCCTGAAGCTGGGTAAATCCCAGGACCTGAAGGCTGGTCAGTGGGTCGTGGCCATCGGCTCGCCATTCGGCTTCGACCACACTGTGACCCAAGGCATCGTCAGTGCCATCGGTCGCAGCCTGCCGAACGAAAACTATGTGCCGTTCATCCAGACCGACGTGCCGATCAACCCGGGTAACTCTGGTGGTCCGCTGTTCAACCTGGCGGGCGAAGTGGTGGGGATCAACTCTCAGATCTACACCCGTTCCGGTGGTTTCATGGGCGTGTCGTTCGCAATCCCGATCGATGTGGCCATGGACGTTTCCAACCAGCTGAAAAGCGGCGGCAAGGTCAGCCGTGGATGGTTGGGTGTCGTGATTCAGGAAGTGAGCAAGGATCTGGCCGAGTCGTTCGGTCTTGATAAACCGGCCGGTGCACTGGTGGCGCAGATCCAGGATGACGGTCCGGCGGCCAAGGGTGGCCTGCAAGTGGGTGACGTGATCCTGAGCATGAACGGTCAACCGATCGTCATGTCTGCCGATCTGCCGCATCTGGTCGGCGCGCTGAAGGCTGGTGCCAAGGCAAACCTTGAAGTGATTCGTGAAGGTAAGCGCCAGAATGTCGAGCTGACCGTCGGCGCTATCCCTGAAGAGGGCAAAGAGCTGGATGCCCTGCCGAAATCGGCCACCGAGCGCAGCAGCAATCGCCTGGGTGTTTCCGTGGTCGAGCTGACCGACGAACAGAAGAAAACCTACGACCTCAAAGGTGGCGTGGTGATCAAGGAAGTTCAGGACGGTCCTGCATCCCTGATCGGCTTGCAGCCAGGCGACGTCATCACTCACCTGAACAATCAGGCGATTGGTTCCGCCAAGGAGTTCACCGATATCGCCAAGGCGCTGCCGAAGAACCGCTCGGTGTCGATGCGGGTTCTGCGTCAGAATCGCGCCAGCTTCATCACCTTCAAACTGGCTGAATAAACCGGTTGTCGGCTGAATAAAAAACCGCCTCGAAAGAGGCGGTTTTTTTATGCCTGGTGAAAAGTGTCAGCCCATCATGTCCTTGATCATGCGCTCCTGCTCCATCAGCTCCCGTTGGCGGGCGTCGATACGCGATGACAACGGGAAGTTGGTCCCGGCCTTGCGCTTGGCGAAGTCCAGTTGCTGAATGGCCTGACGGTAGTCGCCAACCAGAGCAAAGTACTCGGCGCGCGCCTGATGCAAGCCGATGATGTTGCCTGAAAGGCCACGGGTTTCCGCCACCATGTACCAGACATCCGGATCATCGGGACGGCTTTTGAGCAGGTTCTCCAGCGCTTTTTCCGCTTCGGGCGCCCGGTTTTGCTTGAGCAGCAAATCGACGCGCACCTGATTCAGTGGATAGTTGCCCGGATACTGAGTCAGCATCCGGTCCACCCGGGTTTGGGCGTCTGGCAGGCGGTTGTTGGTGATGTCCAGATCGATCTGCGCCAGGTTGTAGATGATCTCGTTTGGCGACTTGGCCAGCAGCAACTTGAGATTTTCCCGTGCTTCGTTCAGTTGGCCGCCCTTTATCTGGGCGATCGCCAGGCCATAACGCGCAACGTCGTTTTTCGGGTTTTCATCCAGCTGTGCGCGGAAGCGCTTGGCGCCCAGGCCTGGGGTTTCTTCGTAGATCAGCTGGACTCGCGCACGAATCAGTTGATAACGCATGCTGTCTTCAATGCCGCCGGGTTTGGCCTGCTCGGCGCGGTTGCGGGTGTCGGCGATACGCGATTCGGTCACCGGGTGAGTCAGCAAGAACTCCGGTGGCTTGGCGTCGAAGCGGTATTGGCGCGCCAACCGCTCGAACATGGTTGGCATCGAGCGAGGGTCGTAACCGGCTTTTTCAAGGTTGAGGATGCCGATGCGGTCGGCCTCTTGCTCGTTCTGGCGCGAGAAACGTCGTTGTTCCTGAATCGCTGCCGCCTGCGTGCCCGCAATAGCCGCGATCCCGGCATCACCGGCACCGGCAGCGGCAATCACGATCCCGGCCAGCAGTGCGGCCATCATCGGCACCTGCATGCGTTGTTGCGCTTCGACGCCACGGGCAAAGTGGCGCTGCGACAAGTGAGCCAGTTCGTGAGCGAGTACCGAGGCATATTCGCCTTCGGTCTGGGCATTAAGGAACAAACCACCGTTGACCCCGACAATCCCGCCCGGCGCCGCAAAGGCGTTGAGCTGCGGGCTGTTGATCAGGATGAACTCCAGACGCCGGTCATTGACCTGGCTGGTCTCAACCAACCGGTAGACGCTGGACTCGACATAGTCCTTGAGTTGCGGGTCATTGAGCTGGTCAACCTGACTGCGCAGCAGCGCCAGCCAGGCGCGGCCCAGCTGATATTCCTGTTGTGGCGAGACGATTGCAGAACTGGCGTCACCGAGTGACGGCAGGTCGTCGGCGAAGCCCGGTGAGGCGAGCAGGCAAGCGAGCGTCAGCAGGGTAGGGCGCAAAAAAGTCATGCACAAAGCCTTAGTCGACAAAGACCTTACTGTAGCCGGACAGTACGCTTCGGACCAGATATTCTAAGCCGCTCGACCACCTGAACCGGAGTAACGCAATGACCGACGCTGTAGCCCATGACGCCGAACTGGACGCCAGCGGCCTGAATTGTCCGTTGCCGCTGCTCAAGGCCAAGATGGAACTCAACAAGATGGCCAGCGGCGCAGTACTCAAGGTGATCGCCACCGATGCGGGTTCGCAGCGCGACTTCCGCACCTTTGCCCGTTTGGCCGGTCATACGCTGCTTCGCGAAGAAGATGAAGCGGGTGTTTACCGCTATTGGCTGAAAAAAGCCTGAAAATTGCTGCGTTCGTTTCTAAGGATTATTGATGTTCAAAGTGTTACGCGACTGGATTCAGCGCTATTTCTCCGATGAAGAAGCGGTGGTGCTGGCGGTCCTGCTGTTTCTGGCGTTTACCGCCGTGCTCACCTTGGGCGGCATGCTTGCGCCGGTGCTCGCCGGGATGGTGCTGGCGTATCTGATGCAGGGATTGGTGGTGACACTTGAGCGCCTGCGGGTGCCGGGCGGGGTGGCCGTCGGAGCGGTCTTCGCCTTGTTCATGGGCGTTTTGCTGGTGTTCATTATTGTCGTGGTGCCGTTGCTCTGGCACCAGTTGATCACCTTGTTCAACGAGTTGCCCGGCATGCTCGCCAAGTGGCAATCACTGTTGTTGCTGCTGCCCGAGCGATATCCGCATCTGGTGTCCGACGAGCAGGTGTTGCAGGCCATCGAGGCGGCACGCGGTGAGATCGGCAAGTTCGGCCAATGGGCGCTGACGTTCTCGCTGTCCAGCCTGCCGCTGTTGGTCAACATCATGATTTACCTGGTGTTGGTGCCAATCCTGGTGTTCTTCTTTCTCAAGGACCGGGAAATGATCGGCCAGTGGGTTCGCGGTTATCTACCCCGTGAGCGCGCGCTGATCACCCGTGTTGCCCACGAAATGAACCGGCAGATCGCCAACTACATTCGCGGCAAGGTCATTGAGATTTTCATCTGTGGTGGCGTGACCTACATCGCGTTTGTCGTGTTGGGGCTCAACTACGCGGCACTGTTGGCGTTGCTGGTAGGCGTGTCGGTGGTGGTGCCCTATGTCGGGGCCGTGGTGGTGACCGTGCCGGTGCTGCTGATTGCGTTGTTCCAGTGGGGCTGGAGCGATCAGTTCATCTATTTGATGGCGGTCTACGGAATTATTCAGACGCTGGATGGCAATGTGCTGGTGCCGCTGCTGTTCTCGGAAGCGGTCAACCTGCATCCGGTGGCGATCATCTGCGCGGTGTTGTTGTTTGGCGGGTTATGGGGATTCTGGGGGGTGTTTTTTGCGATTCCGCTGGCGACGCTGTTCAAGGCAGTACTCGACGCTTGGCCGCGTAAGGAGCCGGTGGTGGCACCTCTGCTTTAACGTTCAAGCTTAATGGCCCCTTCGCGGGCAAGCCTCGCTCCTACAGGTTTTGAGTCGCACCCAAGCCTCCTGTAGGAGCGAGGCTTGCCCGCGAAGGCGCCAGAACAGGCGCCATCAAAATCAGGCTTTGTTCAATGCCTGCGCAGCAGCCAAAACAGCATCCACATGCCCCGGCACCTTCACGCCGCGCCATTCCTGACGCAGCACACCGTTCTTGTCGATCAAAAACGTGCTGCGATCAACACCCATGTATTCCTTGCCATAAAGCTTCTTCAGCTTGATCACATCAAACAGCTGGCACAGCGCCTCTTCCTTGTCGCTGATCAGCTCGAAGGTGAACGCTTGCTTGGCCTTGAAGTTCTCGTGAGATTTCAGGCTGTCGCGGGACACGCCGAAGACTTCGGTGTTCGCCGCTTTAAAGGCATCGAGCTGATCGCGAAAGCCCTGGCCCTGGGTCGTGCAGCCCGGCGTGCTGTCCTTCGGATAGAAGTAGATCACCACTTGCTTGCCTTTAAGGCTCGCGAGGCTGACGGTCTGTCCGCTGGTGGCGGGTGCTTCGAAGTCGGCAACCGGTTGGTCGATGGCAACGGCCATGAGAGCTTCCTTACATTGGGTTTTGTGGGCGCCACGGTTCGATCAGGGCATCCAGGTTCAGCGCGTCGGCGAAATCCAGGAACTGGTCGCGCAACCAGCTGATCTGTACGCCAGCCGGCAAGGTCACGGTGAACGTGGCGTTGAGCATGGTCCCGCCGGTTTGCGGCGCCTGATAGGTGTCGCAGGTCAGGTTTTCCAGCTCGACGTTATGGTCCATGAAGAACTGGCACAGTTCGTTGATGATGTCCGAGCGGTAAGCCGAGCTGACATAGGCAACGTACGGCAGGGCCTGGGGACGGTTCTCCAGCGCCGCGCTGCGCACCACGTTGACCGTGAAAGCGTGCTTCTTGGCGAGGCTCGGCAGGCTGCCTTCCAGGCGCGCCAGGGCGTCCCAGCTACCGGAGATCTCGAGGATCAACGCACTGCACTCGCCGTGACGGGTCAGGCGAGAGGTGACCACGGCGCAGCGGTTTTCATGGCTGGCGCGGCACAGGACGTTAGTCAGCTCCATGGGGTTGGCGCCGAGGGCACTGATGACAAGGAATTGTTCGCGAACTGTGGGGGTGGACATGCAGCATTCCTAAAGCGATGAGCGGTCGATACTTCTACGGGCTTTTATTGCCGGGGGCGAGCCTGCGGATGCGAATTCAGAAAACCCGAGCCGGAAGGTTGCAACGTGCTCCATTAAGGCAAGAGCGAAGGGTGGCAACGCTGGATCGGGGCTTGTGATGCCGAAAATGGAGGCTGAAACCCGGCGTACGAGCTTGTCAGTACCGATCAAAGTCTGAAGGGTAGCGAAAAGCAGCGCCAAGGGGAATGGCAGCAGCGCAGTACTTCGCTTGTACAAGCATCTTGGCGCCAGTACCATTACGGCTCTCTTTTTCCGGCAGGAGCGGTTGCATGATTGCGGGCAGTATGGTGGCACTGGTCACACCCATGGATGCACAGGGTCGTCTCGACTGGGACAGCCTGAGCAAACTGGTGGACTTTCACCTGCAAAACGGCACCCACGCCATCGTGGCGGTCGGCACGACAGGTGAATCGGCCACGCTAGACGTGAACGAACACATCGAAGTGATTCGTTACGTGGTCAAGCAGGTTGCAGGGCGCATTCCGGTGATCGCCGGTACCGGCGCCAACTCGACCCGCGAAGCCATCGAGCTGACCACCAATGCTAAGACCGCCGGCGCCGATGCTTGCCTGCTGGTGACGCCGTACTACAACAAGCCGACCCAGGAAGGTTTGTACCAGCACTTCAAGGCCATCGCCGAAGCCGTCGACATTCCGCAAATCCTGTACAACGTACCGGGCCGTACGGCGTGTGACATGCTGACCGAAACCGTGATCCGCCTGTCGACCGTGAAAAACATCATCGGCATCAAGGAAGCCACCGGCGACCTGGCCCGTGCCAAAGCGATCATCGACGGCGTCAGCGAAGACTTCGTGGTGCTTTCCGGCGACGACGCGACAGCGGTCGAGCTGATCCTGCTCGGCGGCAAAGGCAACATTTCGGTGACCGCCAACGTTGCCCCGCGCGACATGGCCGACCTGTGCAACGCTGCTCTGAAAGGCGATGCCGTCACGGCCCGCGCGATTCACGAAAAGCTGATGCCGCTCAATAAAACCCTGTTTATCGAATCCAACCCTATCCCCGTGAAATGGGCGCTGCATGAAATGGGCTTGATGCCGGACGGTATCCGTCTGCCGCTCACCTGGCTCAGCGCTGCCTGTCACGAACCGCTGCGGCAGGCCATGCGCCAGTCCGGCGTACTGGTTTAATTGAGGAAGCACTACGCATGAAGCGATTGGCCGGACTTTCCGCACTTGCCTTGATTATCTCCAGCACCAGTGGCTGTGGATGGGTCTGGGGCCCGGAAGGTTATTTCCGTGACCGTGGTAGCGATTACCTGGAAGCGCAACAGACTGCACCTATGCAATTGCCAACGGACGTCAGCACTGCCAAGCGTCTGGATCCGCTGCTGCCGATCCCGCGCAACGTGGCCGATGACACCGTCAAGGGCGAATACATCGTGCCGCGTCCGCAGCCGCTGTCCGCTGCTGCCGATGCCAGTGCCTACTCGCTGCAGAAGAGCGGTGATTCGAGATCGATCCTGGCCCAAAACCCGCCAGCCGAAGTCTGGCCAGTGGCTGTGCAGTTCTTCCAGGACAACGGTTTCCGTCTGGATGAACAGCGCCCGCAAACCGGCGAGTTCACCACCACTTGGCAGCATTCCGACGAACTGTCCGCAGCGATGGCCAAGCGCCTGAGCGCAGCCGGTGTCGGCGCCGACAGCGAAACCCGCGTGCGGGTCCGTATCGAGCCAGGCGTGCAGCGCAACACCAGTGAAGTCTATGTGGTCAGCGCCGAGCGTCCTGCCGGCAGCACCGCCGATGTGGCCTTCACCAACCGTTCGGTCAACACTGGCCTGGACGCAGCGCTGGTCGACGACATGCTGGCAAGCATGAGCCGCACGTCGGAGAAGGGCGGTTCGGTCTCCATGCTGGCCTCGCGTGATTTTGATGCGCCAAGCCGTGTCAGCCTGAGCGAAGACGGCAGCGGCAACCCGGTTCTGAACGTCGGCACCGACCTGGATCGTGCCTGGTCGAGCGTCGGTCGTGCGCTGGAGCAGGGCGAATGGCGCGTTGAAGACATCAACCGCAGCC
The DNA here is from genome assembly GCF_019947305.1 of Pseudomonas sp. BF-RE-21. Classification (NCBI taxonomy): domain Bacteria; kingdom Pseudomonadati; phylum Pseudomonadota; class Gammaproteobacteria; order Pseudomonadales; family Pseudomonadaceae; genus Pseudomonas; species Pseudomonas sp. BF-RE-21. The sequence goes on along the minus strand of NZ_JAGYGF010000060.1, from coordinate 16,143 downwards.
TGGGCCTGTACTACATCAACCTGGCCGAAAAAGCCGAGAAGAAAGACGAGAAGCCTGGTTTCCTCAGCGGTTTGTTCGGCAGCAAGCCGGACAAGGAAGAAGTTGAAGCCCGTGCCGAGCGTTATCAGGTTCGCCTGAGCAAGGTAGGCGATACCGTTCAGGTCACCGTCGAGAAAAACATCAACACAGTGGCGCCGGCTGACGTGGCGCGCAAAGTGTTGAGCGTGATTCAGGACAACCTGGGCTGATCACATGCGTTTTGCCGTTCTCGGCAGCGGTAGCCAAGGGAACGGCACGCTGATAGCCAGCGCTGATACGTATGTGCTGGTGGATTGTGGTTTCTCCTTGCGGGAAACCGAAAAACGCTTGCTGCGCCTGGGTGTGAACCCGGCGCAGTTGAGCGCGATACTCGTAACCCACGAACATGCCGACCACGTGCATGGCGTGGGTTTGCTGTCTCGGCGCTACAATCTGCCTGTCTACCTCAGTCGCGGCACCCAGCGCGGGATGCGCAAACCGATTGAACCGGCCGGCCTTCTGGCTGGCGGCGAGCAACTGCAGATCGGCGCACTGAGCATCGGCGTCATTGCCGTGGCCCACGATGCACAGGAACCGACGCAATATGTGTTCAGTGACGGTGAGCGGCGCTTCGGCCTGTTGACCGACCTTGGCTCGTACTGCAACAAGGTGCTGGACGGCTATCGTGACCTCGATGCGTTGATAATCGAGGCCAACCATTGCCGTGACATGCTGGCTCGCGGTCACTATCCGTACTTTCTCAAGCAGCGGGTGGGTGGTGAACTGGGACATTTGAACAACCACCAGGCGGCATTCCTGGTGTCCGAGTTGGGCTGGCAAGGCCTGCAACACCTGGTCCTGGCCCATCTGAGCAGCAAGAACAACCTGCCGCAGCTGGCCCGGCAATGTTTTGTCGACACCCTCGGGTGCGACCCGGACTGGCTGCAACTGGCCGATCAAGATTCAGGGCTCGACTGGCGACACATCGCCTAGCCCACCTACTTAGCAAGCGGAGCCCATCATGGAAAAACGTGAAGAACTCTACCGCGGCAAAGCCAAATCGGTTTTCAAGACCGATGACGCTGACCGCTTGATCCTGCTGTTTCGCAACGACACCTCGGCGTTCGACGGCAAGCGCATCGAGCAGCTCGACCGCAAAGGCATGGTGAACAACAAGTTCAACGCCTTCATCATGCAGAAACTCGAAGCAGCCGGCGTGCCGACTCAATTCGACAAACTGCTGGGCGACAACGAATGCCTGGTGAAAAAACTCGACATGATCCCGGTCGAGTGCGTCGTGCGTAACTACGCCGCCGGCAGCCTGGTCAAGCGCCTGGGCGTCGAAGAGGGCATGAAGCTCAACCCTTACACCTTCGAACTGTTCCTGAAGGACGACGCCAAGGGCGACCCGTTCATCAACGAATCCCACGTCGTGGCGTTCGGTTGGGGCACCGCCGAGCAACTGGTTCGCATGAAAGAACTGTCGCTCAAGGTCAACGAAGTCCTGAGCAAACTGTTCGACGACGCCGGCCTGCTGCTGGTCGACTTCAAACTCGAATTCGGCGTGTTCTCCGACGGCTCCATCGTCCTGGGCGACGAGTTCAGCCCGGACGGCTGCCGTCTGTGGGACAAGGCCACCGGCAAGAAAATGGACAAGGACCGCTTCCGTCAGGGCCTCGGTGACGTCATCGAAGCCTACGAAGAAGTCGCCAATCGTCTGGGCGTACCGCTTTAATCGACGCAAGCATCTGATAGCACGGAAAAAATTTCGCTTTGGGGGTTCGCTTCCGGCAAAAGTGTTGTTATGATGCGCGCCGTTGGAGAGATGCCAGAGTGGCCGAATGGGACGGATTCGAAATCCGTTGTACCTTCACCGGTACCTAGGGTTCGAATCCCTATCTCTCCGCCATTACATAGAAAAAGCCCCGTAGCTGAATAAGCTACGGGGCTTTTTCGTTTCTGTAGATTTTTTAGTGCGTTTTTTAGGGGGCGCCTAGAAGTAAGTACTAGGCGTCGGTATTCAGCGGTGGCCACCTCGTCAACACCTTGACAGCAGATGTACGTTCGTACGCATCTCTCGGATTTTGCCTACAACTGCGCCGAGAGTCCCGCCGATATTCTTGTGGCCTTACAAAAACAGCTGAATCCCGGATGTGAAAACGCAGCTTTCCAGTCTCTGGAAAAGCGGCGTTTTTGCACATTTATTGGGAGTCAGCTCACGCATCGGCGACATTGCTAGCCGCTGCCAAACCTTGTTTGGTATCATGAGTTAATACCATGAATAATAAACAGCTCAGTACGCTCAGAGCGGTCTTCTCAAGGCCGGCGCCCAACACTCTGGAGTGGGCCCGTGTCGAGTCCTTGCTGGGCGCAGCAGGGGCCAGAACCATTGAAGGCAACGGATCGCGGGTACGTTTTGAACTCAACGGTGTGGTCGCAACTTTTCATCGGCCCCACCCAGACAAAGAAGCCAAGCCCTACCAGGTGCGTGATGTTCGGGCTTTCCTTGAACAAGCAGGAGTTATCCCGTGAACGTTATGAATTATCAGGGCTACGCCGCCCGGATCGAATACAGCGATGAAGACAGCCTGTTTGTTGGCCATATCGCCGGTATCAAGGATGTCGTTGGGTTTCATGGCGAGTCAGTCAGCGAGCTTCGCGCAGCATTTGAAGAGGCCGTCACAGATTATCTGGAGACGTGCGCCAAGCTCGGCCGCTCCCCGCAAAAACCCTATTCGGGCAACCTCAGCCTGCGTCTCGCACCAGCACTTCACGCAACAGTCGCTGTTAAAGCACAGCTCGCTAACAAGAGCATTAATCAGTGGGTGGCTGATGTTCTTGATCGCGAGGCACATGCCTGACGAGTTCATGCGGTGCTGAGCTCTATTCTGTGCAATTGGGGTGGAGCTTAAAAACAGCCGTGAAGCTGCTCAATCAGAGCAGCTTCGTATTAGCCCGCCAATCTTACGGCTGTGAGTAACCCAGTTTCCTCTTGATCAGCTCGTAGACATCCCTGTGTGTGGAGTTGTGCAAGGTTTTGTCCTTGCAGGCGGATGCCAGTAATGTTTTGACCTCTTCCTTCGCATGAGGGTAAAGGCCTGCGACGTAGTCGGCTTCATGGGCTTGGGTGCAGTTGAAGTGTTTGTCGTCTTTTGCTTTATCTCTAGCCATTGCAGAGGCTCCTTTTGAGTTCGCATGATTGTCGGTGGTCAGGGCCTTTTCGCCCTGCACGTCGCAGAGCTTAGGGGCCAAGCTTGATGTCGCCAGGGGCTTGGACAAATCAGGAAGGGGCTGTCAGACGATGCCGGAGTCTGCCTTTGCACTAAACAAAAAAGCCCTGCAGGCGTAAACCTGCAGGGCTTCTTGGTCCGACTGGCCATCTCATTCAGCCCCGTAGCTTATTCAGCTACGGGGCTTTTACGTTTTCGGAGAAGTGAAAGGCTCAAGGTCTAGCCCCGAACCCGATGCTCCGTGAACTCGTAGTCCTCTTGGCAGTCGGCAGTAGGATCTTTGACGGTGTTCACGTAGTGAACAGTGTTTCCGTCCAGCATTTTGTAGTTATAGATTTCCGGAGTACGAACGCCGTCTGTTTTAAGCTCATTCTTGCCATTGGCCGCAGACCATGACCCGCGCTCGGTTTGAATGGGCCTGGTTTGTTGCGCATCTTTGAAGAACGTAATCGAGAAGCGACCATTGGGTTCAAAATGGGTATTCCACGACAGGAACTGACATTTCCCGCTTTCTTCGCGCATTCCTTGCCATGAGCCGACGAGGGATTGGTCAGTGGCTGGACTCTTCGACGTACAAGCACTTAGCGCTGTGGTCAGAAGGATTAGAGAAAAAGTGATGCCCCGTTGCATGTACAACTCCATTTGATGTGTTTGTGTAGGATCCAGCAGCCAATCGGCGTAAGAAAGATAAACCCCTTCTTGAGAAAAGTGACTCCCCCGAGTCAGTCTATTTAACCTGCGCCCTATCCATTGGTTGCCCCGTGAACCAAGGCTTCTTCCCCGAAATATCCCCTGACATTGCAAAACCTCGCCGCCCAAAAACCTCATCTACTCTGGTTTCGCAGGTCACTGACCTGCCGTTATCAGCAATCGCAAGGAGCGATCAATGTACTTTGAGATTTACAGGCAAACCCGTGGCACCCCGCACACCGGCAAAGGTCAATGGCGGTGGCGTTTACGGGCGGGGAATAATGAAACGATTGCCAGCGGGGAGGCTTACGTCAACAAGGCGGATTGCGTGCATGCCATCAGCCTGATCAAGGGCACTCAGGATCAGACTCCGGTGAAGGAAATCTAGGCCTCGAGCGGTGAAGCTGCTCAATCAGGGCAGCTTCGTTTCAAGCAGCCTTGCAGCCCGATCAAATGCAAACTGCTTGAGTCGCATAGACGCCCGTTGCGACAGCTACCTAAACTGTCAGCAGATTTGGGGATTGGGGGCAGTGGATGAATCGCAACGAACTACGCAAGGCGGATATCAACCTGATGGTGGTGTTCGAAACCTTGATGCTCGAACGCAACGTTACCCGTGTGGCGGAGAAGTTGTTTCTCGGGCAGCCAACCATCAGTTCGGCGCTCAACCGCCTGCGTACGATGTTCAACGACCCGCTGTTCATTCGGGTTGGCCATCGAATGGAGCCGACTGCCCGGGCCGAGGAGCTGATTCAGTATTTGTCGCCGGCGCTGGACTCGTTGTCGGTGGCGTTAAGCCTGACCCATGATTTCGACCCGACCGTCAGCACCATGACGTTTCGTATCGGGCTGTCGGACGATGTCGAGTTCGGCCTGTTGCCGCCGTTGCTGCGTGCCTTGCGCCAGGAAGCACCGAAGGTGGTGTTTGTAGTGCAGCATGTCGATTACTGGCGAATTCCCGATTTGCTGGCATCCGGCGACATCACGGTGGGTATCAGTCAGACCCGGGGTCTGCCGGCCAATGCCAAGCGCAAATTGTTGCGGCACATCCAGCCCAGGATCCTGCGCGCCGATGCGTCCGACACGCCGCTGACCCTCGATGAGTATTGCTCGCGCCCGCACGTGCTGGTGTCTCACACCGCCAACATCAGTGGTTACGCTGACGAGTGGCTGGCGGAGATCGGGCGTACACGCCACGTAGTGTTATCCGTGCCGCAATACAGTTCCTTGCCAGCCTTGCTCGCCGGAACCGATCTGATCGCCAGCCTGCCGGATTACACCGCCGAGGCGATGGCGGCGTCCGGACAGTTGTTCATGGAGCCTTTTCCGTTCAAGACACCGACGCTTGACCTGTCGATGGTCTGGCTCAGCCACGTCGATACCGACCCCGCCGAGCGCTGGTTGCGCTCGCGACTGGAGGCGTTCATGAGTGAGCGATTAGCGTCGCCGCCGTCCCGGTGAGCAGGACCACTCTGTGTTATATGTACGACCTTTCCGCCTACTTTCAGGAGCCACGTCATGCCCCACCTGCACATGGAATACACCGCCAACCTGCCTGATTTGAACGCCGACGTGGCGTTGATCCGGCTTAACAATACGTTGGTGGCTTCCGGTCAGTTTGCTGCCGAATACGACATCAAAAGCCGAGCCGTGAAGGTCGAAACCTTCAAGGTCGGTACTGCATTGGCTGAGCGGGCATTTGTGCACGTGAAACTGGCGTTGTTGAGTGGCCGCTCGCCGCAGATCAAAAAGCAGTTATCCGAAAGCCTGTTGGCGGTGGTGCAGGACTTGTGTGAATGGCCGGCGGGGGTTGAAGTGCAGTTGGCTGTAGAAATCCTCGACATCGATCGGGAGTCCTACAGCAAAGTCGCCATCAACAACTGAGTCTCAGGCCGTGGCCTGTTCAGTGCAGGCCTTGACCACTTGTTCACGCAGCCAGGTATTGGCGCTGTCTTGATCGGCGCCTTGACTCCATTGCATGTCGAGGGTGAAACCCGGCAGGCCGTTGGGCGCTTCGCAGTGATTGAAAATCGCCTCGCTGGCCAGTAAATGCTGGATGCGTCGGGGCAGGGTAACGATGAAGTCGGTGCCTGTGATCATTTTCAGCGCTGCGCTGTAGCTGTTGGAGCGTGCGACGATTTGCCGTTTTTGCGCTTGCTGCGCCAGCCAGCCGTCGACCATGTTGGTGGTCGATGTCCAGGGTGTAGGAAACACGTGCCGGCGTTCGGTGAAGGCTTGCAGACTTAAACGCGGCTCCAGCGGCGTGGCGCGTTTATCGAAGACGCAGACCAGATCGTCCTCCAGCAGCATGCGGGATTTGAAGTCGGTGTGACTGCGATGAAAATTCGGGCCAAAGCAAATCACCAGGTCGAGACTGCCGTCGCGCAGTTCTTCGGCCGGGATGTCGGTTTCGAACTTGTGCATGTTGACCATCACCGGTAAGTCGGCGAAATCAAAGCTTTTCAATAGCCGCGGCAGGATTAACTGCTCGAAGTATTCCGGTGCGCAGATGTTGAAGGTGACCGGTTGCAGAGTAGGGTCGAACGCCTGCGTCCCGGCGTGACAGAGGTTGATACTGTCGAGGATTTTCAGCACGTGGGTGTACATGGTGCTGGCTTTGTAAGTAGGGCGCATCCCCGCGCGGGTGTTGATGAACAATTCGTCTTCGAATCCGCTGCGTAGCTTTTTCAGGCAATAACTGACGGTGGACTGACTGACGCAGAGTGTTTCGGACACTCCGGTGACGCTGCTTTGTTCATACACGGCGATAAACACCATGAGGTCCTGCATGTCGAGTTTTCTAAGCAAGTTACTGTTCAGCATCCATTCCATCTCGCTGTGATCCTTGCGCTGACTGAGCGCAAACTCGTGCGAATGATCCTAGCGGAACGATGGTCCCAGGAGAATGCCTTGTGGGAAGTTTCCCTTTTAGTTGTGAGGCAGTGCCAAATGCACAGTTCGACGACTGGACATCAATAACGTCAGCATGCCGATGCCTACGAGTACCGCACCGACGATTTCCAGCGGCATCGGCGATTGACGCCACCAGAACCAATGAAACAGCGTGATGAACAGCGTGCTTAGGTAAATGTACGAAATGACCGATGAGGGGGCGATGACGCCGATGGCCCGGTGCAGCAACCAGAAGGTCGCCAGGGTGGCAAACAACGCCAGGTAAATCAGCCAGTAAAAATCATTCAGGGTCAGCAACGATGCCGATCGCCAGCCTCCACTGACCCCACAAAACACCAGCAGGAACAACGCACCGAACAGCATGTTCCAGAAAGTCATGCCCACCGGGCCACGACCCTTGAGGCTGCTGGTTTTCAGCCGCTGACTCAGAGGCGAATAGAGCGCCATCGCCAGGCAACCGAGCCCGTACACCGACACCGCATAGAACGACGGCAACTCGCCGGGCCCAGTGCCTTTCAGCACCAGCATCACGGCCCCGGCGGCCGCAATCAACATCGGCAATACCCGTTGTTTCAGGCTGCTGTCCGGCATCAACACGGCTTCGAAAAGCAGGGTCAGCAACGGCACCAGCGTGAACATCGTGCCGGTGTTGACCGCGCTGGTGTAGCGCAACGCTTCGAACAGCGAGCCAAAATAAACCGCCAGCAGCAGGCCGAGGACGGCATGGCCGAATAACCCGCGTCGATTCATGGCGGTGTCGCCCTTGATCAGCAGCAGCGGCAAAAACACCAGGGCGCAAAACAGCAGGCGCAAGCCGGTCAGCAGGACCGGATCAATGGCCTGACTGACCTGCGCCGCTGCGGAAAACGAAGCAGCGATCAACAGTGCCCAGAGCAGCATGCCAGCGTGGGCGGCGGCGAAACCGGTGTGTTTCATGAGGGCGCTTCCGGGTCAGTGAATGTGGCGGGCGTAGTGCCGCGGGTTGAAGCGCAGGACCATCAACATCATCAGCGCCATGACGCCGGTGAGCGACCACCAGGCCCATTCGAAACTGCCGAGTTGATCGCGGATGATCCCGGCAATCAGCGGCGAGAGGCCGGCGATCAGGTAGCCGATGCCTTGGACGAAAGCCGTCAGCCCGCCTGCACGTTGCGGGTTGTCCAGATGATCCAGCGACACGATCAGGCTCATCGGGAACAGTCCGCCGATGCCCAGCCCCAGCAGGCACGGCCACAACAGACTCAGGTGTTGCGGGCTCACTATCAGCCCACAGAAACCGGCCATGATCAGCGCCAGCAACACCATCAGCACCAGGCGACGGTCACGGCAGCGGTTGGCGATCGCAGGCGTCACCAGGCCGGACAGTACTTCCATGGCCGTGAGGAAACCTAACAACAAACCGGCGTTTTGTTCGCTCCAGCCTTTTTCCACGTAGTACGGCGCCAGCCAGGCCAGCACACAGGTGTAGGACGCTGTGCCCAGACCAAAGAAGATGGCGAGTAACCAGGCGCGGGAGTTGGTGAAAAACGACCTGTTTCGTTGCGCATGAGCGGGCAGTGCCGGCATCGCCGCACGTTGGCCGAGCCAGAAGAGTAGCGCCACCAATGCCAGGATCGACCAGACCGCCAGGCCTCCCCGCCAACTGCCGGTGCGCATCATCACCAGCGGCGCGAAGGACGCGGCGAGGGCGGCGCCACCCATGATCGATGTGACGTAGAGGCCCATGCACACGGAAACGTTGTCGCTGAAACGCGACTTGATCAGCGTCGGCATCAACGCCTGAATCAGCGCGATACCGACACCTGCCAGAACGGCGCTGAGGATCAGTTCGGCCGCGGAGTCGAGGAACAGGCGCGACACTGTCGCCAGGCCGATGATCAACAACGACACCACCACCGTGCGCTGTTCGCCAAGCCATTGGCTGACGCTGAGGCCGAAGAACATCGCCAGTCCCATGGCCATCACCGGCAGCATGGTCAGCAGCGACGCCAGGCTGAAACTCAGCGGGATGTCGCCGCGAATCGCCGAGAGCAAAGGGCCGACCGCGGCCATGGACGGGCGCAGGTTCAGGGCGACGAGCATGATGCTGATCATCAACCAGAAGGCAGGGCGAGAAGTGGCGCGGACGTTTTCCATCGATTGGACCTTGAATGACAGGGCCCGATTAGGCGCGAGAGGCCTGGAAGCCGCAAATCAGAAAGTCCGTTGCGGTATTTAAAAATCAAATACTTCTGCCGCAACGCAGAACCCTGTAGGAGCGAGACCGGCTTGCCGGCGAAAGCAATTTTTCATTCAATATTTATGTTGCCTGACTCTCCGTCATCGCGAGCAGGCTCGCTCCTACAATGGTTTGTGTGGCGGCAGCCACATTGGGTTTAGGGTGGCTGTTTGATTGTTTAGCCAATCCACAACCAAAGTTCTTCAAATCCCGATTTAACGACTTAACCAGCCATGTGACGCTGCTGCTCATCTGTCTACTGCGGTCTTCTTTATGGACGATTGTCCAGTCGCACTTCCTTCCGAACTCGCCTTCTGGGCGTTGTGGCATTGCCGTCACGCGCGCCCACCGGATTCCTGCCTTTCCCGTTGATAGTTCCTACAGGTCCTGCGCTGTGCGCCGGGATCAAACCGGCAGCGCCTGCGCGTTTGCCTGACGCGGAAACAAGAGAATTCCTATGAGTTGTGCCACGACCTCCTTCGCCACGAAACAAGAAGCCCTGACTTTTCTGGAACAGAATCCGGATATCGAGATGTTCGAGTTGTTCATCCTCGACAACAACGGTGTGCCACGGGGCAAGTTGTTGCATCGCGATGAACTGCTGGCGGTCTACGAAAGCGGTCGCCCCCTGCCAAGCACTATCCTGGGCCTGACCATCAACGGCGATGACGTGGAAAACTCGGGTCTGGTCTGGGACGTGGGGGATATCGATTGCCGGGCCTACCCGATCAGCGGCAGCCTGACGCGCATGCCATGGCGATTGATTCCGACGGCGGCGGTGCAGGTCAGCATGCACCCGAAGGAGGGCATGCCGGCGACCATCGCCGACCCGCGGCACCTGTTGGCGAAGGTGATCGAAGGCTTGCAGGCGGACGGCTATTACCCGGTGATGGCCGCGGAGCTGGAGTTCTATCTGCTGGATCAGCAGCGCGACAGCAACGGCCGGCCGCAACCGGCGCGGGATGTCGATGGCGGGCGCCCGCGCGCAACTCAAGTCTACGGCTTGCGTGAACTGGAGCAGATCGAGCCGTTTCTGGCGGATCTCTACAGCGCCTGCAAACTCCAGGGCATCCCGGCGCGCACGGCGATTTCCGAATATGCGCCGGGGCAGGTGGAAATCACCCTTGAGCATCGCACCGACGCCTTGCAGGCGATGGACGAAGCCGTGCGCTACAAGCGCCTGGTCAAGGGTGTGGCACACAAGCACGGGATGACCGCGTGCTTCATGGCCAAACCGTTCGATGACCTGGCCGGCACGGGCATGCATATGCACGTCAGCCTCGCGGACAAGGACGGCAACAACCTGTTCGCCAGCGAAGCCGCAGACGGTACGCCGCTGCTCAAACAGGCGGTTGGCGGGATGCTCAGCACTTTGCTCGATTCGTTGTTGCTGTTCTGCCCGAACGCTAACTCCTACCGTCGCTTCCAGACCAACAGCTACGCGCCGCTGGCGGCCACCTGGGGCGTGGACAATCGCACCGTGAGTCTACGCGTGCCAGGCGGGCCGGCATTCTCGCGGCACATCGAACATCGCATTTGCGGCGCCGACGCCAACCCGTACCTGGCGGCTGCGGCGATTCTGGCGGGTATCCATCGCGGCATTCGCGAACAACTGGACCCAGGTGCGCCCGTGGAAGGCAATGGTTACGCCCAGGCCGCGGAACTGCTGCCCACCGACTGGCTGACCACCTTGCGCGCACTGGAAGGTTCGGGCTGGGCGCGAGAGGCCTTTGGCAGAGAATTTCTGGGTGTTTACCTCGCGGTGAAGCGTGCCGAGTATCGTCAATTCATGGGCGAGGTCGGTGAGCAGGATTGGCGTTGGTACCTGAACCAGGCCTGAACCATTCTCAAATACATCTCAAGATGTAGTTAAACGCCTTAAGCCAACTAATCGTTGGCTTCTTTTTCACAAAAAATTGATGGTTGGCTACTTAAAATTAGTGCTGTCGCGGTCAATGAAATTTTCACATTGACCGACGGCACTTCTTTTCAGGAACAGCCGATTATCATGTGGAAACTCAAAGCCGTTCGCCCCGAGTGGGTGACGTTGATTGCCAGTGCCTTTTTATTGACAGGCTTTAATTTGGTGCTCTGGCAACATTTGTTTGAAATCACCGCGTTCGACGGTCAAGGCATCGTCATGCGTGTGGCTTTTGGCTTGATGATTCTGGCTGCTTTCAACATCGTATTGACCCTGCTGGCGTTCCGCCCGCTGTTAAAACCGGTCTTGACCCTACTCTTCATGATCAGCGCCGGGGTGGCGTATTTCATGGGGCAATACGGTGCACTTATCGACACCGGCATGTTGCGTAACTTTGCGCAAACCAATGCCACGGAAGTGCGTGACTTACTCTCGATAAAGTTACTTGTTTATATTGTTCTGCTCGGGGTTTTACCCTCTTGGTTGTTGTGGAAGACGCCAATTAATTACCGTAGCTGGCACCGTGAGTTGCTCAGTAAAGTACTGGTAAGTGTTGCGTCGGTGGCGGTGATCGGTGGCGTCGCACTGGTCAACTATCAGGGCCTGTCCTCACTGTTTCGCAATCACCATGAATTGCGTTTGATGGTGGTCCCGAGTAACTACATCGGCGCCTCGTTCAGCTACCTGCGTGAGCAAGTCGCTTCGGCCCATCAGCCTTTCGTTAAAATCGGTGAGGACGCCGAGAGAAATCCGACCTGGCAAGCGCACAGCCGCAAATCCCTGACCGTGCTGGTGGTCGGTGAAAGTGCCCGGGCCGAGAACTTCGGTGTGCTGGGTTATAACCGTGACACCACGCCGAAACTGGATAAAGAAGCCGGCCTGATCGCGTTCACCGATGTGCATTCCTGCGGTACTGAAACGGCCGTGTCGGTGCCCTGCATGTTTTCCAACATGGGCCGCAAGGACTACAACGCGAGCAAGGCCAAGAATGAAGAAGGCCTGCTGGATGTGCTCAAGCGTGCAGGCCTCGAGGTGATATGGCGCGATAACCAGTCAGGCTGCAAAGGCACGTGCGACCGCGTCACCCTCGACGATGTCAGTAACCTGAAAGACCCGGTGCTCTGCGCCAATAGTGAATGCCGCGATGAAATTCTCCTGCAAGGTTTGCAGCACTTCATCGACACCCTGGATAAAGACACGGTATTGGTGTTGCACCAGATGGGCAGTCATGGCCCGGAGTATTTCAAGCGCTACCCGAAAGAGTACGAACGCTTTACGCCTGTGTGTGAAAGTAATGCCCTGAATAATTGCAGTCGCGAAAGTATCGTCAATGGTTACGACAACACCCTCGTTTACACCGACCACGTGCTGTCGACCCTGATCGATCTGTTGCGCAGCAACCAGGACAAAGTTGATACCGCGATGCTCTACCTGTCGGACCACGGCGAATCCCTGGGCGAATACAACCTGTTCCTCCACGGTACGCCTTACATGCTGGCGCCGGAGCAACAGAAGCATGTTGCGATGCTGGCCTGGTTCTCTGACAGCTATCAAAAGTCGTTCTCGGTGGACACACACTGCCTGCAATTGAGCCGTGAAAAGCCGCTGAGCCAGGACAACCTGTTCCATTCGATGCTCGGTCTGCTGGAGGTCAACAGTAAGGTCTACAACCAGGATCTGGACCTGTTTGCCGGCTGCCGTGGTGCGGTGATCGACGGCGTCTTGGCCAAAGAGTGAGGGTGGCAACCTTTTTTTCACGTATCGGCCGCTAACCTGCGGCCGGTAGATTTTCCTACAAGAGCAATCACACATGTCCCCTCAACCCCCATCCGCCTTCGAGCTTGAGTTCGCCCGGCGCTATGACCAGGAACACGCCCGCGTCTGCATGCAGCCGCGTCCGCGTGGCCTGGCCGGGCGCCTGGCGTTCTGGCGGGACGAGCAGTTGGTGCGCAACGCGCTCAAAGTGGCCGGCGAGCCGGGGTTGATTCTTGACGTCGCTTGCGGGGCCGGACGTTTCTGGCCGGTGCTGGCCGAACACGCGAACCGGGTGATCCTGGCGTCCGATCCGTCGCAGGACATGCTCGATCACGCCCCGATCCATCACCCGCAAGAGCTGTTGAAACGGGTCAAGACCTTTCAGAGTTCGGCGTTCGCCATCGGCTTGTCGGCGAATGCGGTGGACTGCATTTTTTGCATGCAACTGTTTCAGCACATCGCCTGCGCCGAGCATCGGTCAGCCATGCTCGGTGAGTTCCACCGGGTCAGCCGCGACACCGTGATTGTCGCGGTGCGGGTCGAAGCTCATTTCAAACGCCGGCAACCCGATGCACAAGGCACTCATGCCCGGCATCTGGCCAGTAAGGCCGAGGTGGAAGCCGAGTTCAAACAGGCCGGGTTCCGTTTACTCAGCCATCAGGATTTCCTGCCCGGTTGCACGCGGATGCGCGTCTACGTGCTGCGTAAGGCCAGATAACCTCCCTCCGTCAGACTATTCTTGCTAACAAGCAGGTGTTTTCGCTAAAGCTCTTGTTCAGTGGAGGCGCGGAAATCGCCGGGGGCGATATATACTGCGCGCCATTCTTCAAGGGAGAGCCGTGTGGCCATCGATATTCACTGGATTCGCGACAACGATAGCCTCGGCCGGTTTTGCGCCGAGTGGCAGCAGCTGCCCTACGTTGCCCTCGACACCGAATTCATGCGGGTCGACACCTTTTATCCGATCGCGGGTTTGCTGCAGATCGGCGATGGCGTACGCGCTTACCTGATTGACCCGTTGACCATCGACAACTGGCAACCCCTGGCCGCGTTGCTGGAAAACCCGGCGGTGGTCAAAGTCGTCCACGCGTGCAGCGAAGACCTCGAAGTGTTGCTGCGCCTGACCGGCAGCCTGCCGGCGCCGCTGTTCGACACGCAATTGGCCGCCGCCTACCTGAACCTCGGTTTCTCCATGGGGTATTCGCGGTTGGTGCAGGAAGTGCTCGGCATCGACCTGCCCAAGGGCGAGACCCGTTCCGATTGGCTGCAACGCCCGCTGTCTGACACCCAGATCAGCTACGCCGCCGAAGACGCCTTGCACCTGGCGGAAGTTTTCGTACAGCTTCGTCCGAAGCTGTCTGACGACAAGTACGCCTGGGTCCTGGAAGACGGCGCCGAGCTGGTGGCCAACCTGCGTCGTGAAGTCGACCCGTACGAGGTTTACCGCGAAGCGAAACTGGCCTGGAAGTTGTCTCGCGCTCAGCTCGCCGTTTTGCGTGAACTCTGCGCCTGGCGTGAACGCGAGGCCCGCGCCCGTGATCTGCCGCGCAATCGCATCATCCGTGAACATTCCCTGTGGCCGCTGGCGCGCACGCAACCGGACAACCTCGGGGCGTTGGCGAAAATCGAAGACATGCACCCGCGTACCGTGCGTCAGGACGGCGAATTTCTGCTTGATCTGATCAAGCGCTCTGGCAGTGTGTCGCCAGATCAATGGCCGCCTGCCGTGCCGGAACCGTTGCCGGTGGATGCTGCCGCACTGATCAAACAGTTGCGTGCACTCGGCCAGGCCGAAGCCGAGCGACTGAACGTCGCGCCGGAACTGATGCTGCGCAAGAAAACCCTGGAAGCGCTGCTCAAGAGCGGCTTCCCCAATGGTCCTTACCAATTGCCTGATTCGCTGCGTGGCTGGCGCCGCGAATTGATGGGCCAGGCGCTGCTCGACAGCCTGGCCACCGCCGGAGAACAGCCTTGAAACGTATTTGCTCCATCTATCGAAGCCTGAAGAAAAACGAGATGTACCTCTATGTGCTCAAAAGCGATGCACTGGAGCGCGTTCCGGAAAGTCTGATGGCCGCTTTCGGCAAACCTCACCACGCGTTTGACCTGGTGCTGACCCCCGAGCGCAAGCTGTCGCGCGAGGACATCGCCGTGGTGCTGGAAAACCTCGACAAGCAGGGCTATCACCTGCAAATGCCGCCGGCCGAAGACGAATACATCGAACACTTGCCGGAAGAGTTGTTGCGACGCAACGACCCGATGTAGTCGGCAGACAGGCTCTGTTCAGAGCCTTTATGAAAAACTGGAATGATTTTGGCGATGGCCGCAACGAGGGAGCGATACTCCCTCGGCGGCCGTCTGCACTGCTTTTGAAAGGTTTGAACCATGCGCGTTCTGATTGCTGAACACGACCACCCTGTGTATGCCCAACTGTTGCGTCAGGCAGCACCTGATCTGGAAGTGCTGACCAGCGGTGACTCCGCCGAACTGGCCAGTCAGGCTGCCGATTGCCCGATCTGGCTGGGTCAGCCGGACCTCCTGGCCACTCTGTTGCGTCAGGGCCACCAGCCACAATGGTTGCAGTCGACGTGGGCCGGGATCACGCCGCTGCTGGCCGACGGTTTGCCGCGCCACTATCGCCTGACTCGCGCTGTCGGGATTTTCGGTCAGGTCATGGCTGAATACGTGCTGACCTACATGCTCGGCCACGAACGCGAAGTGCTGCCGCGGCTGGTCAGTCAGGTCGAGCGCAAATGGGACAGTCGTCAGGGCCAAAGCCTGGCGGGGCGCAAGGTCTTGATCGTCGGCACCGGCGATATCGGCCAGACCGTCGCGCAGTTCCTGCTGCCGTTTGGCGTCGAGTTGTATGGCATCGCCAGCGAAGCCCGCGAGCAGGCTCCGTTTGTCGAAGTGGGAGCGCTGGCGGACTTGCCGCGCCTGGTCGGTGAAGTGGATTACGTGATCAATCTGCTGCCAAACACCCCGAGCACCCACGACCTGTACAACGCGGCGCTGTTCAAGCAATTCAAGCCGACCGGGTTGTTCATCAACGTCGGGCGCGGCGTGGCGGTGGTCGATGCGGATCTGGTGGAAGCCTTGAAGGAAGGGCATCTGGCGGGCGCTGTGATCGACGTCTGCCGTCAGGAGCCGCTGCCGCAACGTCATCCGTTCTGGACGGCCTGGGGCCTGCTGCTGACCGGCCACAGCTCCGCACCAACGTCACCGACGATGATGGTGAAGTTGTTTGTCGAGAATTTGCGGGCGTATCAGGCGGGTGAAGCGTTGCGCGGCGAAGTGGATTTCAATCGCGGGTATTGAGCCCACTGCAATAAAAAATGTGGGAGCGGGCTTGCTCGCGAAAGCGGTGTGTCAGTCGACATTAACTCTGTCAGGTACAC
>NZ_JAGYGF010000006.1:0-210406 GCF_019947305.1 Pseudomonas sp. BF-RE-21 | reverse complement strand
CGAAAGCGGTGGATCATTCAGCATTGATGTTGACTGACCCACCGCTTTCGCGAGCAAGCCCGCTCCCACAGTGGATTTATGTGGGGATTCAGGTGCGGGGCAGTCGGATTACGGCGGTCAAACCGCCGCCAGGCGTTTCTTCCAGATTCAATTGCCCACCCAATCGTTCAGCCGCTTCACGCGCAATGGTCATGCCCAGACCGACACCGCCGGAGTTGCGATTGCGCGAACCTTCCAGGCGGAAGAATGGTTCAAACACCGCTTCACGTTTATCTGCCGCAATCCCCGGCCCATGGTCGATGACCCGGATCACCAGGTGCTCGCGATTGTCCTCAAGCACGACCTGCGCCTGGCCGGCATAACGCAGTGCGTTATCCAGCAGATTGTTGATGCACGAGCGCAACGCCATCGGCTGCACTTGCAACGGTGCGCAATGGCCGCTGGCCTGGACATCGGAGCCCTGGTCCTGGGCGTTTTCGCTCAAGGATTCGACCAGCGCCTGCACGTCCATCCACTGCGGTGCCTCACTGGTACGCTGCTCGTGCAGGTAGGTGAGGGTGGCGTCGAGCATGCTGATCATGTCGTCCAGATCCTGGCGCATCTGGCCTTGCAGCTTGTCGTCGTCGATCTGTTCCAGCCGCAGCTTGAGGCGTGACAGCGGCGTGCGCAGGTCGTGGGACACCGCGCCGAGCATCCGCGAACGCTGCTGCATCTGTTCGATGATGCGTTTTTGCATCAGGTTGAAGGTGTAGGCCGCTTGCCGGGCCTCCCGTGGGCCGGACTCATCCAGCGGCGGGCTGTCGAGGTTCTCGCTCAGGCGCTCGGCGGCGTCGCTCAGGCGCTGGATCGGCCGACTCAACAGTTTGGCGCCGTACCAGGCGGCGATGATCAGCGAAATCAGCTGGAAGGTAAGTGGCACCAGCGGCCCGCCGAACCATGGCCGTGGTGGCCGGTTTTCGAAACGCGGGTCCGGCGGCGGGCGTGGTCCGTCGAAGCCTTGGGCGAACTCGGGCGGGGGCGGCGGCGGAGGTGGGCCGTAATGATGAAACCAGGCAAACGCCAGCAGATGCGCCAGGATGATCGCCACCAGCAGCACGCCAAACAGGCGACCGAACAGCGTATCGAAGCGCGCACGCATCAGCCGATGTCTCGTGCATCGAACAGGTAACCCTCGCCGCGAACGGTTTTGATCAACTGTGGGGCTTTCGGGTCGTCCCCGAGTTTCTGGCGCAGACGCGAAACCAGCAGGTCGATGCTGCGATCAAAGGCTTCTATCGAACGACCGCGCGCCGCATCCAGCAATTGTTCACGGCTGAGCACCCGGCGCGGACGTTCGATGAACACCCAGAGCAAGCGGAACTCGGCGTTGGACAGCGGCACCACCAGGCCATCCGCCGCGATCAACTGGCGCAGCACGCTGTTCAGGCGCCAGTTGTCGAAGCGAATATTCGCACGCTGTTCGGTGCGGTCGTCGCGCACCCGACGCAGAATGGTCTGAATCCGTGCGACCAGCTCCCGTGGTTCGAACGGTTTGGCCATGTAATCGTCGGCACCCAGTTCCAGGCCGATGATCCGGTCGGTGGGTTCGCAACGCGCGGTGAGCATCAGGATCGGAATGTCCGATTCGGCGCGCAACCAGCGGCACAGCGACAGACCGTCTTCGCCGGGCAGCATCAGGTCGAGCACCACCACGTCGAAATGCTCCGCTTGCAGCGCCAGGCGCATGGCCGCGCCATCGGTGACGCCGCTGGCGTGGATGTTGAAACGGGCCAGGTAGTCGATCATCAGTTCGCGGATCGGGACGTCATCGTCGACGATCAGGGCGCGAATGCTCCAGCGTTTGTCATCGCCGGGCGCTTTTTGATCGTCGTTCACAGGTGCGTGGGTGTTGTGCATGCGTGCGTTCATCTGCCAGGTAGGCTGCCAACCACAAAGATGGGCTGCGAGGTTGTGGCTTCAGCATAGGCGTCCGGCCCGGAGGCGGGAAGTGCTGTAAGGACGTGTTGCGGCTGCCGAGGGTAGCGGGGAAGGGTGTTGTGGGCGTGTCGTGAGTGTATCGGTCTCGACACAATCGGCGAAAGGGCTAGGCTTGGCTGAGCGCCGACGACGATTTACCGATCATCGGGTCCCGCAGCCGCGCTGGTTCCGCTACAATGCGCGCCGATTTCGTCCTGCCTGAGAGCCCGCACATGTCCGTCTGCCAGACTCCTATCATCGTCGCCCTGGATTTCCCCACCCGTGACGCCGCACTGAAGCTGGCCGACCAGTTGGACCCGAAACTGTGCCGGGTCAAAGTCGGCAAGGAACTGTTCACCAGCTGCGCGTCGGAAATCGTCGGCACCTTGCGCGACAAGGGGTTCGAAGTGTTCCTGGACCTCAAGTTCCACGACATCCCGAACACCACCGCCATGGCAGTAAAAGCCGCGGCGGAAATGGGCGTGTGGATGGTCAACGTGCACTGCTCCGGTGGTCTGCGCATGATGGCGGCTTGCCGTGAAGTGCTCGATCAGCGCACCGGCCCGAAACCGCTGCTGATTGGCGTGACCGTGCTGACCAGCATGGAGCGTGAAGATCTGGCCGGCATCGGTCTGGATATCGAACCGCAGGAGCAAGTGTTGCGCCTGGCTGCGCTGGCGGAAAAAGCCGGGATGGACGGTCTGGTGTGCTCGGCGCTGGAAGCCCAGGCCTTGAAATCGGCTCACCCGTCGTTGCAACTGGTGACCCCGGGGATTCGTCCTGCGGGCAGCGCCCAGGACGATCAGCGCCGCATTCTGACGCCGCGTCAGGCACTGGATGCCGGTTCCGATTACCTGGTGATCGGCCGTCCGATCAGCCAGGCGGCGGATCCGGCCAAGGCGTTGGCTGACGTCGTAGCCGAAATCGCTTAAGCGGCGCCTGCTAAAACCATTCGCGGGCAAGCCTCGCTCCTACAGGTATCACGTCGTGCACGTACTCCGCGAACGACACTGACCTGTAGGAGCGAGGCTTGCCCGCGAAGCTTTTTATACCTTCAACACCAACTTGCCGAAATTCTCGCCGCTGAATAACTTCATCAGCGTCTCCGGGAACGTCTCCAGCCCTTCGACAATATCTTCCTTGCTCTTGAGCTGCCCCTTGGCCATCCACCCGGCCATTTCCTGCCCGGCCGCGGCGAACTGTGCGGCATAGTCCATCACCACAAAGCCTTCCATGCGTGCGCGGTTGACCAGCAGCGACAAATAGTTGGCCGGCCCTTTGACCGCTTCCTTGTTGTTGTACTGGCTGATGGCGCCGCAAATCACCACTCGTGCCTTCAGGTTGAGACGGCTCAGCACGGCGTCGAGAATATCGCCGCCGACGTTATCGAAATACACGTCCACACCTTTCGGGCATTCGCGCTTGAGGCCGGCGACGACGTCTTCGCTCTTGTAATCGATGGCACCGTCAAAACCCAGCTCGTCGATCAGGAACTTGCACTTGTCCGCGCCGCCCGCGATGCCGATCACGCGGCAGCCTTTGATCTTGGCGATCTGCCCGGCGATGCTGCCTACCGCACCGGCCGCGCCGGAAAGTACCACGGTGTCACCTTCCTTCGGTGCGCCGACATCGAGCAGGGCGAAGTAGGCCGTCATCCCGGTCATGCCCAGCGCGGACAAGTAACGTGGCAGCGGTGCCAGTTTCGGATCGACTTTATAGAAGCCGCGCGGCTCGCCGAGGAAGTAATCCTGCACACCCAGGGCGCCGTTGACGTAGTCCCCGACCGCAAACCCCGGATGGCTGGATGCCACGACTTTGCCTACGCCCAGTGCGCGCATGACTTCGCCGATACCGACCGGCGGGATGTAGGACTTGCCCTCGTTCATCCAGCCACGCATGGCCGGGTCCAGGGACAGGTATTCGTTTTTGACCAGGATCTGACCCGTGGCCGGTTCGCCGACCGGGACTTGCTGATAGGTAAATGTCTCGCGGGTCGCCGCGCCCACCGGACGTTTGGCGAGCAGGAACTGGCGATTGGTCTGGGTAGTCATGACAGGCACTCAAGATGAATGAAGCCTTGTTGATAGACCTTCATGGACGACCCCGCAAGTTCGGCTGATGCGGCGAATGCACATCGATCCAGTGCAGTGATAGTCGGTCTGGTGGTTTTATCACTGCAACTCATGGTCACTTAACCGGGCTTCTGATAGTGCTGCCGCGCGGGTCGTGCCTGTGGCTAGACTGGTCGCACGCTAACCTGCACATTCTTCACTTCGAGGGCATCACAATGAGCATGACGTTTTCCGGCCAGGTCGCTGTAGTCACGGGCGCCGCCAATGGTATCGGCCGCGCGACCGCCCAAGCGTTCGCCGCCGAAGGGTTGAAAGTGGTGGTGGCCGACATGGACACCGCAGGCGGTGAAGGCACCGTGGCGCTGATTCGTACGGCGGGCGGCGAAGCGACCTTCGTGCGTTGCAACGTCACCCTGGAAAGCGATGTAAAAAATCTGATGGACGAAGTGGTGAATACCTACGGCCGTCTCGACTACGCCTTCAATAACGCGGGCATTGAAATCGAGAAAGGCAAACTGGCCGAAGGCACGGTCGACGAATTCGACGCGATCATGGGCGTCAACGTCAAAGGCGTCTGGCTGTGCATGAAGTATCAGCTGCCGTTGTTGCTGGCTCAGGGCGGTGGCGCGATCGTCAACACGGCTTCGGTAGCTGGCCTCGGTGCCGCGCCGAAGATGAGCATCTATGCGGCGTCGAAGCACGCGGTGATCGGCCTGACCAAATCGGCGGCAATCGAATACGCCAAGAAAAAGATTCGCGTGAACGCGGTATGCCCGGCGGTGATCGACACCGACATGTTCCGCCGCGCCTATGAAGCGGATCCGAAGAAGGGCGAATTCGCCAGCGCCATGCACCCGGTGGGTCGCATCGGCAAGGTCGAAGAAATCGCCAGTGCCGTGCTGTACTTGTGCAGCGACGGTGCCGCGTTCACCACCGGTCATTCGCTGGCGGTGGACGGTGGCGTCACGGCGTTCTGAAGCCGGGCCATGCACCGCAAGAAAACCCGCCACGTGTGCGGGTTTTTTTTTTGCCTGGGGAATGGCTCGGGCAATGTGTTTCAAATGGTTAGATCCGTGAGTTTTGGCGGCGTTGTCGCACAGCCCATCCAGCGTTGCTGTGATTAACTGTTTTCCGCGAAACAAACAGGAGTTTGCTTGCTCATGGAATTGAGAATCGATCGACAGGCAATGGTGCCGGTCGTACAGCAAATCGTCGACGCGCTGGCTTGCTGGCTGCGTCAGAGCGAAATAGAGGCGGGGACGCGTTTGCCTTCTGCGCGGCAAATTGCACGGGTCAACTTGCTCAGTCAGACCAGCGTCGTTGAGGCCTGTGAGCGGCTGGTGGCCCAAGGCATGCTGGCGCCACGTCATGGCGCGGGGTTCGTCGTCGCAACCCCGGCGTTGGTCGCTGCGGACTCGCCGTGGTTAGAAGGTACAGAGGTCAATTCACGCAGCAGGGAGGGTGAGCTGCCGCTGGGGAGTGGCGGGCTTCCCGAAAGCTGGCGTGAAACCGACGACCTGAGCTACGCGATCCGTGAGGTCAGTCGCACGGACATGGCTGCGCTGTTCAACTACAGCACGCCGTTGGGTTTGCGGGCGTTGCGTCAGCAAATCCTCAAGCGCCTGAGGCTGCTGGATATCGCCGCAGAAGAAAGTCGAATCATGACAACCGCGGGCGCCAGTCAGGGGCTTGACCTGATCGTGCGCACCTTGCTCAAGCCGGGTGATTGCGTGGTGGTGGAAAGCCCCGGTTATTCCTTGCTGTTCGAGTTGCTCAGGCTGCGGGGTGTCAACATGCTTGAGGTACCGCGCACGCCGCGCGGGCCGGACATCGAAGCGCTCACGGTACTGCTGCGGGAGAACAAGCCCCGGGCATTGTTCATCAACAGCTTCTATCACAACCCGACGGGCAGCAGCCTGACGCCGGCGGTGGCGGAGCGGGTCCTGCAACTGGCGAAAACCCATGGCGCGCTGGTGATCGAAGACGATGTCTACGCGGATTTGCACAGTGGCCCGGGCGTGCGACTCGCTGCCATGGAGACCGATGACAACGTGATTTACCTCGGCAGCTATTCCAAGATTCTCAGCAGTTCGTTGCGGGTCGGCTTTGTAGTGGCTGGCGCGGAAGTCATTTCAAGGCTGGCCGAGGTCAAGAGGATCAGCAGCCTGGGTACTTCCGGGTTTTGCGAGTCGGTGCTGGCCTGCCTGTTGGCTAGCGGTGCCTATCGCAAGTTGGTGCTGCGCCTGCGGCAACGTCTGAGCGGTGACCGAGAGGCCGCATTGCAGATGCTGGAAGACGCCGAGTGGGAGGTCTTTGGCAAACCCGTCGGGGGCCTGTTCATCTGGGCGCGATCGCGCAAGTCCGACTACGCTCACCTGCGGATTCAGGCTCGACGCCACGGTGTCCTGCTGTCTTGCGCGACAGCCTTCAGTCCTGCCGGCGAGGCCGGTGACTGGCAGCGTATCAATGTGGCCTATGCCTGTGATCCGCGAGCCCGGGCGTTTTTTCAGGCCACCGCTTTGAATCGACCTCAAGCGTTCTGAAAACGACGTTGGCGTAGCTTTTTGCCATTATTCCGACGCCAGAGACTTGTGTTGACACAGGCCCGTTGCGAATCTGCGTTAACAGACTATGTCAGGGGACTAAGTGCAATGATTTCGGCCGTGCAAGGACGTTTTGCCAACCTCGGTATGGCAAAAAAACTGGGTGTCGGGTTTCTGCTGGTGCTGCTGTTGACAGCCCTGGTGGCGGCCATCGGCGTATGGTCCCTGCAAACCATCAGCCAGCGCTTCGACGGGCTCAAACAGATGTCGTCGCTCAACAGTGGCTTGCTCAAGGTGCGGTTGCTTGAGCAGGAATACGCCTTGCACGGCAACCCGAAAATCGTCACTGCGTTGCACGAGGGCGTTGAAGGCCTGGTCGTCCTGGCGAATCAGCTCAAGGCGCAATCACCGGCCAACGTTCCGGTGATGAACGACGTCGAGCAATCGCTGGGAGCTTATCGCAAGGCGTTTGACGAATTTGTCTCGCTGAGTCAGGCCAAGGACCTGGCGCTGGAAATGGCTAGTTGGTCGGTGTCCAGCGTGGCCAACAACCTTGATGTGTTGCAGGCCGGTCTCGCCGACGATGGCGCTTATACCTTGAAGGACTCCGAGGGCAAGGACGGCAGCCAGTTCATCGAACAGGCCAATCAAGTCAGCCAGGTATCGCGGCTGATGTTGCAAGCCATGAACGAGGCGCGCGTGCGTCTGGACCAGAGCCGCAAGGGCGATGACAGTGCCAGCCAAGGCAAGATCGAGCAGGCCGACCAGGCGCTGGCTCAGGCCGAGCAGTTGAAAACCACGGTCAAGGACGAGGGCTATCAGACGGTCCTCAATGAGGTGGTCGGGCACATTGGCGGTTTCAGCGAAAAACTTGCCGAGTACACCGGCCTGCTGGCCCAGGAAAAAACCGTCTATGAACAGCTGCATCAGCGCGCCGCGCAGGTGGTGGAGCGGGTGGATCAGGCCTATGTTGCCGAAGACCAGTCGATGCAGGCCGAGCTGAAAAAGAATTCGCTGCTGATTATCGGTTCATCGGCCCTGGCCTTGCTGGTCGGGCTGATCGCGGCGTGGGTGATTACCCGATTGATCGTGGGGCCATTGCGCAGTGTGATCCGTGTGGCTCAGCAGATTGCCGCGGGCGATTTGAGTGCGACGGTTGAAGTGACCCGCCGGGACGAGATCGGCCAACTGATGCAGGCCATGCAGCAAATGGGCGCGGGGCTCAGCAGCATTGTCAGCGGTTTGCAGGCGGGCATCGAGCAATTGGCCAGTTCCGCGCAATCGCTGTCGGCGGTGACCGAACAGACCAATCTTGAAGTCAGCAGTCAGAAAGAAGAAACCGAGCAGGTCGCAACTGCAATGAACCAGATGACCGCCACCGTGCACGATGTTGCACGTAACGCGGAAGAAGCTGCCCAGGCTGCGCAGACGGCGGACGACAAGGTCGAAAGTGGCCAGGTGGTCGTGCGCCAGAGCATGGCGCGGATCGAGCAGCTGGCCGACTCGGCGTCCTCGGCCAGTTCCAGCATCGAGAGCCTGAGTGCGGAGATTCAGAATATTGGCACGGTGCTCAGCGTGATCAAGAGTGTGGCTGAGCAGACGAACCTGTTGGCGCTGAACGCGGCCATCGAGGCTGCACGGGCCGGCGAGCAGGGCAGGGGGTTTGCGGTGGTTGCCGATGAAGTGCGGGCGCTGGCGAAGCGGACTCAGCAATCGACCGAGGAGATTGAACGTCTGGTCAGCGCCTTGCGTTCGGCGGCGCAGTCGTCGGTGCATCAGATTCAGAGCAGTGGCGAGTTGGTGAAACTGGCGGTCAGTGATGCGCTTCAGACCGAAAGTGCCTTGGGCAGTATTGCTGCGGCGGTGTCGTTGATTCAACAGATGAACCAGCAGATTGCAGCGGCTGCCGAGGAGCAGAGTTCTGTGGCTGAGGAGATCAATCGCAGTGTGACCAGTATTCGTGCGAGTGCGGATCAGTCTTCGTTGGCGATGCAGGGGAATGCGGCGTCGAGTATCGAGTTGGCGCAGTTGGGGGTTGAGTTGAAGGGGATGGTCGGGCATTTCCGGCTTTGATCGGTATGGCCCTTGTAGGAGCCGGCTTGCCGGCGATGGCGGCCTGACAGCCGACCTATCTCTTGTTGGTGTACATATCCATTCTTGGTGTAACGGCCACTTACGGTTTCGCCCTTACGGCGAGTCCCTTTTGGCAAACGCCCCAAAAGGAACCAAAAGGTCTCGCCCCGGCGTCCGGCCCCTCGCTAAGGCTCGGCGTTCCCTCGCTCCGGTCCTGCTCCGTGGGCCCGCCGCCATCGGCCATCCATGGCCGGGGGCGGCTAACCCGGCATCCATGCCGGGTTGCCCACTGCGCAGAACCTCCACTCAGCCTCCCGAAGGGGCGGGCAGATCAAAATCAAAAGCGTAAGGCGAGCTAACGCTCGGCCTGATGAGTGGTGAGAAGCGAAAGCAAACGCGATCCCCTGTAGGAGCCGGCTTGCCGGCGATGGCGGCCTGACAACCGACCTGATTCTCGCGGATGTACCACGCCCTTTGTAGGAGCCGGCTTGCTGCGGGCGGCGTTCCGACGATGGCGGCCTGACTACCGACCTGATTCTCTCGGATGTACCACGCCCTTTGTAGGAGCCGGCTTGCTGGCGATGGCGGCCTGACTACCGACCTGATTCTCGCGGATGTGCCACGCCCTTTGTAGGAGCTGGCTTGCCAGCGATGACGGCCTGACAACCGACCTGATTCTCGCGGATGTACCACGCCCTTTGTAGGAGCTGGCTTGCCAGCGATGACGGCCTGACAACCGACCTGATTCTCGCGGATGTACCACGCCCTTTGTAGGAGCCGGCTTGCCGGCGATGACGGCCTGACAGCCGCCCAATCTTCTCCGGATGTACCCGCCGCTAAAACCCAACGCAAAAAAAAGCCACCTTGTCGGTGGCTCTTCATCTTTGCGTGATCAGTCGTAAATCACTCTCTTCTTCCAGTCCGCATCCGCCTCGACGTCTTTGAGGCCTTCGGTCAATTGGTTCACTTCGCCTTCAGCCGGCGCAGTTTTGTCCATGACTTGTGCATTCGCACGGGCCAGGAGCTTTTCCAGGTATTCGAGTTGTTCGGCGTAGACCTGTGGTTCCTGTTGTTTGCGCAGGTATTGCACACCACGTTCGAACGCCAGGCGAGCCTGGCCAGGCTGGTTTTGTTGCAGGGCGTGCTGGCCGAGGTTGTTGAAGAATTCGATGTGCAACAGAACCAGGATGTGGCGAACTTCGCGGATCCAGCGTTTGGCTTCGTTGGTTGGCAGGAAACCGTCCTGTGCCGCGCGGGTGATCTGACCGTGTAGGGCCTCGAGCAGGAAGCGTACATCCTTGGCCTTGGCTTCGGTCTGGATCGGTGCCGGCGGGTTGTTGACCGGGATCGATTCGCCCTGCGCGACAAGGGTGTTCAGTTCGCTGATCCGCACCTTGAGGTTGGCGCTGGATTTTTCCAGATTCAACAGGCGCTGGCAGACGTTCAGTTCCAGGCGGGTCAACAACAGCTTGAGAGCCGGAGTCATCAGCTGGCCAGGGAACGTTTCGGTAATTTCGCCACAGCGACGCAGGCGGTCGTTAAGCTCAACCTTGGTGCGGGCCTTTTCCAGTTTGTTGTTTTCCACCACATGGTTCATGTACCCAATGGCGATCAATAGTGCGATCCCGGCTACGACTAGCAGGGTGATCATGAGTGGTGTCACCGGTAAGACCTCTTTATGGGATTCGCGTGCGAGTGTAGTGGCTTGGCAGGGGAGCGCATAGGGCCGCTCGACGGGTTGAAACGAACAGGCTTATGCCTGTATCGACCGCAAACCTGCTTATATAAGTAATAGTGTGCTTGGTGCACATTGCCATCATCTGTTGCGTGGGTGGACTATAACGTCTTGGCGGGTGTCAGAATATAGGCGTCAAACACAGGGCGAGCAAAAAGCCGTATTCGTTGCTTAAAGCAGGGCGAAGTCATTGATTTAAATAAATTTATATCTGGGGGTTGACGACCCCTCAATCCATCCATAGAATGCGCGCCACTTACAGCGTAAAGCACACAGCGAAACGCGGTAGGGAGTGAATGTTGTACGTGTGTCCCCTTCGTCTAGTGGCCTAGGACACCGCCCTTTCACGGCGGTAACAGGGGTTCGAGTCCCCTAGGGGACGCCAATATGCGGGAATAGCTCAGTTGGTAGAGCACGACCTTGCCAAGGTCGGGGTCGCGAGTTCGAGTCTCGTTTCCCGCTCCAATTTTAAACAGCGTTGCTTTCGGGCAGGGCTGAGTGAAACCAGAACCAAGTCTTCGGATGCGGGTCTGGGCACCGAAACACACACCATGTGTTCCGGGCAGCGTGTCCCCTTCGTCTAGTGGCCTAGGACACCGCCCTTTCACGGCGGTAACAGGGGTTCGAGTCCCCTAGGGGACGCCATTTGCGGGAATAGCTCAGTTGGTAGAGCACGACCTTGCCAAGGTCGGGGTCGCGAGTTCGAGTCTCGTTTCCCGCTCCAAATTCACAAAAACGCCGCTCATTGAGCGGCGTTTTTGTTTGTGCAAAATTTATATCCAAGCCAAAAAAAAAGGCCCGCCAGTCAGACTGAGCGGGCCTTTTGCGTGGGCGGGTTTTTACATCGACAGAATCAGGCGCCCGGCGAACAGGATCAGAATCACCCCCATGGTGCGTTCGAACCAATGCCCCATGCGCATGAACAGCACGCGCACCCGGCTGCTGGAGAAGAACAGGGCAACGATGACAAACCACAGTGCGTTCACGAAACACATCCAGAGGCCGTAAAGCGCCTGGATGTTCAGCGGGGTCGTGGCACTGATGAGGGTGGTGAAGATCGCCAGGAAAAACAGCGTGGCCTTGGGATTGGTCGCGTTGGTCAGAAACCCGGTGGTGAACGCCTTCAGCAGCGTTTGTTCGACGACCGGCTCGTCGGCTTCTTTATCACCTTCCAGCGCGGATTTGGGCTTGCTGCGCAACAGGCTCACACCCAGGTACAAAATGTAGGCACCGCCGATGACCTTGGCCACAGTCAGCAGCCAGGGCGTGGTGTGCATCAGCGCGCCGACGCCAAGAAGGGTGTAAAGCACGTGCACGGAAATGCCCGCGCCGATGCCCAGCGCCGTACAGATGCCTACCCACCGACCGAAACGCACGCTCTGGCGGATGGTGACCGCAAAGTCCGGTCCGGGGGCGACCACGGCCAGAAAGTGAATTGTCGCCAGCGCCAGGAACTCGCCCAGGTAATTCGAAAACTGCATCTCAACTCCAGAAAGTAAGGGGTGAAGCATTGCCGCGATAGCCGACAAAGAAAGAAAGGCTCAGGCGCGGATCGGCCACGCCCGGTGTCACCGAGTGCATGCAGCGCGAATTGAACATGATGAAGTCACCGGGTTGCGGAAGGACCTCCAGGATCGGAGCGCCGAGCAGCGCCGGATCGATGCCGTAACTGTCGCCACGCATTTCATCGAACTGGTCGGGAGAAATGTCGTGGTCCCACATCTGCAGCGCGCCGCCTTCGGTGGGCATGTTCAGGTAAACATTGCAGGCGAACTGCGCATCGAGGCTTCTGGCCTGGTAACTGTCGGGAGCGTCCTTGGCGAAGATGTCGTGGTGGGCCAGAAAGCACACGCCGGGTTTCACCACTCGGGACAAGCCGACATACATCTTGCGGCCGTAGAGGTTTTCCAGATGCGCGCCCGCCGGCCAGGACTCATCGAGCATGCAGCGCAGGGTGTCGACCGGGGACGAGTAGGGCGCGCAACGGTTGCGCAGTTCCGCGATGTTGCGCGTGGCGCGTTCGAAATAGTCTTCGATCAGCAGTGGCTGGTTTTCAGCCTCATAAAACGCCATGCCGATACGACCGATGCTCGGTGCGTTGATATAGCCTTCGAAACCGGGCTCGAGAATCTTGTCGCCGATCTGAATCGCCAGCGGCGGGGCCAGGAAGCTTTTGACCCGGATGGCGAGGACTTCTTCGTTGGCCAGTTTTTTTATGCACGTCTCATCGAGACGCTCGACGTCAAGCATCATGGTTCAGGTCCATCTATCGGATAGTCAACGGAGCCCGCGAATGCAGGCCCCCCGGCGCCAGGCGATGCCGGAATCGGCATCGTCCAAATGCTCAGTCCACGCTGTAGTGGACTGACAGCGTTCCTTTCTTCTGCGAAACGGAAGCGATCGTGACCGTGCCCAATTCCTTCAGGCTACGTACATGGGTGCCGCCGCAGCCGTAGGCGGGCAGTTCACCGAAACCGATTTCCCGGGCGCCTTCGCGCAACGATGTCAGGCGCGGCAGGTCATGGGCGATCCATTGTTCTATGCCGGACTCGATGGTCCGGGCGTCAACCTCCTGCGCGCAATCCACCGGTTTGAACTGCACGCGTCCCTCGCCCGGCCAGTGATGCGCCTTGATCGGCATCCAGCCCATGGCCTGGACGAAATGACCGATCAGATGGCCGGCGGAATGCATCCGTGCGTTGAACTGGCGACGTTGCTCATCGATGCGAATCTGGGTCATGCCGAGAGGGACGGGGCGGTCGACGAAATGGATGATCCGGTCCGGGTCCTGGACCACGCGCAGTACCTGGCTTTCGCCGATCCAGCCGGTGTCAAAGGGTTGTCCACCGCCCTGAGGGTGGAAGAGTGTGGCGCGTAGCACCACGGCGAATTCGTTCTCGTGCGGCGTGCAATCGAGGACTTCCACGTTAGCCTTGAGGTCATCACTATGGAAAAAGAGGCGAAGCGTCATATTCCATGTCCTCATTAAAAATTTTGTTTTTTATTATATGAAGCGTGGAATTGCGTGATAATCCGTTCAAACATCAAAGGACTGTTGCGCTGTGAGCATAAATCTTCCTCTGCCGTTGCTCGGTGAAATGGCGATATTCGTCAAGGTTGTCGAGACCGGCAGTTTCTCCGAAGCGGCGCGTCAGCTGGGTTCTTCACCGTCGGCGGTCAGTCGCAGCATCTCGCGTCTGGAGAAGGCACTCGCCACGCGCCTGTTGCAACGCACCACGCGCAAACTGCGGCTGAGCGACGGAGGCGAGGAAGTATTCAAGCGTTGTCAGGAGATGGTCAGCGCAGCCAAGTCGGTGATGGAAATCAGCGGTCAGTTCACCCATGAAGCGGAAGGGCTGGTGCGAGTCAGCGTGCCCAAAGCCGTAGGACGATTCGTGATTCACCCACATATGCCGGAATTTCTGCGGCGTTATCCCAAAGTGGATGTGGAACTGTTACTCGAAGACCGTCAGGTGGATTTGATCGACGACAACGTCGATCTGGCGATTCGTATCACTGATCGGCCGCCTGCCGGGCTGGTCGGGCGGCAGTTGCTGACCATCGACCATTTGCTCTGCGCCACCCCGCAGTACCTGGCCGAGCACGGCACGCCGACCCATCCCCATGACTTGCTCAACCACAGTTGCATCTACCTGGGTGAGACCCCGAGTGATGCGCGCTGGAAATTCAAGAAAGGCACCAAGGCCGTCACCGTCGGTGTGCGTGGGCGATATGCCGCCAATCACACCGGTGTGCGGCTGGGCGCGGTGTTGCAACACATCGGGATTGGCAGCCTGCCGTACTTCACCGCGCGTTATGCGCTGGAGCAGGGCTTGATTGTGCAGGTGTTGCCGGACTGGACATTTCTGGCGTCGTACCACGGCGGGGCGTGGTTGCTGCATTCGCCGACGCGTTACATGCCGCCGAAGCTGCGGGTGTTGATCGACTATCTGGTGGAATGTCTTGGGAAGGAGCCGACGTTGAGCAAGCCGGGTAAACCCGGTGTGGCAGGCAAGGTCGCGGCTGAGTATGAGTTGCCCGAGAGTGATGGGTTGCTCTGACGGGCCCCTTCGCGGGCAAGCCTCGCTCCTACGGTTTTTGTGCAGGACCTGTAGGAGCGAGGCTTGCCCGCGAAGGCGTCCGCCCAGACACCACATCTCTGCGCAATGCCACAAAAAAAGGCCCGCATGTTCAACCATGCGGGCCTTTTGCATTTCTGACCGGGGATCAGTGCTTGCTGTCGTCGTTCGACATCGCCAGCAACTGCTTTTCCTGATTCCAGTCGAACGGTTCGTCGTTCTGTTCAGCTTCGAAGCGACGTTCTTCCAGCGCCTGATACAAGTCGATTTCATCATCGGGCATGTAGTGCAGGCAGTCACCGGCGAAATACCACAACAGGTCACGCGGGACCAGGTGAGCAATTTGCGGGTAACGGGTGATCACCTGGCACAGGATGTCCTGGCCCAGGTATTGGCTTTCGATCGGGTCGACCGGCAGCAACGCACGCAGTTCGTCGAAGCGCTCCAGGAACAAGGCATGGCTTTCTTCGGGAACCTGATCGGCCTCACCCACGGCGACCAGGATACTGCGCAGGTGGTCGAGCAAAACGAGATGATCGGCAACGATGTTGGACACGAGATAAGTCCTCAAGAGCAAAACGGGCGCGGGAGTATAAAGCTCCTGCGCCCTTTTTTACATCGCAAGCGGGATCAGCGGACCTTTCCTTTAGCCAGCTTCAGCTCTTCTTTGTCGAAATCGTCGACATCGATCACCTTGCGTCGCGCCACTTCGGCATTGCGCAGGTTGTGCGCTTCCACCGGCTGCAACACGCCCGCCTCCAGCGCGGCGTCGATAACGTTTTCCCCGGCAACCGGTTTGACCTGACCGCTTTTGAGCGCCATGTGGAGTTTTTTCTGCACCGGCTGCACCGCGTTCAACAGGTCACACGTGTGTTGCAGGGCACCGACGGCGTCATCGGCCGACTGGGGGCGGAAGCAGCCACCGAGCAATTCTTCGAGCGTTGGATCGCCCTTGGCCCGGCCAATCACCGCGGCCACTTCTGCACCGAGTTTGTCCGACGGCCCTTTGTGACGGCGACCGAGCGGGAACACAATCACCCGCAACAGGCAGCCCAAAACCTTGTTCGGGAAGTTGGTCAGCAATTCATCCAGCGCGCGTTCCGACTGACCAAGGCTTTCTTCCATGGCCCAGGTAAACAGCGGCGCCATGTGTTCCGGTGAGTCGAGATCGTGGTAACGCTTGAGCGCGGCGGAGGCCAGGTACAGGTTGCTGAGCACATCCCCCAAGCGTGCCGACAGACGTTCGCGACGTTTCAGTTCACCGCCCAGCAACATCATGCTCAAGTCCGCGAGCAGGGCGAACGCAGCCGCCTGACGGTTGAGCGCACGGAAATACCCCTGGCTGAGCTTGTCTCCCGGTGCATGTTCGAATTGACCGAAACCAAGGTTCAGCACCAGTGTGCTGGCGGCGTTGCTCACGGCAAAACCGATGTGTTTGAGCAGCAAACCATCGAACTCGGTGAGGGCCTGATCCTTGTCTTCACGCCCGGCGAGGGCCATTTCTTTCAGGACGAATGGATGGCAGCGAATAGCCCCCTGGCCGAAGATCATCAAGTTGCGCGAGAGAATGTTCGCGCCTTCGACGGTGATGAAGATCGGCGCGCCATTCCAGTTGCGTCCGAGGTAATTGTTCGGCCCCATGATGATCGCCTTGCCGCCATGCACATCCATGGCGTGGCTGATGCACTCGCGACCACGTTCGGTAAGGTGGTACTTGAGAATCGCCGACAGCACCGACGGTTTCTCGCCCAGGTCCACCGCGTTGGCGGTGAGCATCCGCGCCGCGTCCATCATCCAGGCGTTGCCGCCGATGCGCGCCATGGCTTCCTGAATACCTTCAAACGCCGACAACGGTACGTTGAACTGTTCACGAATCTGCGCGTATTGACCTGTCACCAGGCTGGTGAACTTCGCCGCGCCAGTGCCGACCGCAGGCAACGAAATCGAGCGCCCGACCGACAGGCAGTTCATCAGCATCATCCAGCCTTTGCCCAGCATGTCCTGGCCGCCGATGAGGAAGTCCAGCGGAATGAACACGTCCTTGCCGGAGTTCGGGCCGTTCATGAAAGCAGCGCCCAATGGCAGATGACGACGGCCGATCTCGACACCGGTGGTGTCGGTCGGGACCAGCGCGAGGCTGATGCCCAGATCCACTTCATCGCCCAGCAAGTGATCCGGGTCATACGCCTTGAAGGCCAGGCCGAGGAGGGTGGCGACCGGGCCGAGGGTGATGTAGCGCTTTTCCCAGTTCAGGCGCAGGCCGAGGGTTTCCTTGCCTTCCCATTCACCTTTGCAGATGACCCCGGTGTCGGGCATCGAGCCGGCGTCGGAGCCGGCCAGTGGTCCGGTCAAGGCGAAGCACGGGATGTCATCGCCACGCGCCAGTCGTGGCAGGTAATGGTTGCGTTGTTCGTCGGTGCCGTAATGCAGCAGCAATTCAGCCGGGCCGAGGGAGTTGGGGACCATCACAGTGGAGGCGAGGTCGCCGCTGCGGGTCGCCAGTTTCATGGCCACCTGGGAGTGGGCGTAGGCAGAAAAACCCTTGCCGCCGTATTCCTTGGGAATGATCAGGGCGAAGAAGCCGTTTTCCTTGATGTGGGTCCAGGCTTCGGCAGGCAGGTCCATGTCCTGGCCGATCTGCCAGTCAGTGACCATCGCGCACAGCTCATCGGTCGGGCCATCGATGAAGGCTTGTTCCTCTTCGGTCAGTTGAGCTTTGGGATAGGACAGCAGTTTGTCCCAGTCCGGGCGGCCGCTGAACAGTTCGCCGTCCCACCACACCGTGCCGGCGTCGATGGCATCGCGCTCGGTTTCCGACATCGGCGGCAGGGTTTTCTGGAACCAGTTGAACAGCGGCGCGCTGAAGTATTTGCGGCGCAGGTCGGGCAGCAACAAGGGCGCTGCGACGGCCGCGATCAACACCCACAGCACCAGCAGCAGCCAGCCAGGCGCACGGCTGAAGGCGCCCATCGCGACCACATAAACGGCAACGATGCACAGGGCGGGTAGGGGGGCGATACGGCGGTGGGCTAAATACGCAATCCCGACAACCAGAACCAGTATCCACAACAGCAGCATATTTAATCCTCCGTGAAACCAGGGCAAAACCAACCTTCAGAGCTTAGACGGCATCCGCAAAACAGGGTGGTCAGAGCGAGGTGATTGAAATCGTGGGAAACCTTCGATGAGTTTTGTAGGACCGATTGGCATCGGGCCGGGCAAATCGTTCGCCGGGCGGGCGGCAAAGCGTCCATGTTTGGCCGAAACGTCGTTATCTCTGTGCTGAACCTGTCGCTAGACTCGTGGCTTCCCCAGGAGATTGTCCTCATGCACGAGTATCTGCGTCCCGGCCGCTTCATCGATAGTGACCACCCGTCGGTGGTGGAGTTCGCCGAAAAACATCGCGGCAGTAACCGCGATCCGCTCGAGCAGGCGATCAATCTCTATTACGCAGTGCGCGAGGCCGTGCGTTACAACCCTTACACGTTCAGCCGCGATCCAGAGACCTTGCGCGGCAGTTATGCGCTGGCGACCGGTGAGAGTTATTGCGTGCCCAAGGCCACGCTGCTCGCCGGTGCGGCGCGGCATTGCGGGATTCCCGCGCGGATCGGTCTGGCGGATGTGCGCAATCACTTGTCGACCCCGCGTTTGCTGGAATTGCTCAAGAGTGACGTGTTCGCCATGCATGGTTATACAGAGCTGTACCTGAACGATCGCTGGGTCAAAGCCACGCCGGCGTTCAACCAGAAACTCTGCGAAATGTTCAACGTTGCGCCGCTGGAATTCGACGGGATCAATGACAGTGTTTTCCACCCGTTCAATCGTGACGGCGAGCAACTGATGGAGTACCTGATCGATCACGGTCAGTTCACCGATGTGCCGGAGGCGTTCTTTTTCGAACACCTGGAAAAGTGCTATCCGCACTTGTTCAGCGAACAGTTGCCGTCGCTGTTGGGGGACATGCAGAGCGATTTGAGTCGCGGCTGATCCGGCGTATGCTGCCTGCGCATTCATCTATCAAGAGGCGGTCATGCTGAAGATCTGGGGTCGGAAAAATTCGTCGAATGTCAGAAAACCTTTGTGGGCCGCCGAAGAACTGGGCCTGGCCTATGAAGCCATCGATGCAGGCGGCGCCTTTGGTGTGGTCGATACGCCCGAGTATCGTGCGATGAATCCCAACGGTCGCGTTCCGGTGATTGAAGACGACGGCTTCGTGCTGTGGGAGTCCAACGCCATCGTGCGTTACCTGATGGCCCGCCACGCCAACGACACCGCCTGGTATCCCTCGGATCTGAAGGCCCGCGCCACTGCCGACAAATGGATGGACTGGACCACTTCAAGTTTTGCCGGGCCGTTCCGCACCGTGTTCTGGGGTGTCTTGCGCACACCGGCAGATCAACAGGACTGGCCCGCCATCAACGCCGCAATCAAAGAGTGCAATGGCTTGCTGGCAATGGCCGATCAGGCATTGGCGGCCAAACCGTACTTGTCCGGCGATGAAATCGGCATGGGCGACATTCCCCTCGGCAGCTTCATTTATGCCTGGTTCGAGATGCCGATCGAGCGTGCGCCGCAGCCACATCTGGAAGCCTGGTATGCACGGCTGAAGCAGCGTGCGGCGTACAAGAAAGCTGTTATGACCGCGTTGACTTAATACTCACTATCGACACACTTGACTGTACTTGTGTGGCGGCGACAAGCACCATTGCGCTCATGCGCCGCGGTTGCAATGCTCGCCGCCCGCCCTTATTGATCCCTTTCTTCCCTTCTTGGTGCGTAAATCCGATATGAGTTCCGCTCTGTCCATCCGGCAGCTAACCAAAACCTACGGCAACGGTTTCCAGGCCCTGAGTGGTATCGATCTGGACGTCGCCGAAGGTGACTTTTTCGCCTTGC
Organism: Pseudomonas sp. BF-RE-21; assembly: GCF_019947305.1. Lineage (NCBI taxonomy): Bacteria > Pseudomonadati > Pseudomonadota > Gammaproteobacteria > Pseudomonadales > Pseudomonadaceae > Pseudomonas > Pseudomonas sp. BF-RE-21. The sequence goes on along the minus strand of NZ_JAGYGF010000006.1, from coordinate 191,052 downwards.
TCGGCCCCAACGGCGCCGGCAAATCCACGACCATCGGCATTCTCTCGACCCTGGTGAACAAAACCAGCGGCACAGTGAATATCTTCGGCAACGACCTGGACAAGAATCCTGCGCAGCTCAAGCGCTCCATCGGCGTGGTGCCCCAGGAATTCAACTTCAACCAGTTCGAAAAAACCTTCGACATCGTCGTGACCCAGGCCGGTTATTACGGCATCCCGCCGAAAATCGCCAAGGAACGCGCCGAGCAATACCTGACCCAACTCGGTTTGTGGGACAAACGCGATGTGCCGTCGCGTTCACTGTCCGGCGGCATGAAGCGTCGCTTGATGATCGCTCGTGCGCTGGTTCACGAACCGCGCCTGCTGATCCTCGACGAACCGACGGCGGGGGTCGATATCGAGCTGCGTCGTTCGATGTGGACGTTCCTCACCGAGCTGAACCAGAAAGGCATCACCATCATCCTCACCACGCACTATCTGGAAGAGGCTGAGCAGTTGTGCCGCAACATCGGCATCATCGACCACGGTACGATCGTCGAGAACACCAGCATGAAACAGCTGCTTGGCCAGCTGCATGTGGAAACCTTCCTGCTCGACACGAAAAACATGCTGAGCGTTGCGCCGCAGTTGCTGGGTTACCCGACCCGTTTGCTCGACGGCCATACCCTTGAAGTCCAGGTCGACAAGTCCATGGGCATCACCGCGCTGTTCACTCAACTGGCGCAGCAGAACATCGAAGTGCTGAGCCTGCGTAACAAAACCAATCGCCTCGAGGAGTTGTTCGTGTCCCTGGTGGAGAAAAATCTGTCGAAGGTGGCGGTATGAGTTCCGAGCTGCAGCCCAATCTCGTCGCGCTCAATACCATCGTTTATCGCGAGGTCAAACGCTTCACCCGGATCTGGCCGCAGACGCTGCTGCCGCCGGCGATCACCATGGTTTTGTACTTCGTGATCTTCGGCAATCTGATCGGCCGGCAGATCGGTGACATGGGTGGTTTCACCTACATGGAATACATCGTGCCGGGGCTGATCATGATGTCGGTGATCACCAACTCCTACGGCAACGTTGTGTCGAGCTTCTTCGGCAGCAAGTTCCAGCGTTCCATCGAGGAATTGATGGTGTCGCCGGTGTCGCCGCACACGATTCTGATCGGCTACACCCTGGGCGGCGTGCTGCGCGGGTTGATGGTCGGGCTCATTGTGACGTTGCTGTCGCTGTTCTTTACCAAGTTGCAGGTGCATCACCTGGGCGTGACCATTCTGGTGGTGGTGCTGACGGCGACGATCTTCTCGTTGCTGGGGTTCATCAACGCGGTGTTTGCGCGCAACTTTGATGACATCTCGATCATTCCGACGTTTGTGCTGACGCCGCTGACTTATCTGGGCGGGGTGTTTTACTCGATCTCGTTGTTGCCGCCGTTTTGGCAGACGGTGTCGTTGGCGAACCCTGTTTTGCATATGGTCAATGCGTTTCGCTATGGCATCCTCGGTGTTTCGGACATCAGGATCAGTGTGGCGATTACGTTCATGCTGGTGGCGACGGTGGTGTTGTATATCGGGTGTGCGCGGTTGTTGGTTAGTGGTCGCGGGATGCGGACTTAAGGGTACATATCCGTTGCTTCGGTAGTGGCTGATATTGGTTTCGCCCTTACGGCGAGTCACTTTGGAAAAGCCCCAAAGTAACCAAAGGGCTCTTGCCCCTTTCGTTCGGTGCCTCGCCTAGGCTCGGCATGCCCTCGCTCCGGTCCTGCTCCGTGGGCCCGCCGCGATCGGCCATCCTTGGCCGTGCGCGGCTAACCCGGCATCCATGCCGGGTTGCCCACTGCGCAGAACCTGCGCTCAGCCTCTCGAGGGGGCGACCACCGCCACAGCCGCCGAGGCGGCCTGAAAGCCGACCTGGCTCTTCAGTTGTCCGCGTTGTCCTTCTCTGATGCGTTCACTCATTCCCGACATGTACACAAACCCCTGTAGGAGCCGGCTTGCTGGCGATAGCGTCGTTTCAGGCGATAGGTGTGTCGACTGACCCACCGCTATCGTCGGAACGCCGCCCGCAGCAAGCCGGCTCCTACGCGGGATTGGGTTCACACGATTCAAAATTGTAGGAGCCAGCTTGCTGGCGATGGACGTCAACGATAACGCGGGCCGTCTGAATGAACGCGGTGTCCGGGCGTTTTTCGCCGGCAAGCCGGCTCCTACAGGGATCTGCGTGCGCTTTCGCTTTTCACCACTCATCAGGCCGAGCGTTAGCTCGCCTTCCGCTTTTGATCTGAGCGCCCCCTCGAGAGGCCGAGTGGAGGTTCTGCGTAGTGGGCAACCCGGCATGGATGCCGGGTTAGCCGCCCCCGGCCATGGATGGCCGATGGCGGCGGGCCCACGGAGCAGGACCGGAGCGAGGGCATGGCGAGCCTTAGCGAGGCACCGAACGAAAGGGGCAAGAGCCCTTGGTTACTTGGGGCTCTTCCAAGTGACTCGCCGTAAGGGCGAAACCAATAGCCGCCGTCACCGCAGAAATGGATATGTACCCCCCGATCCAATCCCGCCCAGCTACCGCATTCACAACATCCGCTTCTTCTTGCGCCGAGCCCACTGCCGACTCACCCACCACCGCCAATACATCATCACCAAACAATACGCGAGCGCCCCCAACACCAGCCCCACCACAACCGACCCCAGCAAAAACGGCTGCCACAGCGTAGACAGCTCCCCGCTGATCCACTCCCAGGTCAACTCATCCGGCAGATGACGAGCCGGGACATCCATCAACCACGCCCCGGTCTGATACGTACAAAAAAACACCGCAGGCATGGTGATCGGATTAGTCAGCCAGACCAGACTGACCGCAATCGGCATATTGCCGCGTACGACAATGGCCAGAACCGCCGCCACCAGCATCTGCAGCGGAATCGGCAGGAACGCCGCAAACAAACCCACCGCCATCGCCCGTGCGACCGAGTGACGGTTGAGGTGCCAGAGGTTCGGGTCATGCAACAGCGTGCCGAGAAAGCGTAAGGATTTGTGTTCCCTGATGCTGATCGGGTCTGGCATGTAACGTTTGAATAAGCGCCGGGGCATAGGGCTTCTCGGTCGGTTAAGGCGGCAAGTATGTCTGGATTCTATGAGCCGCCCATTCAGACTTTGTGACAATTAATAACGATGCACGTGCCGCGAGCCGGCTATGCCTAGGAGGGGACTCTCAAGGACGGGCGTATGCGCACAGGGATGATGGCGCTGGCGTTGGGTCTGCTGGCTCTGCGTTTTTTGCCGGTATTACCGCCGGTCTGGTTATGGCTGGTGTTGCCCGTAACGGGTTTGATGGTGCTGCCGTTTCGCACGTACCCATTGGCGTTTTTTCTGTTCGGCATCAGTTGGGCCGGCGCAAATGCACAGTGGGCGCTGGATGATCGTTTGCCAGCGAATCTCGATGGCGAAACCCGTTGGGTCGAAGGGCGGGTGACCGGTTTGCCACAGAGCAATGACGGGGGTGTGCGTTTCGAACTGACAGACGTCCGGTCGCGACAGGCCAGGGTGCCGCAACGGATGCGCCTGGCCTGGTATGACGGACCGCCGGTCCACAGTGGTGAACGCTGGCGGCTCGCGGTGAAGTTGAAGCGTCCTGCCGGGCTGCTCAATCCTCATGCCTTCGATTACGACGCCTGGCTGCTGGCACAACGCATCGGCGCTACCGGAACGATCAAGGACGGCGAGCGGCTCAGGGAAGCCCGATGGGCCTGGCGCGACAGCATCCGCCAGCGTTTGCAAACCGTGGATACCCAGGGGCGAACCGGGGCGTTGATTGCGCTGGTGCTGGGGGATGGCGCCGGGCTGAGTCGTGAGGATTGGCAGGTGCTGCAAGACACCGGCACCGTGCATTTGCTGGTGATTTCCGGACAGCACATCGGTTTGCTGGCGGGGGTGGTTTACCTGCTGATTGCCGGACTCGCTCGTTATGGGCTGTGGCCGAGCCGCTTGCCGTGGCTGCCATGGGCCTGCGCACTGGCATTCGCCGCCGCCCTTGGTTACGGACTGCTGGCGGGGTTCGAAGTACCGGTGCGGCGGGCTTGCGTGATGATCGGCCTGGTGCTGTTGTGGCGCCTGCGATTTCGTCACCTCGGCGCCTGGTGGCCGCTGTTGCTGGCACTCAACGCTGTTTTGTTGCTGGACCCGCTGGCGAGCCTGCAACCGGGTTTCTGGCTGTCCTTCGCCGCAGTGGCGGTGTTGATCTTCACCTTCGGCGGTCGCTTGGGGCCGTGGCGATGGTGGCAAACCTGGACCCGTGCTCAATGGCTGATCGCGATCGGCCTGGGCCCGTTGCTACTGGTGTTGGGATTGCCGATCAGTCTCAGCGGGCCGGTCGCCAATCTGCTGGCGGTGCCCTGGATCAGTTTGCTGGTATTGCCGCCGGCCTTGCTGGGAACCCTATTGTTGCCGCTGCCGTATGTGGGCGAGGGCTTGTTGTGGCTGGCGGGTGGTCTGATCGACTGGCTGTTCAAGGGCCTTGGGTTGATGGCCGGTCAATTGCCAGCGTGGGTGCCCGTGGCGATTCCATTGTGGATATGGGCACTGGGCATGCTCGGCGCGTTTCTTCTGTTAATGCCTCGCGGTGTACCGCTGCGCCCGTTGGGTTGGCCGTTGTTGCTGTTGCTGGTTTTTCCACCACGGCCACTTTTGCCAGAGGGCATCGCTGAAGTCTGGCAGCTGGATGTCGGCCAGGGGTTGGCGATTCTGGTGCGGACTCGCCATCACACGCTGCTGTATGACACCGGACCACGCTTCGGCGACTTCGATCTAGGCGAGCGAGTGGTTCTGCCAGCGATGCGCAAACTCGGCGTGAACGAGCTCGACCTGATGTTGATCAGCCATGCCGACGCCGATCACGCTGGTGGTGCGCGAGCGGTTGCCAATGGTTTGCCGATTAAGCAGGTGCTCAGCGGTGATCCCTTGGCGCTGCCCGCCGAATTGCACGCCGATGCCTGCGAGAGTGGCCAGCAATGGACCTGGGACGGCGTGAGGTTTCAGCTCTGGCAATGGCCTTCGGCCACGGACCGCAATCAAAAGTCCTGCGTGCTGCAAATCGAAGCCAATGGCGAGCGATTATTGCTGACCGGAGACATCGACAGCGCCGCCGAGCGCGCCCTGCTCGACAGCCCGCTCGCAGTGCCCACCGATTGGTTGCAGGCGCCGCACCACGGTAGCCGCAGCTCGTCGTCGATGGCGTTGCTCACTGCGTTGCAACCCAAAGCCGTGCTGATCTCTCGCGGCAACGGCAATTCGTTCGGTCACCCGCACCCCACGGTCATGGCCCGTTATAAAAAACGCGGTATGGAAATCCATGACAGCGCCGAGCAGGGCGCCATCCGTCTGCACCTAGGACGCTTCCATCCGCCGTGGGCGATGCGTCAAGAACGGCGTTTCTGGCGTTCCACGCAATAACCGCGAGTTATGAAAGCCCGACCGGATGCGACATCACGGTCTTCGGTGCATCGACCCCCTATGTTAGAGTGGCGCACTTTTTCGAGGGGACTGTCACTGTGTGGGAATTGGTCAAATCCGGCGGCTGGATGATGCTGCCGATCATTCTGAGTTCCATCGCGGCCATGGCGATCGTCGCCGAGCGTCTCTGGACCCTGCGCGCCAGTCGTGTGACCCCGGAGCACTTGCTCGGGCAGGTCTGGGTGTGGATCAAGGACAAGCAACTCAATAAAGAAAAACTCAAGGAATTGCGCGCCAATTCGCCATTGGGCGAGATTCTGGCGGCAGGCCTGGCCAACTCCAGACATGGTCGCGAGATCATGAAAGAGTGCATCGAAGAAGCCGCCGCGCGGGTGATTCATGAGCTCGAGCGCTACATCAATGCGCTGGGCACCATCGCCGCCATGGCGCCGTTGCTGGGTTTGCTCGGCACCGTGCTGGGCATGATCGATATTTTCAGCGCGTTCATGGGGACGGGCATGGGCACCAATGCCGCCGTGTTGGCCGGTGGTATTTCGAAGGCCTTGATCACCACAGCTGCTGGTCTGATGGTCGGTATCCCTGCGGTATTTTTCCACCGTTTCCTGCAACGCCGCATCGATGAGCTGGTGGTGGGCATGGAGCAGGAAGCGATCAAGCTGGTCGAGGTGGTACAGGGTGATCGTGACGTGGACCTGACCGAGGGCAAAAAAGCGTGAAATTCCGCCGCAAACCGCGGGAAACGGTCGACATCAACCTCGCGTCGCTGATCGACGTGGTGTTTATCCTGCTGCTGTTTTTCGTCGTGACCACTACCTTCACCCGTGAAACCCAGTTGCGCGTCGATCTGCCCGAAGCGGTCAGCGGTTCGCCTGCCGAAGACCAGCAGGTTAAACACCTGGACGTGGTCATCAGCGCCGAAGGCGTGTTCTCGGTGAACAATCAGGTCTTGCAGAAGAACGATCTGACCGCGCTCATGGACGCGTTGCAAAAAGAATCCAACGGTGACACCAACCTGCCGCTGTCGATCAGTGCGGACGGCAAGACCCAGCATCAATCGGTCATCACCGCCATGGACGCCGCCGGCAAACTCGGCTTCAGTCACCTGCGCATGACCACTGTCGAGGCGGCGCAGCCCGCGCCCTGATGGCCATGTCCGATCGCTTGCTCGCCGCGTGGTACCAGGGTCATCCGGCCCTGAAGCTGTTGCAGCCGCTGGAGTGGCTGTACCGGCGCGTGGTGATGAACAAGCGCAAACGCTTTCTGGCGGGTGAGGGCGAGATTTATCAGCCACCGGTGCCGCTGATCGTCGTCGGCAACATCACGGTGGGCGGCACCGGCAAGACGCCGCTGATTCTGTGGATGATCCAGCATTGTCAGCGCAGCGGTTTGCGGGTCGGCGTGGTCAGCCGTGGTTATGGCGCCAAACCGCCGCAACTGCCATGGCGTGTCGAGGCTGATCAAAGCGCCGACATCGCCGGCGACGAACCGCTGCTGATCGTCCAGCGTACCGGCGTTCCGTTGATGATCGACCCGGACCGCAGCAGTGCGGTCAAAGCGCTGCTGGCGAGCGAACCTCTGGACCTGATTCTCTCCGACGACGGCATGCAACATTACCGTTTGGCCCGCGACCTTGAGCTGGTGTTGATTGACGCCGCCCGAGGCCTGGGCAACCAGCGCTGCCTGCCTGCGGGACCGTTGCGCGAACCGGTCGAACGCCTGCAAAGCGTTGACGCGGTGCTGTTCAACGGCGCCACCGATGATCGCGACAACGGTTTTGCCTTCCAGCTGCAACCCACGGAACTGGTCAACCTGCACAGCGGCGAACGCCGTCCCCTTGACCACTTCCCAGCAGGCCAGGCGCTGCATGCCGTGGCCGGGATCGGCAATCCGCAGCGTTTCTTCACGACCCTCGAAACGCTACACTGGCAGCCAGTCCCGCATGCATTTGCCGACCACGCCGAGTACAGCGTGCAGGCCTTGAATTTCACACCGTCATTGCCGTTGGTGATGACCGAAAAGGACGCGGTGAAGTGCCGTGCCTTCGCCGCCGCCGATTGGTGGTACCTGGCGGTCGATGCTGCGCCATCGCCGGCCTTCGTGGCCTGGTTCGATACGCAGTTGATGCGCCTGTTGCCGGCTCGACTTTTGCCTTAAACCGTTTATATCCAGGGAATGCTCATGGACACCAAATTGCTCGACATCCTCGCTTGCCCGGTCTGCAAAGGCCCGCTCAAGCTCAGCGCCGACAAAACCGAGCTGATCAGCAAGGGCGCCGGCCTGGCGTACCCGATTCGCGACGGCATCCCGGTGATGCTCGAAACCGAAGCTCGCACCCTGACCACCGACGAGCGTCTGGATAAATGACCACAGCCTTTACCGTTGTCATTCCATCGCGTTACGCCTCGACCCGCCTGCCGGGCAAACCGCTGCTGCTGATCGCCGGCAAGCCGATGATCCAGCACGTCTGGGAACAAGCGTGCAAAAGCAGCGCCGAGCGTGTGGTGGTTGCCACTGACGATGCGCGCATTGTCGAGGCGTGCATCGCGTTTGGTGCCGACGTGGTGCTGACCCGAGAAGACCACAATTCCGGCACGGACCGTTTGGCTGAGGTCGCCGCAAAACTCGGTCTGGCGTCCGACGCGATCGTGGTCAACGTGCAGGGTGACGAACCGCTGATCCCGCCAAGCGTGATCGATCAGGTCGCGGCCAACCTCGCAGCCCACACCGAAGCGCGCATGGCCACGCTGGCCGAGCCGATCGAAGATGTCGAAACCCTGTTCAACCCCAACGTGGTCAAGGTGGTCAGCGACCTCAATGGCCTGGCACTGACGTTCAGTCGTGCGACGTTGCCTTGGGCTCGGGACGCGTTCGCGAAAAGTCGAGACGTGTTGCCGGAAGGCGTGCCGTATCGCCGCCACATTGGCATCTACGCCTACCGCGCCGGTTTCCTGCATGACTTCGTCAGCTGGGGCCCGTGCTGGCTGGAAAACACCGAATCCCTGGAACAGCTGCGTGCGCTGTGGCACGGCGTGCGGATTCACGTCGCCGACGCGCTGATCGCACCGCCCACCGGCGTCGATACGGCTGAAGACCTCGAGCGCGTTCGTCGCCTGCTGGAGGCCTGATGCGGGTTTTGTTCGTTTGCCTGGGCAACATCTGCCGTTCACCCACGGCCGAAGGTGTGCTGCGGCACAAATTGCGTGAAGCGGGGCTGGCCGATCAAGTCGAAGTCGCCTCCGCTGGCACCGGTGGCTGGCATGTCGGCAAGGCTCCGGACAAACGTAGCCAGGCCGCGGCCAAGCTGCGCGGTTACGACCTGTCGATGCAGCGCGCCCAGCAAGTGACCCGCGCCGATTTTTCCACGTACGACCTGATCCTGGCGATGGACAACAGCAACCTGAGCGACCTCATGGCGCTGCAACCTGCCAAGGGCAAGCCCAAGGCCGAATTGGACCTGTTTCTGCGCCGCTACCAGTCGCCAGTCGATGAAGTGCCGGACCCTTACTACGATGGCAACCAGGGCTTTGAGCAGGTGCTCGACTTGATCGAAAGCGCCTGTGATCGACTGGTGATCGAATTGAAGGGCCGGTTATGAGTTTGCAGGTTCAGCCACAGGTTTCGCTCAAGCCTTACAACAGCTTTGGCGTGGACGTTCAGGCGCGCTTGTTTGCCGAGGCTCACAGCGATGCCGACGTACGCGAGGCGCTGGCCTATGCGGTGGAGCATGACGTGCCGTTGCTGGTGATCGGTGGTGGCAGCAACCTGCTGCTGACCGCCGACATCCAGTCGCTGGTGCTGCGCATGGCCACCCGCGGGATTCGCATTTTGAGCGACGACGGCAACAAGGTCGTGATCGAAGCCGAGGCCGGCGAGCCTTGGCATCCGTTCGTGCAACACACCCTGGCGCAGGGTTTGTCGGGTCTGGAAAACCTCAGCCTGATCCCCGGCACCGTCGGCGCGGCACCGATGCAGAACATTGGCGCCTATGGCGTGGAGATCAAGGACGTGTTCGCCGGCCTGACCGCGCTGGACCGCCAGACTGGCGAGCTGCGCGACTTCACGCTGGCCGAATGCAACTTCGCTTACCGCGACAGCCTGTTCAAACAGGAACCGGGGCGCTGGTTGATCCTGCGGGTTCGTTTCGCCCTGGACCGTGCCGAGCACTTGCATCTGGAGTACGGCCCGGTGCGTCAGCGTCTGACCGAGCAAGGCATCGATCACCCGACCGCCACCGACGTCAGCCAGGCGATTTGCAGCATCCGCAACGAAAAGCTTCCGGACCCGGCGGTGCTTGGTAACGCCGGCAGCTTCTTCAAAAATCCCTTGGTGTCGGCTGCACTGGTCACTCGGCTCAAAGGCGAATACCCGGACCTGGTGGCTTACGCGCAACCCGACGGGCAGATGAAACTGGCTGCGGGCTGGCTGATCGAGCGGGCAGGGTGGAAAGGTTTTCGCGAGGCCGACGCAGGCGTGCATAAGTTGCAGGCGCTGGTGCTGGTCAACTACGGGGCCGCGACTGGCCTGCAGTTGCTGAACCTGGCACAGCGCATCCAAAAGGACATTTCAGATCGTTTCCATGTCGATCTGGAAATGGAGCCCAATCAGTATTGAGGCTACGCTTTCAAGGCTGATCTCAAAGCCCTGCACATCTTCGATTGTGCAGGGCTTTTTTGTTAATGCTGGGTTAACTTAGCCCCCTAACGATGCAAGCATTTGCTCCATCAAGGGCCCGATGCAGACATCTCCGTCCGCATAAGAGAGCCTCATTAGCCTGAGTCGATCTGCGTGATGCCAACCGCTAATCCCCCAGCGGCAGATTGCTCGACCCCATAACCCATACCACTATGCGGGCGTGCCCATGATTACCCTGAAACTCAATGGTCAAGACCATCAACTCGATGTCACCGAGGACATGCCGCTGCTCTGGGCCATCCGCGACGTGGCCGGTTACAACGGCACCAAGTTCGGCTGCGGCATGGGCCTGTGCGGCGCCTGCACCATTCACATCGAAGGCGCCCCGGCGCGCAGTTGCATCACGCCGATCGGCTCGGTAGTCGGCCAGAACGTCAGCACCATCGACAACCTGCACGCCGACCCGGTCGGGCAAATCGTGCAGCAAGCCTGGCTCGACACCGCCGTCGCCCAGTGCGGTTACTGCCAGGGCGGGCAGATCATGTCCGCCACCGCACTGCTCAAGACCAACCCGAACCCGAGCGACGAACAGATCGAAGAGGCGATGGTCGGCAATATTTGCCGTTGCGGCACCTACAACCGCATCAAGACCGCCATCCGCCAGGCATCCACTCACCTGAAGGAAGCCAAGGCATGAGCCAGTTCCCGAATGATTTCGCCCTGAGTAACCTCAGCCGCCGCGGCTTCCTCAAAGGCGTCGGTGCCACCAGTGCGCTGGTGGTCGCCGCGAGTTGGGGCTGGCAGGACGCGTTCGCAGCCGAGAAGGAAAAGAAATTCGGCGCCGACGGCATGCCCAACGGCTGGATCGATGATCCGAAGGTGTACGTCAGCATCACTGCGGATGGCACCGTGACCGTGGTTTGCAACCGTTCGGAAATGGGCCAGGGCGTACGCACCAGCCTGACCATGGTCGTGGCCGATGAACTTGAAGCCGACTGGGCGCTGGTGAAAGTGCAACAGGCGCCCGGCGATGAAGTGCGCTTCGGCAACCAGGACACCGACGGTTCGCGCAGCATGCGCCACTGGTACGAGCCGATGCGCCGCTGCGGTGCTGCCGCGCGGACCATGCTCGAACAGGCGGCCGCCGAACAGTGGAAAGTCCCGGTCGGCGAGTGCCACGCGCAATTGCACAAAGTCATCCATAAACCGAGCGGTCGTGAACTGGGTTACGGCGCGCTCGCCGTCGCTGCCGGTGCGCTGGCGGTGCCGGCGCGTGACAGCCTGCGGCTCAAGGATCCGTCAGAATTCCGCTACATCGGCAAGGAAGGCACCAAGGCCATCGACGGTGCTGACATCGTCAACGGCCGCGCGATCTACGGTGCCGACGTGCATATCGACGGCATGCTGTACGCCGCAATTGCACGTCCGGCGGTGTACGGCGGCAAGGTCAAATCCGTGGATGACAGCGCGGCGCTGAAAGTCCCCGGGGTGGTCAAGGTCATCCAGATCGAAGGCCGTCCGCTGCCCTCGGAATTTCAGCCGTTGGGCGGCGTGGCGGTGGTGGCCAGCAATACGTGGGCGGCGATCAAGGGCCGCGACGCGCTGAAAATCGAATGGGACGACGGCCCCAACGCCAGTTACGACTCGATCGCCTACCGCAAGGAAATTGAAGCGGCGTCGCTCAAACCCGGCAAAGTGGTGCGCAATACCGGCAACATCGACCAGGCCATGAGCGGCGCCGACAGCACCCTCGAAGCCTCTTACTATCTGCCGCACCTGACGCAAGCGCCGATGGAGCCGATGGTCGCCATCGCCCGTTTCAAGGATGGCGTGTGCGAAGCCTGGGCGCCAAGCCAGGCGCCGCAGGTCACCCGTGAACGAATCGGTGAACGCCTGGGCATTCCGTTCGATAACGTCACCTTCCACGTCACCCTGCTCGGCGGCGGTTTCGGCCGCAAGTCCAAGCCGGACTTCATCATCGAAGCGGCGATCCTCGCCAAGGAATTCCCCGGTAAGGCGGTGCGGGTGCAATGGACTCGTGAAGACGACATCCACTGTTCGTATTTCCACACCGTCTCGGCTGAATACTTGAAGGCCAGCCTGAACAAGGACGGCCTGCCGTCGGGTTGGTTGCACCGCACGGTAGCGCCGAGTATCACCGCGCTGTTCGCGCCGGGCATGAACCATGAGGCCGCTTTCGAGCTGGGCATGGGCTTCACCAACATGGCTTACGCGATCCCCAACGTGCGCCTGGAGAACCCGGAAGCGGCGATTCATACGCGGGTCGGCTGGTATCGCTCGGTGTCGAACATTCCTCACGGCTTCGCGATCCAGTGCTTTGTCGATGAGTTGGCGCACAAGGCCAAACAGGATCCGCTCAAGTACCAGATCAAATTGCTCGGTCCGGACCGTCAGATCGATCCGCGTACGTTGAGTGAAGAGTGGAACTACGGCGAGTCGCCCGAACGCTATCCGATCGACACCGGGCGCATGCGCACCGTCCTTGAAACCGCCGCGAAAGCCGCGGGTTGGGGGCGAGAGTTGCCGAAGGGCCGAGGCCTGGGACTGGCAGTGCATTACAGCTTCGTCACTTACGTGGCGGCGGTGATCGAGGTTGAAGTCAAAGATGACGGCACGTTGATCGTGCACAAGGCCGATATAGCGGTGGATTGCGGCCCGCAGATCAACCCCGAGCGAATTCGCTCGCAGTTCGAAGGCGCTTGTGTGATGGGGCTGGGCAACGCGGTGCTGGGCGAGATCAGTTTCAAGGACGGCAAGGTCCAGCAAGACAACTTCCATATGTACGAAGTGGCGCGCATGTCCCTGGCGCCGAAGGAAGTCGCCGTGCATCTGGTCACGCCGCCGGGCGTGGTGCCGTTGGGTGGTGTCGGTGAACCTGGCGTGCCGCCGATTGCGCCGGCGCTGTGCAATGCGATTTTCGCCGCCACCGGCAAACGCATCCGCAACTTGCCGGTTCGTTATCAATTGCAAGGTTGGCAGAAGGCCGAGGCTTGATGGACAGCGTCGATCTGAATGTCCTGCGCAGCGTGCTGGAATGGCGCCGCGCCGGTCAGCGAGTGGTGTTGTACAGCGTGGTCCAGACCTGGGGCACCGCGCCCCGGGCACCTGGCGCGATGTTGGCCTTGCGCGAAGACGGGGTGGTGATCGGTTCGGTGTCCGGTGGTTGTGTCGAGGATGACTTGATCGCCCGGCTGCACGATGGCCGGATTCCGGCTGACGGGCCGCCGGTGCAGTTGATCACTTATGGCGTCACTCGCGAGGAAGCCGCACGGTTTGGCTTGCCGTGCGGCGGCACGTTGCGCCTGACCGAGGAGCGAGTCGGTGACCCGGCTTGGGTTGCCGGGTTGCTGGCGAGTTGCGAGGCCCACGAAATCACGGCGCGCTCGCTGGATATCGCGAGCGGCGAAGTGACGTTGCAGCCGGCGACCAAGAACGACGCGCTGAGTTTTGACGGCACCACGCTACGCGCCATTTACGGTCCGCGTTGGCGGTTGTTGCTGATCGGCGCGGGGCAATTGTCCCGTTATGTCGCCGAGATGGCGCGGCTGCTGGATTTCGAAGTGCTGATCTGCGATCCACGTACCGAGTTTGTCTACGGCTGGGAAGAACAGCACGGGCGCTTCGTATCCGGTATGCCGGACGAAGCGGTGCTGAACATCCAGACCGACGAACGCACGGCCATCGTCGCGCTGACTCACGATCCGCGTCTGGATGACATGGCGTTGCTGACGGCGCTCGATTCCAGGGCGTTTTACGTCGGTGCGCTGGGGTCGCGGGTCAACAGCCTGAAGCGTCGGGAAAACCTCGCTCAGCTAGGCTTGTCCCAAGAGGCCATCGAGCGCTTGCACGGCCCGATCGGTCTGCACATCGGCAGCCATTCCCCGGCGGAAATCGCCTTGTCGCTGCTGGCGGAAATTGTCGCGATCAAGAACGGCGTCGAGCTGAAACAGAAGAAGCCGTTGCAGGAGGAGGCATGAGCGGGCCAATCGGCGTCATCGTGTTGGCGGCGGGGCAGGGCACTCGGTTTCGACAGGTGGCGGGTGCCGACAGGGACAAGTTGCTGGCGGACTGTACGGGGCGCGATGGCGGCGTTCGTTCGGTGATCGAGCAGGTGCTGGTGAGTTTGCCGGCCACGCTGGCGAAACGCGTGCTGGTGACGACCGAAGATCGCCCGCAAGTGGCTCGTATGGCTCAGGCGTATGGTTTCGAGATTGTGCTGGTGGAATCCTCCGGCATGGGCGACAGCATTGCGGCTGGGGTGGCGGCGTGCCCGCAGCTCGGTGGCTGGTTGATTGTGTTGGGGGATATGCCGTTCATTCTGCCGTCGACGGTTGAGCAGGTGTTGGCGGGGATTGCTGATGACGGGATCAGTGTTCCGGTGATGAATGGCGAATATGGCCATCCGGTTGGTTTCGGGCGAACGTTTGGACCGGGGTTGATGGCGTTGTCGGGGGATCGCGGGGCCAAGCCGTTGTTTGCGTCGGCGCGGGTGGTTGAGGTGGCGGTCGAGGATGCCGGGGTGTTGTGGGATGTGGATGTGCCTGAGGCGTTGGTTTTCGCCTGATCCACAGCCTTCGCGGGCAAGTCGGATCGCCGCACCGCACGCTCCTACAGGTTTTGCGCCGATCACTGTAGGAGCGAGGCTTGCCCGCGAAGAACGATAACGCGATCTACCTGATAAATAGCCGACATAAAAAAGCCCCGCCTGGGTTACCAGGCGGGGCTTTTTAGTGGCCGATGGAATCAGACGAGGGGTTTAGGCTCGTGCTCTTTTTCCTGGGCTTGCTCGTGTTGCTCTACCGCTTCCTGAACGGAGCGTGGAGCTTCGTCGATCACGGAGTCAGCTGGTTCGGCAGCCACTTCAGCAGCCGGGGCAGGAGCAGCCTCGACGACTTCAGCAACAACCGGTGCCACTTCGACAGCGACCGGAGCAGCAGCGGCAGCCAGTTCGGCTTCCTTCTGCAGGCGCTCTTCTTCACGCTTGCGACGACGCACTTCACGCGGGTCGTTAGGTGCGCGGCCACTTGGTGTCAGGGCGCTGGCCGGGGCAGCTTCAACCACTGGTGCAGCCACTTCGGCGACAACAGGGGCTTCAACAACCGGAGCCACTTCTGGTTCGGCAGCCACAACAACAGGCTCGACAACCGCAACTTCAGCGACTGGTGCTGGCGTTTCGACCGCTACCGGCTCGGCAACCCAGTTGAAAGCGGTTTGCTCTTCGCGAACTTCACGAACGGTTTCGGTCACGGTTTCAGCGACGGTTTCAACAACCGGCTCTGCAACCACGGCAGGCGTTTCAGCAACGACGGCAGGCTCGGCGGCAGCTTCGACTTCAGGCTGTGCTTCACGAACCGGAGCCACTTCGACTTCTGGAGCGGCAGTTACTTCTACAGGCGTGGTCGCTTCAACGACTGGCGCTTCGACTGGAGCAGTTTCCAGTGTGGCGGCAGTGGCGCGTTCGGCTTGCTCGTTGGCCTGTGCTTCGGCCGGAGCGCTGATCACGGTGCTGGCAACGGCTGCGGTAACAGCCAGGCCTGCGGCCAGATCGGCAGCGCTTGGTGCTTCGGCGCCTTCGTTACCTTCGGCGGATTCGGATTCTTCCGAACCTTCGATCACGTTGCCGTTGGCATCGCGTTGACGCTCGCGACGGTTGCTGCGACGACGCTGGCCACGGGAGCGGCGGCGTGGACGATCGCCTTCGGCGCCTTCCTGACCGTCTTCCTGCAGTTGCTCTTCGTTGCCGGTCTGCTCTTCTTCAGCAACGGCGGCAGCGGCTTGCTCGGCGCGTGGTTGACGCTCTTCACGCGGTGGACGTGGCGCACGCTCTTCGCGTGGCTGACGAGCTGGACGCTCTTCAGCAGTTGCGGTAGCGGCAGCAGCAGCTGGAGCGGCGGCGTCCAGCGGTTCACGCAGTTCACGAACGCGTTCTTCACGCTCGCCACGTGGCTTGCGATCTTCACGAGGCGCGCGCGGTGCACGTTCTTCGCGAGGGGCGCGTGGTGCGCGCTCTTCACGTGGAGCGCGTTCTTCGCGAGCGACTGCCGGGGTTTCTTCACGGGCTTCGCGTGGCTCACGTGGTGCGCGTTCTTCACGCGGTGCACGTTCCTCGCGAGGCTTACGCTCTTCATCGCGGCGACCGTTACGGTTGCGGCTCTGCTGACGACCGTTGCGACGCTCTTCGTTGCGAGCAGGACGCTCGGTGGTCGCTGGTTTTTCAACCACAACCGGAGCAGCAGGCTCTTCTTTGGTAGCGAACAGGCTGACCAGCGACTTCACCAGGCCTTTGAACAGGCTTGGCTCTGGCGCGGCGGCCGGTGCAGCAACCGGTGCGGCGACGACTTCGGTCGGAACCGGAGCGTTGGCGCGGGCCGGCGCAGTCTTGACCGCGGCTTCCTGGCGAACCAGGGTGCGGGTCGCAGCGGCTGGCTGGACTTCTTCGACTTCGGCAGCGGCAGCAGCGATTTCGTAGCTGGACTGGTTGATGCTGGCTTCCGGGCTGTCATCACGCAGGCGCTGAACTTCGAAGTGCGGCGTTTCGAGGTGATCGTTCGGCAGAATGACGATGCGGGCACGGGTGCGCAGTTCGATCTTGGTGATCGAGTTGCGTTTTTCGTTAAGCAGGAAGGCTGCGACCGGAATTGGCACTTGTGCGCGAACTTCGGCGGTGCGGTCTTTCAGGGCTTCTTCTTCGATCAGGCGCAGGATCGCCAGCGACAGCGATTCAACATCACGGATGATGCCGGTGCCGTTGCAACGCGGGCAAACGATGCCACTGCTTTCGCCGAGCGATGGACGCAGGCGCTGACGGGACATTTCCAGCAGGCCGAAGCGCGAGATGCGGCCGACTTGTACACGAGCGCGGTCGGCTTCCAGGCATTCGCGGACTTTCTCTTCCACGGCGCGCTGGTTCTTGGCAGGGGTCATGTCGATGAAGTCGATGACGATCAGGCCGCCGATGTCGCGTAGGCGCAACTGACGGGCGATTTCTTCGGCGGCTTCAAGGTTGGTCTGCAGGGCGGTTTCTTCGATGTCGCTGCCTTTGGTGGCGCGCGCCGAGTTGATGTCGATGGACACCAGGGCTTCGGTCGGATCGATAACGATGGAACCACCGGAAGGCAGTTCGACGACGCGCTGGAAAGCGGTCTCGATCTGGCTTTCGATCTGGAAGCGGTTGAACAGCGGAACGCTGTCTTCGTACAGCTTGATCTTGCTGGCGTACTGCGGCATCACCTGGCGGATGAAGGTCAGGGCTTCGTCCTGGGCTTCAACGCTGTCGATCAGCACTTCGCCGATGTCCTGGCGCAAGTAATCGCGGATGGCGCGGATGATCACGTTGCTTTCCTGGTAGATCAGGAACGGCGCGGAGCGATCCAGCGAGGCTTCTTTGATGGCGGTCCAGAGTTGCAGCAGGTAATCGAGGTCCCACTGCATTTCTTCGCTGCTGCGGCCCAGGCCGGCAGTGCGCACGATCAGACCCATGTCGGCCGGTGCAACCAGGCCGTTCAGGGCTTCTCGCAGTTCGTTGCGCTCTTCACCTTCGATGCGACGGGAGATACCGCCGGCACGCGGGTTGTTCGGCATCAGAACCAGGTAACGACCGGCCAGGCTGATGAAGGTGGTCAGGGCTGCGCCCTTGTTGCCACGTTCTTCTTTTTCAACCTGAACGATGACTTCCTGGCCTTCGCTCAGGACGTCTTTGATGTTGACGCGGCCTTCAGGGGCTTTCTTGAAGTATTCGCGGGAGATTTCTTTGAGGGGCAGGAAGCCGTGGCGCTCGGAGCCGAAATCGACAAAGGCAGCCTCAAGGCTTGGTTCGATGCGAGTAATCCGGCCTTTATAGATGTTGGCCTTCTTCTGCTCGCGTGCACCGGATTCGATGTCCAGGTCGTAGAGGCGTTGGCCATCTACCAGTGCAACACGCAACTCTTCGGGTTGAGTTGCGTTAATCAGCATTCTTTTCATGTAGTACCGTCGGTTTCCGGGCTGCCGGAAACGGCGTTCGGCACACACGACTTCTCATGGTCGGTGTCAGGTGCGTCGGGAGTGGTTGGCCATTCCCGTGTCTAGCGAAGTCCGGCCAATGTGGGCCTTCGTCGCGACGTACGCGTCCTGCTTGCTGTGGCTACTTAAGCACTCAGTCAGGAGGAGGAATCAACCGGCGGCTGTGGACGAGATGAAGCGTCTTGATAAAGCCTATTGCTACACAGTCCAGCGGTTGTGCATCTCCACCCTACACGTATCCCTGATAATTCGGGTGCTGCCGCGCGCAGAATCCGCAGCGGGTTGGCATTTACCGTGAGCTCCGAAAGGGGAGGTCACGCATCATGGCTAATTTAGGCGTTGTTTCCGAAGCGTTCGCTCGGGGTCATTCGCAGCTGACTGCACTTTGTGAACTGGCCGTGAATATGGGCTCGCGTAGCGAGTGAAAACTCTGCTTTGCGGCGTGATTCAGGCCTCATGTCACCTGCGCTCGTTACACCTGCAAACTCCACCGTTACGTAGCGAAAGCGCCGTAGGACGGCCTCGCGTCCTGGTGAATTGCATTGGTCAGGGCCGGTTTTTGACCGTTTGTCCGCTGTCCAGGCCGCTTTTGGCGGCGTTCGCGACTATAGCAGTAATGATTAAGTGCTTCAATTCCATAAAAAATTGATATCATCCGCGCCATGACGACTACTGCCCCCTCGACCCCAGGCGTACAACTGCTTGAGGTCTCGCCGGAATATGCCGGCCAACGTATTGATAACTTCCTTCTCGCTCGGCTCAAAGGCGTGCCCAAGACCTTGATTTACCGCATTTTGCGTAAAGGCGAAGTGCGAGTGAACAAAGGCCGGATCAAGCCCGAATACAAGCTGCAGGCGGGCGATATCGTGCGCGTGCCGCCGGTTCGCGTGCCTGAACGCGACGAACCTGTGCCGCTGGCCCAGGGCCTGCTGCAGCGGCTCGAAGCCTCGATTGTCTATGAAGACAAAGCGCTGATCGTGATCAACAAGCCTTGCGGCATTGCGGTTCACGGCGGCAGCGGCCTGACTTACGGCGTGATCGAAGCCTTTCGTCAGTTGCGTCCGGATTGCAAGGAGCTCGAGCTGGTTCACCGCCTTGACCGTGACACCTCCGGCCTGCTGATGATCGCCAAGAAACGCAGCATGCTGCGTCACTTGCACACGGCCTTGCGCGGTGATGGCGTGGACAAGCGCTACATGGCGCTGGTTCGCGGCAACTGGGCGGCATCGATCAAGCAAGTCCGTGCATCGCTGGGCAAGAGCAATCTGCGTTCCGGCGAGCGGATGGTCGAGGTCGACGAGGAGGAGGGCAAGGAATCGGTGACCGTGTTCAAGGTCCTGCGTCGATTCGGCGACTTTGCCACCCTGATCGAGGCCAAGCCGATCACTGGCCGGACTCACCAGATTCGCGTTCACACTTTGCACGCCGGGCATTGCATTGCCGGCGACACCAAGTACGGCGATGACGATTTCAGCAAGGAAATCCGCGATCTGGGCGGCAAGCGCCTGTTCCTGCATGCGTACATGCTGACCGTGCCGCTGCCGGATGGCGGCGAACTGAAGTTGCAGGCGCCTGTCGACGAGATGTGGGCCAAGACTGTGGAGCGCCTGAGTGCACCCCTCTGATTACAAACTGCTGATTTTCGATTGGGACGGCACGCTGGCTGATTCCATTGGTCGGATTGTCGAAGCAATGCACGTTGCGTCCGAGCGTTCCGGTTTTCAGTTGCGCGATGACTTTGCTGTCAAAGGCATCATCGGCCTGGGCCTGCCGGAAGCGATTCGCACGCTGTACCCCGAGATCAGCGATACCGAACTGGTGGCGTTTCGCGAGCATTATGCGGACCACTACATCGCCTCTGAAGCCGTGCCTTCGCCGTTGTTCGAAGGGGTCGTCGAGTCGATGGAGGCGTTCCGCGCCGAGGGTTATCATTTAGCGGTTGCCACCGGCAAGGCGCGTCGCGGACTGGATCGGGTGCTGAAGTCGCACGGCTGGGAAGATTATTTCGACATCACCCGTGCCGCCGACGAAACCGCCAGCAAACCCCATCCTCTGATGCTTGAGCAGATCCTCGCCCATTGCGAAGTTCGTCCGGAGCAAGCGTTGATGGTCGGCGATTCGTCATTCGACCTGCAGATGGCGCGCAACGCCGGCATGGATTCGGTGGCGGTCAGCTACGGCGCGCAATCGATTGAAGCGCTGAAATTGTTCGAACCGGCGCTGGCTATTGATCGTTTTTCAGAATTGCATGCCTGGCTGAGTCAGCGGGCTTAATACGTTTTGCCGGGGTAGATGGTCATGACCGACGAATGGAAGGCGCCCGCCAAGCCGAGCGCAGAGAGCGGTGACGAGAAAAGCTGGAAGCTGCTGGAAAAGACCCTGCTCGCCAGCGTGCAGGAGCAGCGTCGGTCGCGTCGCTGGGGGATTTTCTTCAAGTTGCTGACCTTTGTGTACCTGTTTGGCGCGTTGATTCTGTTCACGCCGCTGATGGACATGGAGAAAGCCGCCACTCGCAGCGCCAATTACACTGCGCTGATCGAAGTGACGGGCATGATCGCCGACAAGGAGCCCGCCAGCGCTGACAACATCGTCGGCAGCCTGCGTGCCGCCTTCGAAGATAAGAAGGTCAAGGGTGTCATCCTGCGCATCAACAGTCCGGGCGGCAGTCCGGTGCAGTCCGGCTACGTGTATGACGAGATTCGCCGGTTGCGCGGCCTGAACCCGGACACCAAGGTTTACGCGGTAATCTCCGATCTGGGGGCTTCCGGTGCTTATTACATCGCCAGTGCGGCGGATCAGATCTATGCCGACAAGGCGAGCCTGGTGGGTTCCATTGGCGTGACGGCGGCCGGTTACGGGTTTGTCGGCACCATGGAGAAGCTGGGTGTCGAGCGTCGGACCTATACGTCGGGCGAGCACAAGTCGTTCCTCGATCCGTTCCAGCCGCAGAAGCCTGAGGAAACCCGGTTCTGGCAGGGCGTACTCGATACGACGCACCAGCAGTTCATCAACAGCGTCAAGACGGGTCGTGGCGACCGACTCAAGGACAAAGAGCATCCGGAGTTGTTCTCCGGGTTGGTCTGGTCCGGTGAGCAGGCGCTGCCGCTGGGGTTGATCGATGGTCTGGGTAATGCCAGTTCGGTAGCGCGAGATGTGATTGGCGAGAAAGAGCTGGTGGACTTCACCGTTCAGGAATCGCCGTTCGATCGCTTCTCGAAGAAACTGGGTGCCAGCGTGGCTGAGCAGTTGGCGATGTGGATGGGCTTCCAGGGTCCATCGCTGCGCTGATCTTCCGGCTACATAAAAAAACCGGCCCAAGTGGCCGGTTTTTTGTTGGCGCTCGCATCCTGTAGGAGCCGGCTTGCCGGCGATGGCAGCGTTCCTGATACACCGCGCCGTTCGCATCGCCAGCAAGCTGGCTCCTACAGGATTTTGTTGTGGTGCGGATTGGGACGTTCCCTTGTAGGAGCCGGCTTGCCGGCGATGGCGTCCTCAAGATCGGTGAAGGACTCGACAGCCGTCAGGGGATTTGCACCCCTTCAGCCAATAGCATGTCGATCAGGCGAATCAGCGGCAGGCCGATCAGGCTGGTGGCGTCAGGGCCTTCGGTGCGCTGAAACAGGCTCACCCCCAAACCTTCGGCCTTGAAGCTGCCAGCGCAATCGTAGGGCTGTTCGGCGCGCAGGTAGCGTTCGATGCGTGCGGTGTCGAGTGCGCGCATGTGCACGGTGAACGGCACGCAGTCGACCTGGCAGTGTCCCGTCTGGCTATTGAGCAGGGCCAGGCCGGTCAGAAAGGTTACGCTGGCGCCGCTTGAGGCCAGCAACTGCTCGCGAGCCTTTTCGAAGGTGTGGGGTTTGCCGATAATGCGCTCGCCGAGCACCGCGACCTGATCGGAGCCGATAATCAGATGGGCGGGGTGGCTGCCGGCAAGAGCCCGGGCTTTTTCTTCGGCGAGGCGCTTTACCAGTTCGACGGCGGCCTCATTCGGCCGATGACTTTCGTCGATGTCCGGCGAGCTGCAGGTGAACGGCAGCTGCAAGCGGGCCAGCAATTCCCGGCGATACACTGAGCTTGAAGCGAGTAATAAAGGCAGCATGCGCATCTCCAGAAGACAGGCGCGAATTCTAGCGAGGCTTCCAGGTGACGGACAGGGCTGAATTTCCTTTGACATGGCTGGGTGCATCCCTATAATGCTGCGCCTATGTTGAATGACCCGATTCCACCTCACGTTGACCCGCGCAAATTGGCTGACCGTGGCACCACCCTTCAAGGTGAACTGCTGCTGGCCGATTTGGAGAGACTCTGCGACCCGCTTTCCGACAATGTCGGTACGGTGCAGGCTAAATTCGTTTTTGAACGAGATGAACGTAAGTCTGTGGTAATCCACAGCTTTATCGACACCGAAGTCAAAATGGTTTGCCAGCGTTGTCTTGAGCTGGTCACCCTGCCGATCCACAGCGAATGCAGTTATGCTGTGGTGAAGGAGGGTGCGAATACCCAGTCGTTGCCGAAAGGTTATGACGTGCTGGAACTGGGCGAAGATCCTTTGGATCTGCAGTCACTGATCGAGGAGGAGCTTCTGCTCGCCTTGCCCATTGTGCCTGCTCATCATCCGGAAGAATGCCAGCAGCCGGCGGGTCTCGATGAGCCCGAACCGAGCGAGGACGAGGTAACGCGGTCCAACCCGTTCAGTGTATTGGCGCAGTTAAAGCGTGACCCAAACGTTTAGGAGTTAATCAATTATGGCTGTTCAGCAGAACAAAAAATCCCGCTCCGCCCGTGACATGCGTCGTTCGCACGACGCTCTCGAGGCTAGCACCCTGTCTGTAGAAAAAACCACCGGTGAAGTTCACCTGCGTCACCACGTATCGCCAGAAGGCGTATACCGTGGCCGTAAAGTGATCGACAAGGGCGCTGACGAGTAATCACTTGTCCGCTCAAGTCATCGCGATTGACGCAATGGGCGGGGACTTCGGTCCCCGCAGCATTGTTCAGGCCAGCCTTGCTTGTCTGATTGCTACACCCTCGCTGCACCTGACCCTTGTCGGTCAACCCTCCCTTCTTGAAGAATTGATCGCTGGCCAATCGGCTGTGGATCGCTCGCGCCTGTCGATTACCCCGGCATCCGAAGTGATCACCATGGACGAAAAACCTGCCCAGGCCTTGCGTGGCAAGCCGGATTCGTCGATGCGCGTGGCGCTTGAGTTGTTGCGTGATGGCAAGGTTCAGGCCTGCGTCAGCGCCGGCAATACCGGCGCGCTGATGGCCTTGTCACGGTTCGTGCTCAAGACCTTGCCGGGCATTGATCGGCCGGCCATGGTCGCGGCGATTCCGACGCAGAAGGGTTACTGTCAGTTGCTCGACCTGGGCGCCAACGTCGATTGCAGCGCCGAGCATTTGCTGCAGTTTGCGGTGATGGGCTCGGTCGCGGCGCAAACCCTGGGCCTCGTTCGTCCACGGGTTGCATTGCTGAACATCGGCACCGAAGACATCAAGGGCAATCAGCAGGTCAAGCTGGCGGCAACCTTGTTGCAGAGTGCTCGCGGCATCAACTACATCGGTTTTGTCGAGGGTGACGGTTTGTACCGTGGCGAGGCGGATGTGGTGGTGTGCGACGGTTTTGTCGGCAATATTTTGCTCAAGTCCAGTGAAGGTCTGGCGACCATGATTGCCGGGCGAATTGAAGCGCTTTTCAAAAAAAACCTCGCATCGAAAATGGTGGGCGCCCTGGCGCTGCCGCTGATGAAGCGTCTTCAGGCTGATCTGGCGCCTGCTCGGCATAACGGCGCAAGCTTCCTCGGGTTGCAGGGGATTGTGGTGAAAAGCCACGGTTCGGCAGGGGTTCAGGGCTTCCAGAGTGCGATTCAGCGGGCCTTGATCGAGATCCAGGAAAACCTGCCGGAACGCATTCACGGTCGTCTGGAGGATTTGTTGCTTTAGGCGTTTTCGTCGGACAATGCTTAAATGTGACCGCTCAGTTCAATTTGCCATCCAACTGTCAGTTTCTTGCGTCCCCCAAGCGGGACGTCAATTCTCCGACGACAAGATCATTAGGGGCTTGTTACATGTCTGCTTCCCTCGCATTCGTCTTTCCAGGACAGGGTTCGCAGTCCCTCGGCATGCTGGCCGAGTTGGGCGCGCAACATCCGGTGGTCCTCGAAACATTCAAAGAAGCATCCGACGCGCTCGGTTACGACCTGTGGGCACTGACCCAGCAAGGGCCGGAAGAGCAACTCAATCAAACCGATAAAACCCAGCCGGCCATTCTGACCGCCTCGATCGCCTTGTGGCGTCTGTGGCTGGCGGAAGGCGGTGCGCGTCCGGCTTACGTTGCCGGTCACAGCCTGGGCGAGTACAGCGCCCTGGTCGCTGCGGGCAGCCTGAGTCTGGGCGACGCGGTGAAACTGGTGGAGCGTCGCGGTCAGTTGATGCAAGAAGCCGTTCCGGCCGGGCAGGGCGGTATGGCTGCCATTCTCGGTCTGGACGATGCTGACGTACTGGCAGCCTGTGCCGAAGCGGCGCAAGGCGAAGTGGTCAGCGCAGTCAATTTCAACTCTCCGGGTCAAGTCGTGATCGCCGGTGCCAAGGCTGCGGTCGAGCGCGCCATCGAAGGCTGCAAGGCTCGTGGTGCCAAACGCGCCATGCCGTTGCCGGTCAGCGTACCGTCCCATTGCGAGCTGATGCGTCCAGCCGCCGAGCGTTTCGCCGAGTCGATCGCTGCGATCAACTGGCAGGCGCCACAGATTCCTGTGGTACAAAACGTCAGCGCGAACGTGCCGGCCGATCTCGAAACCCTCAAGCGCGATCTGCTTGAGCAGCTCTACAAGCCTGTGCGCTGGGTTGAATCGGTCCAGGCGCTGGCCGCCAAGGGCGCGACCCAGTTGGTCGAATGCGGCCCCGGCAAAGTGCTGGCAGGCTTGAACAAACGCTGCGCCGAAGGCGTGTCGACATCCAACCTCAATACCCCAGACGCCTTCGCTGCCGCCCGTGCAGCGTTGGCCTGAATCAGGAGAAGCTTGCATGAGTCTGCAAGGTAAAGTTGCACTGGTCACCGGTGCGAGCCGCGGTATCGGCCAGGCCATCGCCCTGGAACTGGGTCGTCAGGGCGCCATTGTTGTGGGCACCGCGACATCCGCCTCGGGTGCCGAGCGCATCGCCGCTACCCTGAAAGAAAACGGTATTCAAGGCACTGGCCTGGAACTGAATGTCACCAGCGACGAATCCGTTGCCGCTGTGCTGGCGAGCATCCAGGAGCAGTTCGGTGCGCCGGCGATCCTGGTCAACAATGCCGGCATCACCCGCGATAACCTGGTGATGCGCATGAAAGACGACGAGTGGCATGACGTCGTCGATACCAATCTGAACAGTCTGTTCCGCCTGTCCAAGGGCGTTCTGCGCGGTATGACCAAAGCCCGTTGGGGACGAATTATCAGTATTGGCTCGGTTGTGGGTGCCATGGGCAACGCAGGCCAAGTAAACTACGCTGCCGCCAAGGCAGGTCTGGAAGGTTTCAGCCGTGCTCTGGCGCGTGAAGTCGGTTCGCGTTCGATTACGGTAAACTCGGTGGCCCCTGGGTTCATCGACACCGATATGACCCGCGAACTGCCCGAGGCACAGCGTGAAGTCTTGCAGGCGCAAATTCCGCTGGGTCGTCTGGGGCAAGCTCAAGAGATCGCGTCTGTGGTCGCTTTTCTTGCATCCGACGGTGCGGCTTACGTTACTGGGGCTACAATCCCGGTGAACGGCGGGATGTACATGAGTTAAATGTGACGGGTTGCTTCAAAAAAATGTCATACGAGCTGTCTAAAATCCGTTATAAAGCTGCAATCTATTTATAGGCAGAGGGTCACGGGGTTTGAGGAGTGAAGCTTTCAGTTGA
Source organism: Pseudomonas sp. BF-RE-21 (assembly GCF_019947305.1). NCBI lineage: Bacteria > Pseudomonadati > Pseudomonadota > Gammaproteobacteria > Pseudomonadales > Pseudomonadaceae > Pseudomonas > Pseudomonas sp. BF-RE-21. The sequence continues at coordinate 165,067 of NZ_JAGYGF010000006.1, read as the reverse complement.
AAAACTGAAAAGTCTTTCTATACACTTACCCACTGGCCAGCTGCCTGAATTTGTCCATTAGGAGTGAAAACAAGGTATGAGCACCATCGAAGAGCGCGTCAAGAAAATCGTTGCTGAGCAACTGGGCGTTAAAGAAGAAGAAGTGGTCAACACTGCTTCCTTCGTTGAAGACCTGGGTGCCGACTCCCTTGACACCGTTGAGCTGGTGATGGCTCTGGAAGAGGAATTCGAGACCGAAATCCCTGACGAAGAAGCTGAGAAGATCACTACTGTACAAGCTGCAATCGACTACGTTACTAGCCACCAGGCGTAATAGTTTGTAATCGTTGCTTGCTGTCATGGAAAAACCGCACTGCCATCATGGCGTGCGGTTTTTTCTTTAGGCCTGATGCAAAGTCGTCATTTGAAAAAGGAGAGTGCTGTGTCGCGTAGACGCGTCGTAGTCACCGGTATGGGTATGTTGTCGCCACTGGGCACGGATGTGCCGAGCAGTTGGCAGGGCATTCTGGCTGGCCGTAGTGGCATTGGTCTGATCGAACACACCGACCTTTCTGCCTATTCCACCCGTTTTGGCGGCTCGGTAAAGGGCTTCAATGTCGAGGAATATCTGTCGGTCAAGGAAGCTCGCAAGCTCGACCTGTTCATTCAGTACGGTCTGGCCGCAGGTTTTCAGGCGGTGCGTAACGCCGGTCTTGAAGTCACCGACGCCAACCGTGAGCGCATCGGCGTGGCCATGGGTTCGGGTATTGGCGGTCTGACCAATATCGAAGAAACCAGCCGCACGCTGCATGATTCCGGCCCACGACGGATCTCTCCGTTTTTCGTGCCTGGCTCGATCATCAATATGATTTCCGGTTTCCTGTCGATCCACCTGGGTGCACAGGGACCTAACTACGCCATTGCCACCGCGTGCACCACTGGTACGCACTGCATCGGCATGGCAGCCCGCAACATCATGTACGACGAAGCCGACGTGATGATTGCCGGCGGCGCCGAGATGGCGGCTTGCGGTCTGGGCATGGGCGGCTTCGGTGCCTCCCGCGCGCTGTCGACCCGCAACGACGAGCCGACCCGCGCCAGCCGTCCATGGGACAAGGGCCGTGACGGCTTCGTCCTGTCCGACGGTGCCGGTGCGCTGGTGCTTGAAGAGCTGGAACACGCCAAGGCTCGCGGCGCGACCATCTACGCCGAGCTGATCGGCTTTGGCACCAGTGGCGATGCCTACCACATGACGTCGCCGCCGGCTGACGGTGCGGGTGCTGCTCGTTGCATTTCCAACGCCCTGCGCGATGCGAAGATCAATAGCGATCAAGTCCAGTACATCAACGCCCACGGTACGTCGACTTCGGCCGGCGACCTTGCCGAAGCCTGTGCGATCAAGTCGGTGTTCGGCGATCACGCCTACAAGCTGGCGGTCAGTTCGACCAAGTCCATGACCGGTCACCTGTTGGGTGCGGCGGGCGCAGTCGAGGCGATCTTCAGTGTGCTGGCGATCAATAGCCAGGTGGCACCGCCGACCATCAACCTCGACGAGCCGGACGAAGGCTGCGACCTGGACTTCGTGCCGCACACCGCGCGCAACATGGACATCGATGTGGTCCTGTCCAACTCCTTCGGGTTTGGCGGTACCAACGGCTCGCTGGTGTTCCGCCGGTTCGCTGACTGATGGACAGCTGGGTCGACGGTCAGCCGGCTGACGCTCTGTCGCTGAAGGATCGCGGCCTGGCTTACGGTGATGGTCTGTTCGAGACCATTGCCGTGCGGAGCGGGCAGCCGCTGTTGCTGGACCGGCATCTGTCGCGCCTGGCGCAAGGCTGTTCACGCCTGGCGATCACGGCCGATCACGCGCTGATCCGCAGCGAGCTGCTGGCCTACGCCGCAGCACTGGGCGAGGGCGTGCTCAAACTCATCCTCACCCGCGGCGACAGCCTGCGCGGTTACGCGCCCGACCCTGCGGCCCAGGCCCGACGCATTCTTCAGGGCAACCCACCTGCCGCTTACCCTGTCATACATGCGGAGCAGGGCGTTCGCCTGTTTCCTTGCGCCACACGACTGTCCAGACAACCCTTGCTCGCCGGGCTCAAACACCTGAACCGTCTTGAGCAAGTCATCGCCCGTTCCGAATGGCAAGACACCGAGCATGCCGAAGGCTTGATGCTCGATCAGGCCGGGCGGGTGATCGAAGGTGTGTTCAGCAATCTGTTCCTGGTCCGCGATGGTGTGTTGATCACTGCCGATCTCAAGCGCTGCGGTGTGGCCGGCGTAATGCGCGCCGAATTATTGTTTCAAGCCGAGTCGCTGGGGATTCCCACGCAAATCACCGACATTACCCTCGAACAGCTGCAATGGGCTGATGAGGTCTTTATCTGCAACAGCGTGTATGGCGTTTGGCCGGTGCGCGCCTATGCAGCTCTGAGCTGGCCGGTTGGGCCGCTCACCCGTAAACTCCAAACCATTGCCCGCGCGCTACTGGATGCTTGATACGTGAGACGTAAATTCTTGCTGCTGCTGGAAACCGGACTGGTTCTGGCAGGGCTGTGTCTGGGCGCTTCGGCCTGGAAGATTCATTCGGCGCTGGAACAGCCGCTGAACATTACCCAGGAACAACTCCTGGAAGTGCCCAAAGGCACGACACCCACCCGCACTTTCTATCGACTCGAAGCCGATGGCGTCATCAAGGACGCTTTCTGGTTGCGTGTGTACTGGCGCTTCAACCTGGCCGGGCAACCGTTGCACAAAGGTGAGTACCGCATGCAGCCCGGCATGACGGTGGAAAACCTGATCGACCTGTGGAAACGCGGCGAAATGGTGCAGTACAGCCTGACGCTGGTCGAAGGCTGGAATTTCCATCAAGTGCGTGCTGCGCTGGCCAAGGATGAAAAACTTGAGCAGACGCTGAACGGCTTGAGTGATAGCGAAGTGATGGACAAGCTCGGTCACGCCGGGATCTTCCCGGAAGGGCGATTCTTCCCGGACACCTACCGTTTCGTGCGTGGCATGACGGACGTCGAGCTGCTGAAAAAAGCCTACGACCGCCTCGACGAAGTCCTGGCCAAGGAGTGGGGGCAGCGCGCGGCTGACGTGCCGTACACCGAACCCTACCAGGCGCTGATCATGGCTTCGCTGGTGGAAAAGGAAACCGGCGTACCGCAAGAGCGTGGCCAGATCGCTGGCGTGTTCGTGCGGCGCATGGAAATGGGCATGCTGTTGCAGACCGATCCGACCGTGATTTACGGCCTCGGTGATCGCTACAACGGCAAGTTGACCCGCGCCCATCTCAAGGAAGCGACCCCTTACAACACCTACGTGATTAGCGGCCTGCCGCCGACGCCGATCGCGATGGTCGGTCGCGAAGCGATCCATGCGGCACTCAACCCGGTGGCCGGCAACAGCCTGTATTTTGTTGCGCGCGGCGATGGCAGCCACGTGTTCTCCGATGATCTGGATGCTCACAACAGCGCGGTGCGTGAATTTCAGCTCAAGCGTCGCGCCGATTACCGCTCCAGTCCGGCGCCGGTCACCGCGCCAGAGGCGACGAATGAGCAGGCTCCGATCCCGGCGGCTTCGCCTGACCCGGCCCCGGAGGCGTTGGCGCCAGTGACGCCGCCAGAGCCAGCTCAAGAAACGACTCAAGAACCTGCTAAAGAGCCCGCTGCTGCACCCGCGCCCGAATCGGATGCAACCGCGCCGCAAAGCCCGCAATGATTCTGACTAAGGACTGCCTGTGACTGGCTTGTTTATTACCCTGGAAGGCCCCGAAGGCGCCGGCAAGAGTACCAATCGCGAATACCTCGCCGAGCGCCTGCGCGCCGCCGGTATCGAAGTGGTGCTGACCCGCGAGCCGGGCGGCACGCCTTTGGCCGAGAAGATCCGCGAGGTGCTGTTGGCGCCGGTCGAGGAGGCCATGGACCCCGACACCGAGCTGTTGCTGGTGTTTGCCGCGCGCGCCCAGCATCTGGCCGGCGTGATCCGCCCGGCGCTGGCCCGTGGCGCGGTGGTGTTGTGCGATCGCTTTACTGGAACGCTAGTTTCTCTTTTGTTGGTAGGTAAACTTTTTTCGTTTCACCTTTCCAAACATCTGAAAAACCGCTTTGAAGCTTGAGCACCCGTGAATATTGGGTCTCCAGCCGATGACTTGAGTTCTGCTGTCTTATTTATAGCTTCCACTAGATCCAAAACGTAAACAAGCCCCTTTTTCAACTATTTTTCAGAATTTTGTAAACCCAATTGCCCTCGCAATTCCGATCATCCCCCCTTCCTTAAGATGGTGCCACGCCAAAACCCCCGTAATTGCTGGGTTTCAGGGTTTACGTTTTCCAATTTTTTACCGCCATGTTGAATCCAGTTTCTGTCTCCAAAGCTAATTTTTTGCAGCGAACAAGGGCATTGGATATTGACGTGATGATTGAGCTCGCACGTTTAGCATCCTGCTGGGGAGCGCCACGCACTCACGTGGCCAACCCGGATGTTTTGTGCTTTCTCGATCCAGCGCAGACGACCAAAACGATCAAAGCAATGCGAGCGCCCCCTCAAGAGTGATAGCGCTTTGCGATCATGTTTATAGTGCTGTTACCATGGAAGTGATCCAATTTATATAACCTGTAATTATATACAGTGGTCTGCTTGGCTAGTTCAAAGTGCGATCTAGCGATAGCATTCACTTCACAATGGAAATCTCTTCGAGCTGTGATGAACCGATAACGGATCAAATCATCGGGGGTCGAAGACGGCTGTGGAAATTGTATGGATAGCAAGCTGAACGTCGATGCGACCAAGCTTTTCGAGGCGCTCCAATATCAGTTGCTCGTCGCAGTTGATCATTGTTTTGAGCTTGAGAAGGATGAGTGCGTTTGGCTGGAGGTGTATGGGGATGTGACCGTCCCCGGCAAGGCCCAGGTTGAGGTCAAGTTTTATACTGGTGATCTCACTGACGGGCATTCCAATTTCTGGAACACCCTAAAGAACTGGATGAACGAAAAGTTCGACCATGTGGCATACAAGACTCTTGTCCTGCTGACCACCCAAGAGTTTGGAAGCCAAGCCACCCTAGCCGGCTGGAACACTCGGACAGTGGCGGACAAAATATCCGCGATGGAAGCGATTCTCCAAGGCACAGAGGAGCGATTCGTCGCTTCAAAAAAGACCAGCGTTCCTGCTTCCCTGAAACTCCAGCGTCTAGTGATGGATTCTGCGCGCAGGGGAGATCTGATTGAGATTCTGAAAAAGGTTGTGATCACGACCAATGCAGAAACGCTAACAGAGCGGCTACATCGAATCAAAAAGAGTCAATTGACGGCCATTCGCACTGACAAGCAGCAGCAGTTTATTGATGAGTTGCTGGGGTTCATGAGCAGTACCGAGCTTGTGGCGAACGGTTGGAAAATCACCCGAGCGATGTTTGACGACAAATTCAGCGAGCTCAACGCGCGGCATATGCGTTTTTCGAATAAGTTTCCGGAAGTGGACATTGATTATTTAAAACGGACAATCAATGTTTCCGACCTCATGGATCTTACATTTGTAAAGAAAATTCAAGAGGTCGGTGGGGATGACCATATCAAGAAGGCAGCACTACACAAACTCATAGCCGAGCAAACAATTGCGGAGCTTTTCTCGGAGTGCCGGCTTCATAAACCTGATTTGGCACGCTATCAGGCTAATCAGCTTGGAAGTCACCTGAGTCATCGAGCTGGCCGGATGATTGAAGTTCGGAAAATCACCGATATGGATGATCTGAAAGCAGAGTCAATGCAGTTTTACCATCAGAGGCATGCCCTGCAAGCTGAGCAGTTGTGCAGTTTTGAAAATACCACTCTTGAATTTCGAAATGGTATCTATCATCTGTTGGCAGAAGAACAGCCTGAAGACATCGATGATGAGTTTCACTGGAAACTGTGGAAGTGACAATGGGCGCTACTGATCATATCTTTACTCTCCACCGCACCCCATTTGCCTTGGCTCCACTGCTTCATGCCTTTTATGATGAAGCAGAGGAAAAGGAAAAGGGGATTTTACTCAGTTATTTGATTCTGCCTCTCTTGCTATACCCACCAATGCAGAAGTTCTTAAAGGGCGCAAACAAAAGAAGCACCTTAAGAACATTGTGCAATGATCATCGTCGCCTTATTGGGCTGGATGCTCGCGTTCAGGACTTCAAGTCTCTCACTAATGCTGCGTTATTGATATTGTTGGCAGAGAAAGGGGTTGAAGTAGGGGAGGATATGTCGCTGACCTCTATTGGCAAGATTTGTTCGGGTAATGCGCACGCCGATCTTTTGAAGATGAGTAAAAAATTGGCTGCCATTTTTGCTGATATCGAAGTTGTTTCTATTTACAGGACATTGGGGCTTAAGTCGCTATGAAATGCTTCCTGAAATATATTGGTATAGTTGATACCCGGGACAAAATTCACTATGTGCCTTTTTATCCTGGGTTAAATGTCATTACCGGGAAATCTTCTACCGGGAAAAGTGCGATTTTAGAGATTTTTGACTACTGCATGGGTAGCAGTGAGGATACTATTCCGGTTGGAGTTATTACCGATCGGTCAAAGATATTTTTTGTGGCATTACAGTTTGCGTCATTTGTTCTGGTTTTAGGAAGGAATGCCGGAACCAATAAATGTTTTCTTCGTGAGGTACCTAGTGCGCAAGCGGATAGCCTTATCGCGCTTATTGAGAGCGTAGGGGCTTTTTTTGATCCTCGTTACTATGTCCCGCTTGCTGATTTTATAAAAAGCCTTGGACGCTACTTTGGGGTGACGCTGGAGAATATCGATGAGGATCCGCTCCACAAGGAACTCACTGGTAAGAAAAGTGAAACGCCATCTATTCGCAGTTTTCCTTCCTTTATGCTTCAGCATCAGAATCTTGTTGCTAATAAGCATGCGATATTTTACAGGTTTGATCAGAAGCACAAGCGCGACCAGGCGATCGAACATTTCAAAATTTTGATGGGGATCGTGGGCGAAGAGTACTTCGATTTGGCGAAGGAGCATAACGTAGCCAAGCAGGAACTGCGCCGAATTCAGTTGCAGATTCCGAAGCAAGACATGGTCAAGGCTTCAGCGATCGCATTGTTTTCAGATTGCCTGTCTGAGTATCTCGCACTTGCCGGCACTCCGTTGATTGAGCTGACCCCAGAGGAGATGTGGAAAAATCCAAAGCCAGCTCTGAGAAAGGTCATGGAGCGGTCTGTTCGAATTGATGGGCTGTCAGATGAGTTCGAGAAAAAACGAAACGGGTTGCTCGACACCAAAGCGGAGTTGATGATAAAGCTTCGTTCCGCTCAGGGTGACCTGCGCCTCGCCAAGTCATCTATCGATTCCGCAAGCGGATTTGGGCTGACTATGACAAGCCTGCCGATCCCGAGCTCCAGTGTCTTGGAAGAGGCTGCTATTTGCCCATTCTGCGACGCGCACTCAGATACTCCAGAAGATGAAGCAAATAAACTCTCGGATGCCATCCACTGGCTAAACAAAGAACTCAAGCTCTCCTCCTACGCACGTGAAAGCTTTGGTGAGGAACGTCGTTCCATTGAGAAAGAAATAAAGGCCATTGAGGCGCAGCTCAAAGAGGTTCAAAACTCACTGAAGCCTCTTGATGAAGAAATCACTCGCCTGAAGCTTTCGAAGAATGTCGATGAGTCTGCTCAGCGAGCCAAGTTTAGACTTGAAGAGGCCATCAAGCAGCGTATCGAGAAGCCGCCTTCAGACCTTGTCGACTCCGAAGCGTATTGGAAGGCACGTGTTAAGGCTTTGGCCGACGAGATGGCGGAATACCAGGTCGCGTCTGAGCTCGAAAAGCTTCAGAACGACATTAATGACAAGATGCGTCAGCTTGGGCAGAACTTCGATTTCGAGGAGGCTTACAAGCCCGTCGATCTTCGGTTCGACCTTGAAACCTTTGACCTTTGGCACCAAAAAGACAAGGACACCAAGGTGTATCTGCGCTCAATGGGCAGTGGTGCCAATTGGCTGTATTCGCATTTAACGTTGTTCATGTCATTGCATTACCAATTCGCGGCCCGAGCCGACTCAGGCTGCAAGATACCGCCCATTCTGTTCCTTGATCAGCCAACGCAGGTGTACTTCCCCGCCGCATTGGATGCTGGCAAGAAATTCGCCCCTGAGGTATTGGCTATTCAGGCCAACAGGCAGGACAAGCTAGAAGATGATATCGATGCGGTGACCAACATGTTCAACCAGATCGCCAACTTCTGCACTGATACGCACCAACAGACAGGGGTGATGCCTCAGATGATCATCTGTGACCATGCCGACAACCTGGATTTGGAAGAGGGGTTGGAGTTCAGTGATTACGTGAGAGCTACTTGGCGTACGCGTGGTTTCATTGCAGAGGTTGAGCCGGCCTAGCGGCAAAGTGTCATTGGGAGGGGGGCTCGCTTCTCTCCCTTCATTCTTCAAATGCATCATTTGTCTCCCTGACTTAGCTAGCATCTGGGTGATGGCGGAGGCAGCTGCGAGCCCTGGATATCCTTAGAAATTTCGAATGCTGCTGGCAGCACCGCTTGCTGAGCAGTCCCCTGGCCCCGTCGATTTAGGTCGATCAATCACCGTTTCGCCAGCTAGATCAATACAAGGATAAATCACAGTGGATGATCGTCAGGTTGAGTATGCAAAAATCAAAGCTTTCTACAGTCTGCTGGTGGATAGGCTTGGGGCTAAAGTGTGGGCCAAGAGAAGGGCCGCTTTTGTGGAGCGTATCCGAGCGAAAGAGTCGAATATTGATCTGAGGATACCGATCGAGCCTCAACTTTTCGTTCCGCCAGAGGACGATATTGACTGGTATATCTTGGTGGCTGAGTTGGCTTACGACTCCCCATACAGCGACTGTGCCTATAGCAGCGATCGAATCTATCCCTATGCCAAGACCATCGGTGCCTTTTCACAGGAGCTTCGGAAAGTCCCAAATGTGAACGGGGTTCTGAACAAGATGCTGGGTAAAAACAGGAAACCTGAGACGCAGATTTTCGAGCTGCTGACGGCTTCGTTCTATCTGAAAAACGAGTATGAGGTTTCCTTCATCCCGGAGAACAGCATCGCCTGGCCGGACGGGGAAACGAAAAAGTCACCGGATCTGCTCGTCAAGGACGATGACATGGAGATGTACGTTGAGTGCAAACGAGCGGACAAGCAGACTCAATACTCGCAGATTGAAGAGGATTCCTGGAGCAGCATATGGAGTCAGGTAAGCCTGCACATGCTTGAGGTCGCACCGTGGTGCATCGTCGACCTGACCTTCCATGACGAGATTTCTGGTGTGACAGCGGATGATGTGATTAGGGCGGTGGATCTTGCTATTGAGAATGGGGCTGGCAGGGTTCTGGAGGGTTCGGTAAGTGCTGAAATTCGCGGTATAGATAGGGCACACCTTGAACGTCATCACCGCTCCAACGCTGTCAGGCCCAATAGTCCTCAGCAAGAGATGTTGGTATTCGGTGACATGGATAGTAATGAGAAACGTAGCATCGCGACGATAGCTGGAAGTATCGTTCGGCCGGGCACACCGGACGTCTTTCTCAATATTTTCGTGGAGGACGTTGCCAACTGCGTGGCAGCTCAATGGCGATGTGACCACGCGATCTCGCTTGAACGGCGCTCACGTCACTTCAAGGGGCTCGCCAAAAATGGGATTGCCCAAATACCTCCTGATAAACCTGGAGTCGTGCATGTCTGGTACGAGACGGTTGAGGGGATCGACATTGAGGAAATACGACTGGATAAGAACATCGACAGCCTTTCATTGTTCGATGCCTCCGGGACAACGGTGGTGGGGGTTCTGATTCACGGTGTGAACTATTACCCCTTTGAGAATCGCTACGAATGGGCGGAGACGGTACAGAGCTTCGCTCGCGTGCCGTACCTGATGGATCTCTACCCTCACGCCTTGATGCTGTCCGCAGACAACACCCACGAAGTTGAGGGCATAACTCATTGGGAGCAGGATAAGGCTGCCAAATCTACCCAGTGAATCCGGACTTAGCAGGGTGGTGCTGGGGAGGCGCCGCCCAGTGAGAGTCCATGCCTCAATTGTCAGGCCTTGATGCATACCGTTGTGGTAAAGGCGTGCTAACTCGAAAATGGAGCCGCCTGGGCAGTAACAATCAAGTCGAATCAGATTCGGCAGGTACGCCTGCATCGTCGAGTAAGAATGACCAACTGCTGCTGCATCAGTGGGTGCCCGCCTGACCCGCACTAGAACGAATGGAATGGAGATTTCACAATGAGATATCCAAGGGAAACCCTGCGCCTCGGGATGGCTGCGTTGTTGCTCCATGCGATCAAAGAGACGCCTGATAATTTCAAGGCGCTGAGGGAGTTGCACCGTATGCTCCTTCGTCAAATCGTTAATTGTGAGCGCCGGATAAAGCGACTCAAAAATGCCAGGCAACGGATTCGTTCCTTCCTTTCCAGTAAAAGGCCTGAAAAAGCCACAGCCTCAAAGCTGAAAAAGGTTCTCCAGGGGATCGATTTGCGGGTCAAGGACATCCACCATCTTTTGTTTTTGTGGCGGTGCTTTGGTGATGGCATCGCGTGCATTTATCAGAGTACGTACAGCCTTAAGCATCTCTACTTTGATGCGGATTATCAGATCAAAAGTGATCCGGGGTTTGTGTTGGGGAAGGAGGGGTTGATACGGGAATACCGCTTGCTGCGTAAAGCTCTCCAAATGAAAGTACCGGCGATACTTTCGGATCTGACGAACATCATTCGGCACGGAGATGTTTGCTTTCTGGCTCAAGCTGATCCTGTGCCGATCGAGGTCAAGTCCTCTTCGAACATTAACGATCGGGTGCGACGCCAAATTGAGCAACTGCAAGTGCTTCACGATTTCTACACGAATGATGGTGCCACTTCATTCCGAGGGCTGCCTGCCAAGCGCGTTGCTCTTGGGCCGCCAGTGGTGAGTTATAAGCGCGAGTTCAATGAGTGTATGGCCACAGCACTCACGAATGGCATGGAAATTGTATCTCCCGAATCGGGATTGACTTATATCTGTGCGAGAACGGAAGGTCGATGGAGTAAGGCAATGTTCGAGGCTGTTGAAACTCACTCGAACGGCTCAACGCTGTGCGTTGCGCTTACTCCAGATCCGACATGGCTGCCTCACTATTCATTCACGGTCTCCCTGTCGCCGGCCAACGCTGTTTTATTTATGCAGGAAGTAATCACTGGCGTCGTGCTCATCGATCTGGCGATTTTGAAAGACCTGCTTGTCCAGAAAAATTTAAATCCGGTAGTTCTGATGGATGGCGTGCATGCGCTCCAAGTCTCTTGGGGGTTTGAGGTCAAGAATGACGTGTTGTCTGAGCCAGAAGCGGACAATGGGATGAGACGTGAGGAGGTGGGCGATGCGGTAGGTGTTGGGGGCGTGACTCAAAGGAAAGTACTTCATCCTTTTAGTGATCAGGGAATTTTCAGGGCCAGTGAATTCCATTTCCTGCGAACAGCCACTCAGTTTGAATCGCTTAGGTGGTTTGCGGATGGACTGGCATCACAGATGGAGATAATCAAGCTTGAGAGCCTTCCTGCGGCAGCCAATCCAAACGGTGGTGAATTCTACATGGAGGTGCCAGACGGCTGGCTTGATGCTCAAGACTGTTATGTCAGCACACCTTGCAAGCCCTAGCCTTCAGCCTCGGGTATCGATGCCTTGTCAGCAGTCAAATTGCTCAGTGACCTGGGAAGCTCATTAGAACAATAAGTCTGCGCGCAAACCTGGTTGACAAATCCAAGAAACTGCATAAAAATTCAGTTGACAGATTTTTCGATATGCATAGTTTTTGAGGATCCGCCTAATGCTTGAGACTCAACACCCCAGCTATTTCGAACCCCGACTGCAGCCAGAGTACTTGGACAGGTTTTGTCAGGAAGTATCCTCTGTCGCCTACGGTGCGCTTGAAGATTCCACTACGCGATACGACACCGCTTACACGCGCGGCACGCTGTTGTTTGGTCGACTGCAGGGGCTTTCTCAGGTCTTAGGTAAAGACAAATCGTTGCCTTGGTTGGAGTTGAGAAATGCGACGTTGGACTTCACGGTCAGCGTGAACGGCGTCCTTTTTCAGGTCGTTACGGACAATCCTCAAGACATCAGGAAAACTCACCGCATCAAGGCCAATCCGTTGGAGCAACACCAACTGAGTTTGTTTGAGGTGTCTCCAGAGGTTTGCACTTGGCGGGTGTACCTATCGAGCAACCAGGATCCTGAATTCCCGAAAATAGAAACGGCGATTGTCGGTTTTGACGCCAATCAGAACGTCGTCTGCCTTTGGAAGCATGAGCAGCGTTCAGGTGTTTCTGTTCGCGCCATGGAACAGCATCCGCAGGTCGATGTATCTGAAGCTCAACCGCGTCGTAAAAAGAAAGACGCAGATGCAGACACTACAGATGATGTTGGCCCGATAGATGGATGAAAGAACACAACAGCTAGCATTTGGCGAGGAGTTTTCTCCCGAGAAGCTCCGGTTGGCCAGGTGCGCCGCGGGCCTTTCGCTCGCGGAGTTGGGCGAGCTGCTTGGCGTTAGCCGGCAGTTCGCGCACAAGCTCGAAATCAACACCGTGCCTAATAGGGCGCAGATCGAAGTGCTCAGTAAGGCATTGGGCGTTACCGAGGGATTTCTATCGAGCCCTCGGCGTGGCTCTGTGGAGCTTGAGCAATGTCACTTTCGAAGCCTTCGCTCATCGACACAAACTGTGAAGAAGAGCATTGCTTCTCAGGTTGAGTTGTTTGAGCTGTTTCTCGATGGACTCGAAAAGGAAATCGACTTTCCTGCCGTGAAGTTCTCTACCTTCGACGACACGCTTTTAAATCACGATTCGATGGAGGTCGCCGCAGAGCGGTTTCGGCGTGAGCAGTCGATTGGTATTGGCCCCATCGCTAATATGACCCGCTTGGTGGAAAGCGTTGGCGTTTTGGTTGTGAACCTCGCGGATGCGGATGACCGAGTCGATGCATTCTCGTTGTACAACAAGCGACCTCTCATCGTTCGCAACATTGCGAAGGAAAACCCCTGTCGTCAACGCTTCGACATTGCTCATGAGTTGGGCCACTTGGTCATGCACCAAGGTATCGAAACGGGATGTCGCACGACTGAAGATCAAGCCAACCAGTTTGCGAGCGCCTTGTTGATGCCTCGTGCGAGCTTTGCAGGAGAGTTTCCTCCAATGCGAGGGCAGTACCTCAATTGGTCTGCACTCAGGGAACTCAAGCTACGTTGGAAGGTGAGTTTCAAAGCGCTCATTTACCGTGCACAGACGCTGAATCTGATCACCCAGGATCAGGCGCGATCGGGCTTTACCTATCTCAATCGCAACGGGTTTACTCGGCGAGAGGAATTGGATGAGCAGATTGAAATGGAATCACCAAGCCTTGTTCAGAAAGCCATCGAGCTTCTGGATCACGCAACGTGGCGCGGTATCTTGAAGGATTCTGGCCTTTCGGATGCGCTTGTTATCAATCGCTTCATGCTCCAGGTACCTGTCGCTCCGTTGTCTCTCGTTAAGAGAACGCTTGATTCAACGGGTTACTAAGACCTGAAAGCGATCGGCAATTGGCAAAAAGATATGCACTGAATCGCCCCGGATGCTCTAGTCCCATGAGCCAAGCCAATTGCGGTATCTGCGCTCACATAGATTAGTTTTGCGAGCAAGTTGGAGTCGATATGCTGCAGGGCAGGGGGCGTATAAAAAGAGCGCAATCCTGAAGACTGCAGGTGTTTAAAGCCGTCTTGACGTGCGCAATTGTGGGTGTCAATTTGGCATCAAGCTGCTTAGTCATGGAGGGCGTGTGAAGATCACTATTAATGTGTTCTTGCTTAAGGCAGGAAGGACTATTCACGACGCGCTTTCTGATGAAGTCAGGATACAGCCGATTTCATTTCTACTGCAGGATGTCGATTGCCTCTTCTACCACCAGACAAATCCGTCTCACCCAAAATGGACACAGCTGTTCAGTAATATTGAAGAAGTCGCTCAGCTGGATCTGACAGGCAGGTCGCTCAAGGCGCTCCTGGTCATGGCGGTGCAGGATAGGGTGTTTTGCTTCACGTTCGGTCACGCAAGGCATCTGATTGATGGACTCGGAATCGAGCGCTATTTTGGACTGAGAACAGCGTTAAGCTTGACTGATCCGCTATTGATCAAATCAGTGGAGAAGGCGAGCATTGATCGAACCCCGTTGCGCTCGAAAGCGCAATCTTCACGGCACTTGTCGATCTCGGAGTTCGATTTTAAATTCGACTCGGAGATTCTCAAGTCGCTGACTGGCGTCGTCGAGAGCGACCAAGATGAAGGCGAGTATGTGAGTGGCTCGGACTCCCTGGCTCTGCATTCGGATGTCAGGCTCGAACAACTTCCAGAGATCGCTGCTCGGTTGCTGTTGGCCTATGAGGACGAGCGCTGCAAAGAAAAATACCCATGGATGGACTTCATTGTGCCGGTACGAGATGCCGCGCTTGTGGCTCAGCTTGATGAGTTGCTGGTCGTAGCGGTTAACGCTCAAGAGTTTGATCGAGTCCGCGCGGCAGCTCCCCAGCTACTATCTGATGACATCTCCGGCTTTGGTTATCTGAGGCACCGCGCACGATCGCGTAACGGCCCTGCGGTTGTCTTCGATCTGGATCTTCGACAAGCCCTCTTGGCCAAGCAGATCCTTGGGGCGGTCACACTGCAATCGCTTAACTCGGAGCGTATTTACCTGTATGGCGCTGATGAGCAGCTACACGCCGCCTGGCCCATGTACAGTTGTCTTGAGGCGGAGATCGAGTTCGAAGAAAAAATCTACCTGCTTAGCGAAGGTGATTGGTTCCAGATTGATCGAGACTACACCGATCAGGTCAATCGATACTTTGACGCGGCCACCCGATCCACCCTGGAGTTCCCTCGGTACGGTACCGACCAGGAAGGCCCGTACTTAAGACGGGTCGCCGACAACGTAAATTTCTTTCTACTTGATCAGAAGCTGGTTCGGTTGAGCGGTGCTGCGGGCCCATTCGAATTCTGTGACCTTCTGACGCCAGAAAACCACCTTATCCACGTAAAAAAATACTCATCGTCCAGCGTACTGAGCCACCTGTTCTCCCAAGGGTACGTATCCGCAGAAGCGCTCATCAATGATCCCGACGTGACTGCCCAGGTCAATGGATATCTAGCTCAGGAGGGGGAGTTCCAGTTCGTATTCGACTCGGCCACACAGCCCAGAAACAAGATAGTGTTCGCCATCATGCAGACCAACGATGTCCTCCATATGCCGTTCTTCTCGAAGGTCAACTTCAGGCAGTTTGCCCAGCGATTGACCGCAATGGGGTACCAGGTGGAGGTGTGCAGGATCGGTAACTGAGGAATAATGGGACCTGCGCTAGGAAGCTTCGCATCCCGTAGCCTGGAAGAGACTGCCTACCTGGTTCAGGCCATTTCAATTCTTCGAGTCGCTGGCGTAGTGATCAGAGCGTTCGTGCTGCATGGGTCTCGGACAACGTTCTGACTTGTTGGTAGTGCCCACCGGGTCAAGCTTCTGCGTAAGGCAGGAGCGTTACAGTCGTTATCGTTTCAGTTTTCTACGCATGTGCCGATAGCTAGAAGTGACGTAGACACCTTTGGGTATCGAAGCTAAGGTGAAAGAACGTGAATTCTGAACGCTGGCATTCAACGGTGGTCTTTACGGTGGAAGGATTGCTTTCACAATGCCGCTGGGAACACGGCAGTGTTCCTTGAAGCTCACAATCTGTATACTGATTGACCAATTGGATGCTCGAACGCCCGCTTAACGGCTGAGGCTTCGGTGAGAAACAAGCGCTAACACCCATTTGTGCTTAGCGAAGCTCACATGCTAATTTGAATCATCCATGCCGTTTCTTGAGAGAAGCCATGAGTCTGACCGCACTGATTGAACTGACTAATCGTCGAAAGTATGAGGATTCCAATGCCCGCGCTATGCGGATGGAGGAGAGCCGCGTGCGCCTGCGTCAGTACGACCAAGAGATTGAGCAGCGTATCGCCTCCCAAGCCGTAAGCCAGGCACTGCTAGCTAAGACCTGCAGCCTCTAACTATTTTCGAAGGAAAAAGCAGCCAATGGCTGCTTTTTTTATGCCTATGACTCCGTACCTTGTTTCTGAATTCGCGAAGCCGACGCTCACCAATCTTGTCAGGGAATGCTTTGGGGACGACTTCCCTGACATTTTCAGCAAGGATCAGGTCGACTACCTGTTTACCTATCTGACCTGTCTGGACGCCAAGACAGTGCTTCTTGAATTCAACTATGTCGACAAGGACTACCTGGAGGACTTTTCGCGCTATTACGTGAAGCGATTTGGCAACGACGGTCACAAGTGCGCTCGCCTTCACTTTTTTTCGTCCAGCGTCGACCATCGGACGATCACGTCGATCCTGCAGCGTGGCAAAGACGCAGGGAGCGAAATCGATGACCTGAACAAAAGCTATCTTGGCTTCATGGTGATCAAACCGTTACCGCGTACTTTCATTGGGAAAACCTGCTTGAAGGTCATGCCGGATGAGCTCAGCGAGAACAAGTGCAAGCGGCGGCTTGCCCGTGAGTACACGGTCGATCTGTTCGGGATCTCGCTCAAGGTGGAGTCAATTGCCTTTCAGGAACAAGACAAGGTTGTTGCTGCTTGTGCGACAACGGCTATCTGGGCTTCCTTGCATGCGCTAAAACTGCGTAACACCCGCAGCATCCATTCCTGCAGCGAAATCACGATCAATGCCATCAACCATGTTGAAGATTCCTCCAACAGTTTTCCGAGTCAGCAACTGAGCAACAAGCAAATCCTGCGCTCGTTGGATGTTGAAGGGTTGCGGTACCACGCCAAAAGCATGGAAGCACCTGATCAGGCGTATTTCCTCCAGTCAATAATCGCGCACATCGACAGTTCGCTTCCTATGATTCTTACGGGTGAAGTGTTCTCCCACGTGACAACCATCGCTACACTGCCTGCCGTTAATGCAGACGTAGACACTGCTACAGCCCCGGTAATACCTCTTGGGGCATCAGAAACACAGGATTTGACTGACAGTGGCGGTGGTCAAACGGCAAAGCCTGTTTTCAGGGCCCGTGGAGGGCACGCCATTTGTGTAGTGGGTTATAAGGTTGATCAGGATGAAGAGGTTTTGTATGTGCATGATGACCGACTGGGTCCTTATGCACGGGCGAAGCTGATCAGTATCGATGACTACACCTTGATCGAAGGCGCGGCTCCCCGCGAAATCAAGTGGGCGCTTGGCTTGCAGCGAATGAAAAACAAGGATGAGTGGGAGGAGCCACACGAACTCATTACACCTGATTTCTCTGTAGTGCCTTGTGACAGAAAAGCTCGCCTGCCTTTCCTGTACGTTTATGAAACGTGCCAGGTCATTGTCAAGGAACTGAAGAACATGGCCATGGCAGGTGGCGAACAATTGAGTTCCCTGAGCCAGAAAATCGAGCTGCGTGAGATCTCTGATATCCGACGCGAAGTTTTGGAGCATGAGCCGACAGCCACGACGCTGGAGGGGAATGGATTTCGCACGGTGACACCGGAAGAGCGCGAGGCTTGGCAAGTAGAAAAAGTCGAATTCCTGACCACCAGTTACGCTCGACTCCAGTGGGTTGTGTCGTTTAACTGGTTAGGAGCGCCGCTGTTCAAGGTACTCATTGACGCTAGCGAAATTCCTCAGGGAAATGCGGTCTCCGCCATTCTTGCCTACGATATTTGTTTGGGGAATGTGCTGCTGGATCTGATTCGAGAAAGCGCTGACCCAAACGAAGTGGTCGTCAACTCTGGTCACTTTTACCAGTCGTTCCTTCGTCGCCTGATGAAAGACAAATCCAGTCGGGCTAAGCACCTTGACGATACCTATGGCTCTCCCCGGGCACCAAAAAATCTCCGGGAGAGTGAGTTCGAAGGGGGGAATATCGTTCTAAACAGGACGCTGGAGACATTGTACGAGCCGAACGGAAAAAAGCTGCTGGACATGTTCCCGTCGTTCGCTGATGGCAGTGTCGGGAATTTGATCTGGGCAGTTTCACTTGAAGGTGATCTATTAATTGCCGCTGAGTATGACGGTCGTGGACATCCCAGCATCACTGGCTTCAAACCCGCTCGAATAGCGGGCGAGATCAGACGTTCTCCGACGGGCGATGTGCTGCTGATCAATGTTGAGTCAGGGCGTTATAGCCGGGATTACAACAACCGAATTGAATTGCTAGGGAATGCAAAAGTTCGTTTCGAGCGCTATTTTCCTGAGCAGTCTTTCGACATACAGGTAATAGAGGGGCGTTGACCGGTCGCATCAAAGTCGGAGTAGCCGGGACAAAAAACCGGCTCTGTCTTCATAGCAATCAAGGCGCCACGTCGCAAGATGAGCTCATATCGAGGGTGCTGGTGTCCAGGATTTGAGGTTGGTAATTGGTGAGGAATCGGCGCAGCGTGCAGTTGTAGGTGTCGAATCCTGGCCAGAAATTATGCCAATAATCATAATCAAGGGTCACGGCCTCTTCGCGCTCTAGATCATCTAGAACCTCCCAGGCAGTTTCAAAACGTTTTCTCCAGTTTGGAGCCGCTAGAAGTCGAGCCGCAGATTCAGAATCCATTTTTGCGTATTTGATAAGCGCATTTATTGCATAATCGTCATCCAATACATTCACTGCCCCAACTTTGTTGTGAACGGTATCTACAATGTCTAGAATCCAGCCAATAGTTTGGAATCGGCACTTTCTCGCAGAGCGGAATTCCTCACTAAAGCCCGTTATTTCAACCCAAGCGAATTCTTGAATTTCACGATGTTCAATGTGAATGACATACGACATAAGTTGCTCCTTTTGTTGTTATGGTTAATTCTAACATCCAGCTACTTTGCCCACAAACACTTTTGGGTTGACAGTTTGGTAAGTTTGGTTATACCGAATTTATAATCGGGTGCACATGAAGCGGCGAACCCTAGTTGATCGGCTTCTTCCTCAGGGGTTCGTGTGATATGGAATTTACGGCCGGATCTATTCGTCCTCTTCATGCCCCCGAATCCAGTCGTGGTCAGGAATAATCAGCTCTCCGACCAAGCCACCTTCTCGCTGTGCCAATCCATTTTCGTGTTGAGTAATTGCGAGGGCGAGCATCTGAATGGCTGATCTGGTCACACGCAGGGCGCGCAACACGTCCTGGGTAAACTGCTCGCGATGATGGTGCTCGACTTCAGGTGCTTGTCTGCTGGAAGCTGGATCACCAAGATCATGAAGTACCACGAAGCGGTGCGTGCCGGAGTTACGCAGCTCCTTTTGTGGTCGAAGGATGCCCTCTTCGCCGGCATAGTCTTCGGCGAGCTCCACAAGGCCGTAGAGGGCTTTGGCGCCTTTGCGAATGACCGTCTCGACTTTAGTGGAGAGCGGGCGTACGCCCGTCAATTTATCTTTGGCTCCCCGCCATAACGTACCGAAGGAAACGCTGGTGGGAGACTGGCCTAGTTCAAAGTAGTGATTCGCCGTTACCGCGACCTTGTCGAGGAGGTCAAGCGCTGTCCGGTGAGCAACTATGAGTGCAGAGGTATCCGGGCCGTAGGTGGCAAAGTCGAGCGTGTCTGAGAATCGACCTGTCTTCGGCCAAACGCTTTCGTCGACAGCTCGCCATGCCAGATCACGGGCAAGAATAAAGTCGCTCTTGAGCATGTTGAACATGGCGAACAGAGGTGGAGGCGTTGCCACTTCGCCGGGCTCGCGTTCCAATACCGCGGGGAGCATGAGCCAATCCAGCTTGCCCAATGTTGGGTCGACGAGTTCGACAGCTGGAGCGAGCGTTAGTCGTTCAGTTTCCACCCATGTGATGAACGGATCAGTGTGGGGTGATCGCGGTGGTGGATCTCCGAGCTTTTTAGCGAACGCTGCGATTTCCTTTGCTGCCTGCGCACCTGCATATTCGACAATTCGATCCTCGTTTCTATGCGCGATTTTAGCTAGCATGCTGGCTTCAATGCGCGTCAGATCTGAGCATCCTCCTTGGTCAAAAAGCCACAGCAAATCACGGGCCGCGCGATATGCGGCAACCCCGTTTTCGGGGTCGATTTCAAGTGCAGTAAGCCTTGCATCATGGGCTTCGCCCAGCCGTAAACTATTGCTGAACTGGTTCGCGAGATTCGTCCAGGCCTGTGTTCTCAGTGATGGCTCAGCATCAACGTCTTGGCCAACCTTCCAGAAACACCGGCGCGCCTGCGCACGGTACTCTCGATTACGCTCCTGATGATCCAGCCAACTGGAGTTCCCCTGCGGATGCCCAGCCGCCGCGACGAGCGCGTTTGCCAAGTTGTAGGTTACGCGGGTGGTTGGATGCAAACTGTGAAGCTCTTGAAACAAAGTGAGGCCTTCTTCAATTGCATCCTGCTGTTGGGTCATCGCACCTCCATCTACCAGAATGCTCGCCCGTAGATTCAACCAATGGGGTCGCTCAGGTGTATCAAGGTCGATCTCACGAGCTTGTGTCACGGCCAGAGCTGGGTTGGTATTCAATAAGTGCTCGAGATGCGTGAACAGCTCGTTGTAACGGCTAAGTATTGATGGCATTGGACGGCTCTCGTGTCGTGGGTGCGATTCTCTGCAACTCATAGGCCGAGTACCAAGAGCCTACTAATCATTCCATTTTCTGATGGCGTGATTACAGCTAGGGCGCAGGTAGAGGATAGGTGAGAAAGGGTAAGAGGCGTCGAGCGCAGACAATGCTAGATCAGATTCAGGATTCTTCGTCCGGATCGGTCATTTTCCAAAGGTCGTGAACCGTGGACTTTGGAAGCCCCAACTTCTCCGTCGTCGCTTTTTGTGTGAGGCCTTCTCGCTTGCACAGTTGGACGGCGGCCAGCTTGCGTAGTTGCTCACTTGCGCGTGATTTGGGTACGCCAGATTGCATGCTGTCGACCAATTCCTTCAGCCCTCCCATCCTCTCAAAATCAGCAAGCTCCTTCTGAACCCGCTGAAGAACCTCGGAGGGGGAGACTTCGTCGCGGACTGCGAGAGACAGAGTCAGCAGAGTGACTGGGTCAAATTGAAGCGCCTTAGACAGCTTTTCCAACTTGTTCAGGGTGGGAGAGGACTTCGCATTTTCAATTTGCCAAAAGTGTTTGCGATCACTGACATCTCCCAGGTCTTGCTGAGATAAACCTCTGACCGCTCGGACAGCCTTTAGTACGGCTGCGAACCCATTGCTCAATGACATCAGCGTCCCTCGAAAAACGAGGATGTAGCCATGTTGCGCAGTCCGGAACGACGGTATATAGTCCCCTTGCCGGATTTCCGGGTAGATCTACATGGCTGTAGAACCGTGCCAAAGCATCGGCGTCTGCCTCGCTGGAACGCCTGCCCACGAGCCTTTACTAGCCTTATCAATTTAGCTGTAAATCGAGACCAGGCCATTGATGAAGCTTCACGTGCTGTCAGATCTGCACAACGAATTTTCGCCCTATCAGCCCACGGCCAATGCCTTTGACCTAGTGATTTTGGGCGGAGACATTGATGTCAAAGGGAGGGGCGTGACATGGGCAAATGAAGCCTTTCAGTGCCCTGTCATCTACATCTGCGGTAATCACGAATACTATGGTGGCCACATTGATCACACGCTGCGCAAGATGAAGGAAGCCGCCTTACCGCACGTCCACGTCCTGGAAAACGAAACCTTTATTTGGAATCAAACAAGGTTCCTCTGCGCCACCGCCTGGACTGATTTCTCCGCCACTGGAAATGTCGTAGCAGCTGCCCAAAACGCATTGGGACGGATGAATGATTTCAGTGTAATCCGTATTGATGACAGCTTCCGCAAGCTGCGCCCTTGTGACCTGGTCAACCGAAATCACGCAACGCACGACTGGCTTGCCCATGAACTGGATAAACCTTTCGACGGCAAAACCGTTGTCGTGACGCATCACGCACCTGTGCGCGAAGTGGTCGGGGATAAGTATGAGGGGCATCTGATCGCTGCTTACACCAACAGCTGGCATGCGCTTCTGGAAAAAGCGGATCTCTGGATTTTCGGTCATACGCATCGCGCCATCGACGTCAAGTTAGGCCGGTGTCGTGTGGTCTCTAACCCTCGCGGCTACCCACGCGAAGACACTGGTTTTGATCCTAGTCTGGTGGTTAGCCTTTCATGAGTGCAATGAGACGTCATGCGTCCACCAAGCACGCCATGAAACCTGTGAAACGGTTCTGGCGCATATCGACCATGTCTACATTCCAATGCTGTAAGCGCGCCGGTCGGTGTCCGGTTTTTCATGATATGCGGACTTTGAATGATGCGTAGAAAAGACCAAACACGACCATGGGTGACTCAGATGCACTTCTCAGTCGCAGCGTTATGAGCGAGGTAGAGCGTGGCCCATCGATTCCGTCAGCAGTCGCCATGGCAATGGAGATGGATTTCGGTATGCCCATCACAGCGTATTTATTCGCAGCCGTAGACAGCCCTCCAATCCTGATGGGGACAGTCTATGGCGATACAACGGGGCGTTTTCGTGAAGGTGCCAGCATCCGCACGTCCAGGATTACAGGCGTCAACTTCGTCAATGGCTATTCAATATTTCACACCGTTGCAGGAAGTCAGTATTTGGTAGTCAGTTGGGCGCCGGGCGGCAACAACCTTTATATGAATCGGATTTATCACTGAGCGATCTGCAATTGCGGATACGCGTCGCAAAAAAGCTTCGGGTTATCCAGGTGGTAAAGGGGATCGGGAAAAGATTCTTGACCTGGTATGCGGGGCAAGAGTTGAAGCGAGATTATGAATACAAGAGTTATGGATGCAGACCTGCTGAGCGATTTACTGTTCGGCTCAGCACGCCCTCTAGGAGGCTCAAAACTTGGCGACGATGAGTTGATCCAACTGGCCGCCGATGCCTTCAGAGAAAAGCCTTTTTGCATCGTCAGACACTGGATGATTTTGGATGTGATGCTCCCAGAATTTCAGGAGCGAGAAATCAAAGCGCAGGGGCTTGAGGCAACACTTTTGTATGCCCTCGCAGCGGTGTTCGACAGCCAGAACAAGTACCAGCCTGGCGATAGGATCGTAAGCGGATATCAACGTGATTTTGACGGCTGCTTTTTTGAAAGTAACGACACGATCTTCATCTTGGCCGGCCGAGGAGCGCGCAAGCATGCGAGCTTTCCCGCTGTCCAGGCACTATCTGCGTATTAGTAAGCGAGCACAAAATCCAATGATTGAAGATCTGCTGCCTGTCCTGCGTGATCGTTACCCAACGTTTTTCTGCAGTGCGCCTCTTCGCGAAATCGGATGCCTGCCAGGTTGGCTGGATTTAATCGATGAGCTTTGTCGCACGCTGAAAACTTACATGGATTCTCACCCTGAGCTGCCGCCGATTCAGGTGCGTCAGGTCAAGGAAAAATTCGGGGGGTTACGCTTCTACTATTCCGGAGGTGATATGGCTTGCCGTGAAGCAGTCGCGAGGGCAGAAGAAAGGTCATTATCGACTTGCGAGGTCTGTGGCCAAGTCGGGACTTTGGGAGGGGAGCACTGGCTCAGCGTACGGTGCCTTGATCACGTCAACTGGTCACCCTCAAGCGGCTGCGCATGAGCTCACGGAAAGCTCGTCGTTGAATCCATGAAAACAGACATTTGGGGCACTGTGAATTTGCCTTCGCCAGGCATTGAATTTCACGATGTCGTTAGGCACCGTATGCCTTTTCCCTCATTTCGATTTCTAGCCGAGATGTTGTGTATCGATGAAGATCTGCTTGGTAAGCGCATGGGGATGTCTTCCGCACTCTTATCGAACGCAACGACTGTAGGATTTTTTCCTCTGAGCGAGAGCCGACGCCTGTATGGATTGATCGTTGCTCTACAGGCGTCCTGCGAACTGTTCGAAGGCGATGTCCAGGCAGCCGGGGTTTTCCTACGCTCGCCGCTGCGTTGTTTTAACTCAAATGCACCTTTAGAAATGCTCATTACCGAGGAGGGCGCGAGCGCCGTGATCGATCTGATCGGACAGCTCGAACACGGTGTCCTCACCTGAATGGTTTCTATTTTATGGGGCAACGAACACGGCATTTGGAGGAGGTTGAACCCTTGAAAGAAGATTGTGCGGTAATCCAGATCCTCGATTTCTTGGCGGATGACATTCTTCACCGACCCGAACAATTGCAGCCTTTGAACTGTGAGTTGATCGCCCGCATTACCTCTCTCGTAGGCGATCTAGACGTTGATCTGAATGTACCGCTTGTGGTCGATGATGAATGATGTGGGCAAGATCTCTGATCTTCGTCAAATTCGGGGTTCACAAGTTCATGCTACGCAAAACCTCGTAATAAGGGAAAGTGATGTATAGGGAGCGTGATTTAGCCATTTGGTGTTCAGTGCATGAGGCATGTGGTGTCACTGAGTTTGTGCGGTTGGTTGAAGATGCGCTCACCAGCTACAAGCGTGTACCTATATACGATTGGCCGACTCGAGTTACCGTATCCGAACTCGGGTTACCGTGCGTTCAGGTATTGCAAAACGTAGTGAGCAGTCGAGGTTTATATGCCAGCATCTCAGAGGATTACATCGAGATCGGATCCCGTCTGACAAATCATCTGTCTCATCAAATGCAATGGCATCTCGTGGTCAATGACCTGGCCACTGAGCACATGAAGGAGGATCAATTGGGCAGAGATTTAGGGCTGTAACTGGCTCACATAGCTGACGTGCCGCCTCACCTTCCCGCCGTCCCTATTCCAGAGATTTGTCGTTACTCAGATGCTTGATCAGTGCTTCTCGAAGAACGTCCAAGGCCGTCAGCAATCGCCGCTTCTCCCTTGGGTCATCACCCTCAGGGACAAAGCCTTCGCAGTGCCGCAACAAAGTCTCACAGTCGTTGGTGTTCAAATCAAATTCAATCATTCATGCGTGCCTCTCTGTGCGCAGCAAGGTGCTGCATCTCTCGAACCCAACCCCGAAGAAAACGACGCCGGACACTCGCATAACTCCCCTCTGGCAGCCTCGTAGAAAGTGGGCTCGCCGCTTCGAATCGCTCACGCCAAGGTTGGGGGATGTGTTGGCTAAGTATGATGACGAAAGGATAGCCATCGCACCCGACAAATTGTGTTTCCGGGACTAGTTCGCCCAGGGCATCGACGGACATGGAGCATGCATCACCAATCGGGCTCTTGAGATCCAGTTGAGCAATCTCATCAAGCAAGGTCAGCAGTGGTTTCGCTTCTTTAGCGCCAGGGCGCAAGCCCTCAAGCGTCCACAGCGGTTCCCGCCGTTTGCGTTCGCGCTGCCATAACGTATTTAGATCGGTATTCATCAGTGTTTCCTAGCCATATGGGAAATTGCATGGGCTTGACCACCCATTTGCATTGCCGCTGACCAGCCTATTGCATCCGATCTGACCTATCGTTTGCATTCGACTTGACCAGCGCAAGCCGTATTGACTACCGGCAGGGAGCGGACCCATAGCTGCCAGGTGTTGGAGCTGTCGCTGAATTGACCCAGCTGCCGAGATGTCCTCGGCCCAGTCTGATTGCTTGCAAGCCATTGCCTGTGCTGGATTTGCTCATCCGTAGTGTGGGCCGGATCATGGCATTGCCACCGTTTGTGCGTCGACACGCCAAGACGTACCGCAACATCAGCCACATACCGCTGCTTTTCGGTCACTGGTTTCACCGATTGAATTTTGAATCCTTCGGGGCGCGCGGATTGCTCATCGCCTCCTAATTGGCCTCATCTAAGGTAACGAGGTATCTAAGAAGCCCGAGGGATTCAAGTTGCGGGTACGCCAGTTACAGTGTCAAATCGAGTAAGGCCGCCCCTAGCGTTTTACCATGAGCATCCAGGGCTAGGGAGCGGGTCACGCCACCACGGAGAACGCCGGGCAGGACGAAGTTAAGTGCATAAACGTTGGGCAATTCGTATCTACGTATGGGGAGATTTTGCTGACCCAGCAGTTCGGAAAAATGCTCGGTGACCCTTGCAATCGTCAGCCGCTGGCACAGGAGCTGATAGTCCTCGGCACGAAAGGCAACCACTGAGATGTTGGAGGTATCACCCTTGTCACCCGTTCGAGAATGAGCCAATTCACGCAGCTTGATGCGATTCATACAATGTTCTCCACATGCACCTGTTGGCTGACGTTTTCGCGTTGCAAAAATAACGAAGCGACCGCCACCACCTGACGTATCGACTTGGCTGCTCCTCCACCGCCATATGGCCCATTGGTATACAGGCTTTCTACTTCATTCCCGATACGAACCGCGTCGCTGCGATCAGCGCAACGGCCTGCTACCCGGAGGCGCACCTCCCAAGGCTCGCTGTCAGCACGAAAGCTTAAATCGTTGCCATGTAAGGCATCAACACCGATCAATTCGGCGCGAATCTCCTCACACGCCACGCCAATCAAATTCAAGCGTTTGAGCACAATTTCGCGAGCCAATTGTCCACGGGCCAGTGCGCCCGGTCCGCCATATGACATTTGTCCTTCGCCAATCCAGCCATCAAGAAACCCTACGGAAACCTTCAGCGACTTGGGACGAACGCGGCCAGTGGCGCCCTGAGCACACACCTCATTGATTCCCTGAGTCGCAAATGACACCCCTGAAAAGTCAGCACTGACATCCGGTGTCAGGTAGGCGGCCGGATCATGGATTTCATAGATCATTTGTTCAGTGCACGTAGCAGTATCGATACGTCCTCCCGAGCCCGCCACCTTGCTGATCACTGCATTGCCCGTGGCGTCAACTTCTGCCAATGGGAACCCCAGGCGCTCCAGATCTGGTACATCCTTGACGCCGGGATCCGCGAAATAGCCGCCGCTGATTTGTCCCGCACACTCAAGCAAATGCCCTACTAACGTACCGCGCCCCAGCCGCACCCAGTCATCCGCTGCCCAGCCGAACTCAAACATCTGCGGCGCCAAAAAAAGTGAAGGGTCCGCCACCCGCCCGGTGATGATGATGTCAGCATCGGCCTGCAAGGCTTCAACGATCCCTTCAGCGCCGAGGTATGCATTGGCCGAAATCAGTTGCTCGCCCAACGACGCTAGCGTTTTTCCGTTATCCAACTTGTGCGAGGGGTCGCGCAGCAGTATTTGCAGCACATCGTCGCCGGTTAACGCAGCCACTTTGAGCCCAGACAATCCCAGTTGTGCGGCGATCCGGCGTACCTCCTGCGCCGCGGCCAACGGGTTCGCCGCCCCCATATTAGTGATCACCCGCAAGCGACGGCGGCCCCCATCGATACCTCGACCAACAAACGGCAGAACCCGGCGCATACGTTCGCTCAGTAGCGGATCGAATCCTGCCTCTGGATCTACAAGCCGCGCCTGTTGTGCCAAAGCAATAGTGCGTTCTGCCAGGCACTCGAACACCAGGTAATCCAGTTCGCCATCTTCTGCCAGTTCTATGGCCGGTTCGATACGGTCGCCGGAATAACCGGCACCACTGCCGATACGTATAGTTCTCATTAGAATAACTCCAAAGTGCAACGCGGGCAGGGTGCATACGCACCAGGCGCGCCTGTGAAATGGATAAGGAAACGCTGAGGGGCCGTTGGTTCTACAAGCCCGTGGTTAAAAGAGGGCGATGGCGTAGTTGAATATCAGGCGGTTCTGATCAACATTACCGGCTACGTCACTTCGCAACATCGCATTGCGCAGGTTTATACTAAGCCCCTTTATCGGTCCTGATTGAATGACATAACTCAGGGCAATGTCTCTCTCCCACTCGGAGAGTGATCCATTTGCCGAGCGAATATTATTACCATTGAGGTAGGTGACGCCCGCGCTCAGCCCGGGTACGCCTAACGCGGCAAAGTCATAGTTGTACTGACCGTAAACGGTACTCTCGCCGGATCGGCTGAAGTTCGTAAGCTGGCGTTCGGTGATCAAATAGGTTCCGGCGCCGGATGAACCTCGATAGACATCACCTTGGTTAATAAACGGGAAATTACTGTCACCATTAACTTTCTGGTACGCCGCTGTAATGGCGCTGCCCCCAATGCCGTAAGTAAGGCTTGCACTCCAGGTCCGGTTATCCACTTCTCCGCGATTGATCGGAACCCCGGCGGAGGTACCGTAATATCCGCTGGCAAGATAGCCATCGGCTCGGCCCGACGCACTGCTGTTTTTACCATCGGAAATGCTGTACCAATAGCGAAGTTCGGTTTTCAGGGTGCCGACGGGGAGACTCATGTCGTGGATAACGCCAAGAAAGTGTTGAGCGTAAAAGTCTTGAAGTTGGCCATAGTAATATTGCCCCAGCAGGTTTTTCGACAGTTGGTAGTCCGCACCGCCATAGTAAAACTTGTTGGTGTCTGCGCCAAAGCGTGCCCCGGACATGGAAAGCGGATCATCGTCGGTAGAGGCGCGCCCTTTGGCGCTTTTCAACTGCCCCGCGATAAGGATCAGCCCATCCAATTCCTTGGAGGTGATCTGGCCGCCGGTATAGGTTTGCGGAAGCAATCGACCATCATTGCTGACAACCACAGGCAACTTCGGCAGCAACGTACCCACCTTAGCTTCTGTTTTAGAGATCTTGACCTTTCCTGTCAGACCCACATTGCCAAAGTCACTGACGGCTTTATTATCACTGTCGACCGGAAACAGGTTGCCAGCTCCTGCATTCGGGCTTGGGTTACGGCTACTGTTATTGGTGCCAGACTTGCCACCGCCGTCCAATCTAATCCCGAGGAGGCCAAGGGCATCAACTCCGAACCCCACAGTGCCGGGTGTATAGCCCGATTGAAAGTCGAGCCTGAAACCTTGCCCCCACTCGTTTTGTTTGGGATAGGAATTGGGGCTTCGATAGTCACTGTTGTAATACATATTGCGCAAACTTATAGTTGCCTTGCTGTCTTCAATAAACCCTGCCGCGCGAGCGGAGGCTGAAGCCGTACAAAGTAAAACGGGGAGCGCTATGATCGCTGATTTTATATTTGACATGTCCGTGCTCGCTTTAGATAGCTGCAGTCGATCAGGTGAATAACGAAGACGACGTTGATCTTCGGTCCGTGATGAAGCAGCCATCCTATCAAAGATTATTTTTGTTATTTGTGAGTGGCCAGTGACGAAACTTATTAACAAATTCTTGTGTTTTATAGGCCCTGCGATGTGAGCTTGCCGGTTGTTTCTTGCAGGGCACTATAAGTAGTGATGCCTTGAACGCTCGCTGTGAGTAATGGGTTACTTCAAGGCAAACTCGCTTGTTTTATGCGTTGAAAGCTCCCTCAGGATTTTCGTCCAGGCCCGCAAACCTTTTTCCACAGATTCCAGTCGGAAAAATTCGTTAGGGGCATGAACGGGCTCATCAGGAAGATTGAATCCGAACATCAACGTACCGATGTCCAACATCTCTTGAAAAATTGATGTAATCGGCACTGTTGCACCCAGACGAACATGAATAGGCCGCAAGCCCATTTCTGCCTGGAGTACTCGTTCGGCCGAGAGTACCAGAGGACTCAGGGGGGAAAGAGTCGAGGCAGGCGAGCCCGTACCAACGTACGAGAAACTGATTTGCACGCCTTTCGGGCAATGGGCAATCAGGTGTTTTCGCACAGACTCAATGGCCCGTATCGGGTCCTGCCCGGATACCGTACGGATCGTGATTTTTGCATGGGCCTGGGCAGGAACGATGGTTTTCACCCCATTGCCGGTGTATCCCCCCCACATCCCGTTCACTTCAATGGATGGCCGCAGCGTAAGTTGCTCGCGGGTGGTGTAAGCCGGATCACCATGAGCGACGGCACCGACGTGATCAAGGAAGGCTCGTTGGTCGAACGGGAAGGCTGCCGTATCTTCAATTTGTCGTTGGGTCGGCGCAGTGGCGTCAATATCAAAATCCTTGACCGTTACTGTGCCGTCCGAGGAGTGCAGCGATGTCACGATCGCCGCCATATCATGGAGCGCATTGCGCACAGCGCCGCCATAACGACCGGAGTGCATGTCGCCCTTGGCAGCCCGGATAGAGAATTCCAAGGCATTGTTGCCTCGGGCGCCGGTATTGATGGTGGGGATTTCCCGGCTCGCCCGTCCCCCGTCTGCGGAGAGAACCCCATCGGCCTGCAGCAGTTCTCTGTACTTGTCCACGATGGCACGCAGTGATGGGCTGCCGGTTTCTTCTTCACCCTCAATGAAGAATTTCACATTGATTGGGCAATCTCCTTCAACGGCCAGGAAGGCCGCCACGGTCTCGATGGCGATGGCCGTGGAGCCTTTTACATCAGAAGAACCCCGCGCAAAGAGGCAGCCATCGCGAATCGTCGGCTCGAACGGTGGCGAGAGCCACTCTTCCAGAGGGTCTGCTGGCTGTACGTCGTAGTGGCCATAGATGATGATGGTCGGCTTGCCGGGGGCGCGAAGTGATTCACCATAAACCGCAGGCTGGCCCCCGCCATCCAGCAATTGAACGTTATCCAGACCGATTTCGGTGAATCGCTGCACAAGGAAGTTTCTGGCCTCGTGCATGCTGTCATCGAAACCTGGATCAGCACTGACACTTGGAATTCTCAGAAAGTCTTTCATCCAGTCGAGGATGGGCGTTTGTTTATCTAATAGATGAGTTATTACCTGATCGTTCATATAGTTTCTCTTCTCTCTCTGAGTGATCGAAATGGTTTTTGGGCAAAGCGGTGCCCGGCGCGTGAACTAACGTTCGCGCGCGGGTGATACCGATCGTTTACTGTGAAATAACGAGGGCTGTGTTTTGTGGCAGCGTGCGTTCATCAGTACGCGGATCGTAAGTGAAGCCCTTGCGAACGGCCCATGTATTGTTCAGTTGAAGAATGGTCATTATCGGCAGGTCTGAACTGGTCATTTCGACTGCCTGCACCAGCATTTTTTCGCGCTCTTTATCATCCAGTGTAGTGAGCGCCCGGTCAGTCAATGCGTCCAGGGGCGGGTTGGAGTAACCGCCCGAGTTGTAACTGCCCACTCCGTTTTTTGAATCAGGCGTCATCACTATATTAGTGAGGAAGTACCCGGCCTCCAGAG
This sequence comes from Pseudomonas sp. BF-RE-21, assembly GCF_019947305.1. Classification (NCBI taxonomy): domain Bacteria; kingdom Pseudomonadati; phylum Pseudomonadota; class Gammaproteobacteria; order Pseudomonadales; family Pseudomonadaceae; genus Pseudomonas; species Pseudomonas sp. BF-RE-21. Next base: position 134,096 of record NZ_JAGYGF010000006.1, on the reverse strand, counting down.
TTGGGCTGCCCCATCCCAACAAGAAGGATGGATAGGATTCGCGTCCAACGATAAAGGTGTTCCAAGGCCTGGCATCCACAGCGGTTCGAACACCGATCTTGGACCACATCTGGGCAACCGCCTGGGCGACGGCCGAATCATTTGGATAGCGGTCATTCGGGGTCACCAGGGTGATTTTGAAACCGTCGGGATAGCCCGCTTCGGCCAGCAGCTTTTTAGCCGCCGTCGGGTCATAAGATGGAATCGCCACGCTGTCGGCATACGAGTAAATACCAGGGTTCAACCATTGCCCGGTGGCCTTCGCCGTGTTTTGCATCAGGCGGTCAGCGATTCCCTGGCGATTGACTGCTTCAGAAAGCGCCCGACGAACCCGTACGTCAGATAACGGGTTGGTCGCTAGAGGCTTTCCATTGTTGTCCGTAATGAGCGGCTGCGGGGCGCTGCGTACGTTGAAGACGATGAAGATGGTGCGCATGCCCGGGGTGGACACCAGACTGACTTTTGGGTCCTTTTGCAGAGTCGCGATGTCCGTCGCTGGCACCGAGTCAATCACATCCACGCCGCCCGACAAGAGCGCGCCTACCCGTGATGCACCATTAGAGATGAACCTGATTGAAACGTTTTTCCAGGGCTGCTTCGGCCCCCACCAATCGTCATTTCGCACCATGTCGATGCGATCACCCGGGATGTAGCGAACAAACTTGTAGGGCCCGGTACCAATCGCTTTAACCCCGCTGTTGTATTGCTCCGTCGTTGCACCTTCACCGGCGTGTTTGGAGACGATCGCAATAAAGGCGAGCTGCCTGGGCAAGTTGGGTGACGGGGCTGACGTATGCAACCGAACAGTCAGCGGGGCGATCTGTTCGACCTTCACGATAGAAGCCAACTGCCCACCAAAACCACCCGGGCTGTTCGGGACATTGCGCGCCCGCTCAAGGCTGAAGGCAACATCCTCGCCAGTGAAGGGCTTGCCGTCATGCCACTTCACATCGGGGCGCAACTTGAATTCCCAAACGGTGTCGCTTACCGGGTTCCAGGCCAAAGCAAGCCCAGGCACCAATTCACCCTGAGGACTGCGCTCGGTCAGCCGGTCGAACAACGAATGAGCAATCACGTGGTTGGGCGTTGAGTTAGTGAAATGCGGGTCGACCGAGTTGACTGCCCCCCCCAGCCCAATGTTCAGCGTGTCCGGTACGGCCGCAAACGCTGTAACAGAAAGCGATGCCGTCATGGCACACGCGGCAAACATCCGGGCAATACATTTGATCAACGGTTTCTCGGGTTTACGCACAGTATTTCCCCTTCAATGTACGAGTGGGCCGAATGACTTACTGTCCTGGCCTCTTGTTGTGGCGTCAGCACGTTTACGTATTCAAATGGCAGGCGCTGAGATGCTCGGGAGAGACCTCTTTCAAGCCAGGCTTTTCCTCTCTGCATCGCGGCATTGCATGCGGGCACCTCGGGTGAAAGTGACAACCTGATGGCGGATTGATCGGGCTGGGAATTTCACCCTTGATGGCGGTGAAGGTTCTTTTGTTCGCATTAAGTGTTGGCACTTCGGCCAGCAGTGCTTGCGTATAGGGGTGGTTAGGGCGAGAGAACAGTTCGGCCTTGGAGCCCTGTTCCACGATTCGTCCCAGATACATAATCGCAACACGGTCCGAAATATGTTCGACCACACTCAGGTCGTGGCTGATGAACAGGTAAGTCAATCCGAGCTCATCCCGCAGATCCATGAACAGGTTCAAAACCTGTGCCTGAATCGAAACATCCAGGGCCGCGACGGACTCGTCGCACACAATGAAGCGAGGATTGACGGCCAGTGCGCGGGCGATGCCGATACGCTGGCGTTGACCTCCGGAAAACTGGTGCGGATAGCGGCGCATGTAAGAGGGGTCCAGACCGGCACGTTTCATCTGCGCGGCAACGTAATCTTCGTAGTGTTCTGCCCCGGGTATTTTGTGAACCCGTGCCGCCTCGCCAATGATATCCATCACCCGCATGCGCGGATTGAGGCTCGCAAACGGATCCTGGAAGATCATCTGAACACTCAGATGCTCAAGCGTACTGGCAGCGCCGCGGGAAGCCAGGGACTCATCAATTCCTCCCACGCGCACAATGCCTTCCGAGGGTTTGATGATGCCCGCTGCGATACGCCCCAAGGTTGATTTCCCGCAACCCGATTCGCCTACAAGCCCAATCACTTCGCCTGTCTTGATCTCAAGGCTGACGTTGTCGACCGCATGTACGACCGGTGTGGGCTTGGCCAGCCCCCAGCGCTGGGCCATGCTGGTCAGCACATCTTTTTTGGGCTGGAAACGACGACTGACGTTCTCCAGAGCAAGCTGCGCACCGGTGCCGGTGAAAGACGGTGAGGTGAACATGGTCATTCGGGTGCTCCGACTGGATTGAAGCAGCGTAGCGAGCGTGACACTGCCGGATGCGAGAGTTGTGGTTCATTTATGCAAAGGCCTGATGCCTTGAAACAGCGTGTGCGGAACGCGCAGCCCTGTGGCAACTCAGACAAGCGTGGGGTCATGCCCGGGATTTGCATCAACCGCGTGAGCCCCGCATTGCGGCTGGGCAAACTCCCCAACAGGCCAGCGCTATAGGGGTGCAGAGGCTGCTCGATGACGGCTTTGACCTGACCTTGCTCAACGATTTTGCCCGCGTACATTACGGCGACTTCGTCCGCCAGGCCGGCCACCACAGTCAGGTCATGGGTAATCCATATAAGTGCAGTACCCGACTCCCGGACGAGCTGTTGCACTTCGGCCAGGATCTGCGCCTGAATGGTCACATCCAATGCGGTCGTCGGTTCATCGGCGATGATCAAATCAGGCTTGTGCAACAGGGCAATGGCGATGGCAATGCGCTGACGCATGCCGCCACTGAGCTGATGCGGGTAGGCCAACATGCGCTCTTCGGGGCTAGGAATACCGACCTTCTCCAGTGCTTCAATTGCCTGGCGGCGAGCGTCTTTCTGTGACGCCCGGGAGTGCGCGTAAATGGTTTCCATGAGCTGGGTATCAATTCGCAAAACAGGATTGAGGGTCATCATTGGATCTTGAAAAATCATCGCGATGCGATTGCCCCGAAGAGCGCTGAACTGCCGTTCGGGAAGCCCGACCAGATCCTGTCCTTTGAACAGGATCTTGCCGCTGGCGACCCGACCCGGTGGGTCAATCAACCCCATGATCGAATAACCGGTTACCGACTTGCCCGAGCCAGACTCACCTACCAGCCCCAACACCTGACCACGCTCAAGCTTCATGGAAACGTCATCGACGGCACGCAACACGCCGTCTCGCGTGGAGAACTCGGTGCACAGATGCTGCACCTCCAGGATGTGATCTGACTTCATTTGTTCAACCTCGGGTTAAGCACTTCGCGCAGCTGATCACCCACCAGGTTGATGGCCACAATGATGATGAGTAGGGCGACGCCAGGGAAAACGCTTATCCAGTAAAGCCCCGCCTGCATGTATTGGTAGCCATTCGCGATGAGCAGTCCGAGTGACGGTTCAGTGACAGGAACCCCGAGCCCCAGGAAACTAAGGGTCGCTTCGAGTGCGATGGCGCGCGCCACTTGCATGGTTCCGATCACAATGATGGGGGGCAAACAGTTGGGCAGAAGGTGACGAAGCATGATCCGGGTACGCGACAGTGCAAGGCAGTGGGCGGCTTCGATATATTCCTTGCGCCGTTCAATCATTGCCGCGCTTCTCACGGTCCGGGCGTAATACGCCCACTCGACGATGACTAGTGCAAGGATGACGTTCGTGATGCTCTTGCCGAGAATTGCCAGAATCATCAGGGCGACAAGAATGGTTGGAAACGACAACTGCAAGTCGACCACTCGCATTATCAGGGTTTCGATACGTCCGCCGAAATAAGCGGCGGTCAACCCAAGAAGCGTACCCAGCAGGCAGGCCAACGCTGCCGAGCTTATTCCTACCCCCAGACTGATGCGCATCCCGTACAGAATCGCCGAAAACATGTCGCGGCCCTGATCATCGGTACCCAGCAGGTAGGTGAAGCCGCCAATGCCCGTGGCACCCGGTGGCAGCCGGCCGTCCATAATATCCAGGCTTTGCAGGTCATAAGAGTCCTGGGGGGCAAAAATAGGGGCACCCAAGGCTGCGATGAGCAGCATGACCAACACAACAAGCCCAATCACAGCCGCAGGCGACGTGCAAAAGTCAGATAAAAGGCGCCTGGACGGAGAAACAGTCTTAATCGCAGCGACTGCAACATTCATACATTCGCCTCCAATCGGACGCGAGGATCCAGCAGGTGATACAAAACATCCACGACCAGATTAATGGTGACAAAGATCATTACGATTACCATCAAATAAGCCACGATAACGGGGCGATCCAGTTGGTTGATACTGTCAATAATTAACTTACCCATGCCGGGGTAGGCGAAGATGCTTTCTGTGACGACTGCGAACGCAATCGTGGAGCCGAATTCCAGCCCTACTACTGTAACTACGGGGATCATGATGTTTTTCAATATATGCACGCTTATGATTCGATGACTGCTCAATCCTTTGGCGCGGGCAAATTTTATATAATCCATCTGTGAAACTTCGCGCACTCCGGCCCGTGTAAGCCGCAGCACCATGGCAATTTTGAAAAGTGCCAGATTCAGCGCCGGCAGGATCAAGTGTTGAACCCCGTCAACCGTCAGGAATGACCAGTGAACTCCGAGCATTTCCCTTGTTTCGCCACGACCTGAGCTTGGCAGCCAACCCAGATTGACGCTGAATACCATAATCAGCATAAGGCCGACCCAGAACGTCGGTAATGAGAAGCCCAGTACACTACCGGTCATAATCAGGCGTGAGTACCAAGCGTTCGGACGCAGTCCGGCGATTAAGCCACACGGTAGGCCTATGATGATTGAAAGAAGCAAAGCAATAAAAGCCAATTCCAAGGTCGCAGGCATTCGCTCTTTTATAAGTTCTATTGCTGGTGTGTTGTAAACAAAACTGATGCCGAGATTTCCGTGCCAGGCCTGGAATAGGAATGTCCAGTACTGTTGCCATAACGACTTGTCCAAGCCCAGCTGTTGCATTAGTTGCGCACGTTCCGCCGGTCCCGCCTCCGGGGAAATCAAAACATCCACCGGACTGCCAATCAGGTGGAGGCCTACGAACACAATAATTGTCATTATCCATACGACTACAGCAGCTTGCACTATTCTTCTTATTAACCAAACGAACATAATTCTTCCGCCATTCCCATGCAGCACAGTTTTCGATTACATCACAAGAACTCTACGTTCCTTCTCGCAAAGGTTCGTTTTTTGTTCAGGCCATGCAGAATTATTGACCTATCGTCCACATCGTTTCTCTAATAGGATGAAAGCAGTAGCAAATCGACGGTAATAGGAGCTCAAAAAAATGTCCAACGTCTTGTTTTTCTCATTTCTATGACTTTTAATCATGACAATTATTTTTGCACCAATACGGTTCGTAGCTGATTAGTCGTGAGGCGAGAGGTAACAAATTTCAGGTGGGAGGAGGTGGTTGGCTATGGAAATCGTTTCCGAATGACCCTCCTCTGACACTCGGTGGAAGTGGAGGTAACTGCCTATACCAAAGCGAATTTTGTTGTGGTCAGGAAAATTCGCAAACGAAAAAATAATGCGCTACAGATTTTCTGTGCTCGGACCTGTGTGTTCCGAATGGAGCGTAGTTTTCTGGCCGATGCAAATCCATCGATGGTCTGAACTAATGAAATAGTCTGGTGGGGTTCGACTTTCAATCAGGCGGCACGAAAATTGCGGTCTCAATGCTAAATCGGTCTGTGAGTTTTTTATGAATTTTCAGCAACTGAATCACCTTTTGTCTATCGTTGAAACAGGTTCTTTTAGTAAGTCAGCAGAAAAGTTGCATTTAACACAGTCGGCGTTGAGTAGAAGTATTCACATACTTGAACAGGAGCTTGAAGTTCGCCTGTTTGATCGTATTGGAAAACGTAATGAGCTCACCTCATTTGGAAAGGAAGTCGCGGCACGTGCAAAGCGGATTGTTTTGGAGGCTTCCGAATTGAAGCGCAGTGCCGAACTCCTGTCACAAGGCGAATCCGGTACGTTGACAGTCGCCCTAGGAGCGGCACCCTCAGCCTTGATTACATCAAGGCTGATTACATACATGTTAAATAACTTCCCACGAGTGCAGATGGAAGTGCTTCAGGGCGACAGTGACGCTCTGTTGGCGAAACTAAGGGCTCGCGAAGTCGATGCGATTATAGTCAGTTATCGTTCAATCAAGCCCCACGATGATATAGAGATCGATATTTGGAATAACTTTCCCTCTGGATTCGTTTGTCGAGCAGGGCATCCACTACAAAATTCCAACAAGCTAATTTTCGACGACATTATAAAATTTCCACTTGTATCGACCGCGCTTAGTGACGAAACCGCCAGGGGGCTTCTGGACAGCACAGGGCACGCCCGTCATCCGAACGAATTGCTCCAGGTTGAATGTCAGGACATCTCTCGTCTGCTTGAAGTCGTAAGTTCTACAGATGCGATATTTTTGGGGGTTCTTGCCTCTGCACAAGAAGGAATACGGAAGGGGGATTTCGTCGAGTTAAAGGTTAATCTTCCAATTGAAATTGGCGTGCAGTTTGTATTCGTGACCCTTGCAAACCGCACAAAATCGCCGATTTTGCATATCGCTCAAGATTTTTGTCGAGAGCTTTCTGATTCATTTTCCATATGATTCAGTGGACAGGCCGGAGAGCGTTCGCCGCCAAGCGCTCCTGTATGCCTAGGGCGAAGGTGCAGGCCTAATGAAAATGGTCCAGTGGTAACGGCGAAGGTGATTTGATTTCCCGCAACACCACACTGGATCGAATTTCACTGACACCGGGCAGTTTGAAAATCACGTTGTAGAGAAACGCGTCATAACGGGTGATGTCCGGCGTCACCACCTTGAGTAGGTAGTCGCCGCGACCGGTGGTGCTGTGACACTCGATGATCGCTGGACAATCACGAACCGCCTTTTCGAACTCCTCCACCACGTTCTCGAAATGCCGGGCCAGATTGACCTCGGCCAGTACACAGTTGCCCAGATTGACCCGGGTTCGATCGAGTACCGCCGTGTAGTGATGGATGACGCCTTCGCGCTCCAGATCCTTCAAGCGCTTCCAGGTCGGGGAAGTCGACAATCCGATTTTTTTGCCAAGCTCTTGCACGGTCAAGCGGCCATCCAATTGCAGTTCGGCAAGAATCTTGAGGCTATAGGCGTCAAGAAGATTACTTTTTTCCATTTTTTATAATTTCCGGAAAATAATCGCGAGTTTTTGCAGATGCTGGGGATACATAAGATGCTTTGCCCAGTCAAAGCAAGTATTTTTACTGGGTAGTAGGAATTAAGCACGATTTTCTGTGCGGGTGTCGTTATAGGAAAAATATCACTTCAAAATCGTGATTTCTGAACAATTGAGAAAACACTTTTTGCGTGATGAATTTTAAGCTCGTCAGCATCTGGGCAAGGCTTTGTGCCTGCTCTTCCGCTCGCGAGGATAAAAAATAAAATGTCCGCTCCACGCCGTAAAAATCCCGAGGTAAAAAGTCAGAGCGCGGCTATTTGCGCGTTCAACTGGCCACGTATCGCCTATCTTATGCACGTTTCCAGGGCATTGGATGAGTTGGAAGAAAAAACCCTGGTACCGGAAAAGAAGGTGCTCTATCAATTTTCCGCCAGGGGTCATGACCTCGCGCAGATTTTGCTTGGGTCGAGGCTGACAAATCGCAACGATGCGGCGTGCGGATACTATCGTTCGCGCCCGTTGCTGCTGGCGATGGGGGTGGACATGGCGGATGCCTTGGGATCCTCCATGGCCCGTGCCGGTGGCTACTCGGATGGCCGGGATATCGGGGTGGTTTTCAACTATCCCAACCCAGGCGGTCCGACTGCGCTGCCCATGTGTGGCGGCGTGGGCGCTCAATACACGCCCACCGCTGGCTGGGCGCAGGCGATTGAATATCGCAGCAAGGTGTTGAAGGATGAAAACTACGACGCCGCGATCAGCGTTGTACTGGGTGGAGACGGTTCTGTTGCAACCAATGGTTTTTGGGCGGCGCTGACCCTGGCGACCACGCAGAAACTGCCGATGCTGTTCTATATCGAAGACAACGGATACGGCATTTCCGTCCCGTCGACTTTTCAAACCCCAGGCGGCGATATCGCGGCCAACCTCAGTGGGTTCCAGAACCTGCATATCCTCTCTGGTGATGGCTCTAACCCGCAGCAAAGTGCCGATCTGGTTCACCAGGCTGTCGAGTATGTCCGCGCCCATCAGGGGCCTTGCCTGTTGCGCTTGAAAGTCCCGCGCCTGCAAGGGCACAGCTTCCAGGATACCCAGACCTATAAAAGCGCAGACTTCATCAAGATGGAGTGGGCGCGCGATCCATTGCACAAACTGCGCGAATTTCTAGTGCCCGATCTCATGACCGTCAGCGAATGGGACCAATTGGGTGACACCGCTCGCACAGAGGTCAATGCGTCACGTATCGAGGCCGAAGCGCGGCCTGTCAGTGACCCGGCTCGGGTTACCCGACACGTGTTCCACGAAGACCAACTGCAAGAGCGCGGCGGCCAATGGTCTGAGGGCTACCAGGCTCCGCAAGCGACTTTGACTCCACTGCTGGAGGGACAGCGTCTCAATATGGTGGCTGCGATCCGCCGCACACTAGACCGCGAGCTGGAGGTTAATCCTCGGGTTGTACTGTTTGGTGAGGACATCGGTCCAAAAGGCGGGGTGCACGCGGTGACGTTGGGGCTGCAGGAAAAATACGGTGATTCGAGAGTCTTCGATACCAGCCTTTCTGAAGAAGGCATCATCGGGCGCGCCGTCGGGATGGCGGTGGCTGGGCTGGTACCGGTACCGGAAATTCAATTTCGCAAGTATGCGGACCCGGCAGTCGAACAATTGAACGACTGCGGCACCATGCGCTGGCGCACCAACAACCGCTTTGCTGCGCCGATGGTGGTGCGTATCGCGGGTGGTTTCTTCAAGTGCGGTGACCCGTGGCACAGCCAGACCAACGAAGTACAGTTTGTGCACTCCCCAGGTTGGCAGGTGGCGGTGCCTTCCAACGCTGAAGATGCCGTCGGCCTGCTGCGCAGCGCCATGCGTGGGAATGACCCGGTGATTTTCTTCGAACACCGGGCCATGCTGGACTCTGCTTCCGCTCGTCGTCCGTACCCGGGGGATGATTTCATCGTGCCCTTTGGCCAGGCGCGTACGGTTGTTGAAGGTAACGATTTGACGATTGTTACCTGGGGCGCGATGGTCGAGCGTTGCGAGCAGGCGGCACAAGGGCGATCTGTTGATGTGCTCGACTTGCGCACCTTGATGCCGTGGGATCGCGCTGCGGTCCTGGCCTCCGTGCGTCGAACTCACCGTTGCCTGATCGTGCATGAAGACTTGGGTACCGCAGGCTTTGGCGCAGAAATCGCGGCGGTGGTTGCCGACGAGGCGTTCATGGAATTGGATGCCCCCGTGGCCCGGTTGACCATGCCAGACATTCCGAGCCCACATCATCCGACCCTGCTCAATCACGTGCTGCCGTCGGTAGAGGCTATCCGCAACAAGATCGATTACCTGGTGGGGTTCTGAGATGAATGACATGACCCTGAAATCCGGCAGCTTGAATATCATTGCGCCCCTTGAGCAGGAAGGCACCAAAGCGGTGGTGCGCACCTGGTTGAAGAAGGCCGGTGATACGGTACATAAGCATGAGCCCGTCGTGGAGTTGGAAACCGACAAGGTGGTGGTGGAGATTGCCGCGCCTGGTGACGGTACTCTGGAGATCATCCTGGGTAACGATGCGGATGCAGCGCCCGGCGCAGTGCTGGGGGTGATCAACCTGGGCGGAGCTGAAGAGGTGGTCGCCCCAGTACCGGCGCCGACCGCCGAAGCGACTGGGGATTTACCGGTGGTGTTTGACCCTGAGCTGCGCCTGTCACCGGCTGTGCGCAGGCTTTTGAGGGAGCACAATTTGGATCCGGCAGCCGTTGAAGCGAGCGGCAGAGGCGGACGCCTCACTCGTGAGGACGTCATCACGTTCGTGCAGGACAAACCGGCAAAAACCGTCAGCCCAACCGCAGCGCAATCCGTGATCCCGGCGTCCCAGGTCACGGCTGCTTCCGCGCCCCTTGCCGCCACCTCAGGAGAGCGCGGTCCTCAGGTCAGCGCCCACGTTCCCCATAGCAGCATGCGCCGCAAGATCGCTGAACATATGCAGCATTCAGTGAGCACCGCCCCTCATGTCACGTCGGTATTTGAGGCCGACTTCAGCGCGATCATCGCCCATCGCAAAAAATATAAAAAACTATTCGCCGACCAAGGGGTGAACCTGACGTTTACCTCCTATTTCGTGGCCGCCTCGGTTCAGGCGATGCTGGCCGTGCCGAACGTGAACAGTCGCTGGAACGACGATTACCTGGAAGTGTTCAAGGACATCAATGTTGGCGTTGGTACCGCGTTGGGGGAGGCCGGGCTGATTGTCCCGGTGATCCACCGGGCCCAGGAGTTATCCATTCTCGGTATCGCGTCACGGTTACAGGGCCTGACCGAAGCGGCTCGTAACGGCAAGCTCAGGTCGGGTGATGTGCAGGGCGGTACGTTCACGATTTCCAACCACGGCACTTCAGGCTCCTTGTTCGCTACCCCGATCATTATCAACCAGCCGCAGTCGGCAATCCTGGGGATCGGCGCCCTGGAAAAGCGTGTGGTGGTTCGAGAAATAGACGGGGCAGACAGCTTCCAGGTTCGGCCAAAGGCCTATGTGTCACTGACGATAGATCACCGCGTGCTCGACGGCAGCGTAACGAATGCCTGGCTGAGTCGCTTTGTGGAAGTGATTGAACAATGGCCTTTGGAAGGCTGACTGGTCCTGAGCCAAAAACGCGACCCCAGTCGCGTTTTTTTTGAAAGAAAAACATCTGACCTTAAAACAAACGGACGGGAGTCTGATTTTGCCAATTTTCCAGAACATACAAGTCTTGCCCAATGATCCGATCCTGGGGCTTGCAGATACCTATGCCCGCGATATACGAAGCAAAAAAATTGACCTGGGTATTGGTGTGTACAAAGACAGCTCCGGTAAAACGCCGGTACTTGCATCTGTGCTGGCGGCAGAAAAATGGTTGCTGGAGAACCAGATCACCAAGGCCTATGTCGGTTCAGAGGGATTGCCGCAGTTTAATCAAGCCATCCTCTCCCTGGTTTTTGGTGAGGATGCGCGCTTGAGTGATCGCTATGCCGCCGTCCAGACACCTGGCGGCACTGGCGCATTGAGGCTGATGGCCGAGTTTCTCAGGCGAACCGCCGTGCAGAACATCCTGATCCAGGTTCCCACCTGGACGATTCACGAAGAGATCTTCAAGCGCGCCGGCCTGCATGTTCAGACGTGTCAGCACCTGACGGATGACGGCGATTTTAATGCTGGTGCTCTGCTGACGGCACTTGAGGCGCTGTCCCCAGGCGATGCCGTGCTGCTCCATGCGTGTTGCCATAACCCGACCGGTATTGACCCCGATAAAGATCAATGGCGTTCGATCCTTGAGGTGGTGAGCCGCAAGGGTCTGCTTCCACTGTTCGATATGGCTTATCAGGGCTTCGGTGCTGGGCTGGAGGAGGACACATGGGCGCTGCGGCTGTTTTGCGATGAGCTGCCCGAAGTGATCGCGAGCATTTCGTGCTCGAAAAACGTTGGGATCTACCGCGAGCGCACCGGTGCCTTGCTAATCAGTTGCGCTGAGCATCTTGTGCTTGAAGCGGTGAAGTCACAGATCATTGATACGGCTCGCTGCCTCTGGTCCATGCCTCCCGCCCATGGTGGGGCGGTAGTCGCTCACATACTCACTATCCCGGCACTGACAGAGCTGTGGCGGCAAGAAGTGCTGGAAATGGGGGAGAGGATCAAGATGCTCAGGAATGGCCTGTGTGCGGAACTTCGAAAAATTGATGCCTATCAGGCATTCAGCAGTATTGAATCGCAGAAGGGGATGTTCTCTTTCCTAAATCGCACGCCCGGGTATGTGCAGCATTTACGTGAAAGCAGTGCGATCTACATGGTAGGGAACGGAAGAATCAATATCTCGGGCTTACCGTTTGATCGTTTGGACGAAGTCGCCGTTGCTTTGAAGTCAGGTCTTTCCGGCGGGCGGGTTTGAAACGGGCGATTGCCTGAAGCTTTACTGAGTAATTCTCATCCAGGCCATGGTGCTCGCTTGGATGACTGGCACGATGGCGCGACGAATGGCGGTGCATTTCTCCACTTCTGTGAGGAATGCATCGTCTGATCTATTGTTCGGGTTCGTCGGGCCGATCCTAATGTTTTTGTTCGTCGTTCCTTTTTATGCGTTTTGGGCACTGATGTACTCGAACAACAAATTACTCATACAGATTGAGGGGAATACTGCAAAAATGACTAATGCCGCGATCTACGCGGATCACCATCAAAGCAACATCTATCCTGTTGATAGTCATCTGAGAGCAGACTCAAGATTCAGATAGCAATCAAGAACTCTTGCTTGGTATGAGCGCAGCCATCGCTTACCTTGGCTCAACTTACTGACCCCTTGGGTCGTTCTCTGCCGGTAATGGTCACGAAGCGTGATGGTCAAATCCGATGCAAATTACTGGTCAGGTCGAATGCAAATGGGTGGGCAAGTCAGTGCAATTACCCACCATAGCCAGAAGTATGCCAGCCAAAGAATTGGATGGCTTACGCTAGTCAGCTTCAAAGCAAGGAGCTGTTATAGAATTTTACATAGTCGAGTGCAGGCGCGGGATTGGTGCGGGCTATATTTATGCTCTTGGCTCCTACGAACTTATTAAATCTGACGTAGAGAAATCACTGCATTAGGAGCATATCGACATCGCTAACTTTCAGTTGTAAGCCGCTGCCTTGCGATATGGTTTATAACCATGGTCACGCTATTGGCAGGCGCGTGACTTTTATCCTTTATCAGTAGCACCTGTTGCGCTGAATGGGGTTAAAGCCCGCCTATGCCAACCCAGTGGGCTCTCTAGCTTTTGCTTAAAAATTTAAGCTTTCGTCATTCCACGTCCATGTCCCCATCTTCGCCTGCAAATAGCGCGTTTTGATGACCCAATAGAAAATTGACATGGGATTTGATGCCAACCATTTGTCCACAATTGTAGTAATCATGGCACAGCGATTCGAAACCGATCAGCGTTTCAACGGGTGTCGCGATAGAGATATATCCAATTAAAACGGCTTTACCTGGATCCGATGGATGAGTGTTCATATGATAAATTGCGAAGAAACCTTCATGCTCCTCGTCATTGCATTGCTGAATTTCCCAGTGGGAATCTTTGCCCAGCTCCTCATTGTATTGCTTGATATATTCTTCTGACTTGTAATTCATGATCATCTCCTTTTTTGTTATGAGGTAATTGTAAAATTGGAGCAAGCAGGGTTGCAACTATCTTGTTTGTGGTTTTTTTCAATATGTGATGGCCAGCGGTGGAGAGTGGAAAATTGTGACTTGCTCTTTAACAACGTTAGGAAGTACGCCGTGAAGATATTGATGTGGCCACAGAATCGAAGCCATCGCGCTGGCAAAATAAGGGCGCGTCGGAAAGACTATGCGCGCCGTGGTCGTTGAATCATAGGGTGGGTTTTAGCCACGGCACCGCCTAAATGCATGGGACTTGGCAGTCGAAGGTGTCCGCCCTAGGTGGGCGCATTGCGGCACAGCAACCCTGTTTGTGTGGCTACACTCGCAGCGCTAGAAAATAAACCTTCTCAAATGATGGTCATTTCCGTTACACCCAGTTGCTGACAGGCATCTCCAATTAATATGGATTCACGTCGTAGCGTGTGTTGTAGCGCTGTGAATGCCCTTTGGAGGCGTACCACTTCGACGGTGAAATGTGAAAGTAGACATTTTCACTGTGCTGCGAGCGCAACAAAAGTTTGCGAGTTCCAATGAAATGCGGCAAGAAGGGAGGCACTGTGATCACCAGTGACTCGGGCAATATGGGGATCTTTACTGATGCGTACGATCCAGGCATTTTCATCGTTGATCGCTGGAAGCTTTTGGCCAGGAATGTCCTGCAAGCCGTCATAGAGCTCGCGCAACCTTGATTGTAAGTAGATGATCAAAGGCTCCCCAGCGACAGGTGTAGGCGCCAGCAGCGCCTGAGCGATCAGCGTTCGCACTGCCTCATGGGAAAAAAGGGTAATCGTAGAATGGATAAGGGTGGTTCCAGTTCGATAGTCGAACCAACTCGGTGCATTGCCATGTTTCGAATCGAACCAAAAGATTTGTGGGTGCATTGTCATCCAGCTGAGCGAGGGTAATGACTGGGAGGTATTTCGCGTCCCCCTTCGTCTGAATGCTTTCAAGGTATACCGACAACGTCCAAGTGCCTTCGGGAATTCTTGCTTCGCGAGGCAGCGGTTCTGACAGCTTGCCGGACAACCGCACAGCTTCGGCGAGTACCGCCAAAGCTTGGTAATCCTCTCCAACGATTTGCGCTGTACTTATGAACTGGGTGACGACACCATGCTTTGCAAATAACCATCTCAACGCGAATTTCGGATCTCAATCTGGATGTACTGTTGCCTCAGCAGATAAAGTTTCAATGATAGCGACGTGGGCCCCACTCGCTTTCAACTCGGGAAGCACCTATTGTTCAACCCATTTGTCGAGGTCGTCTCCCGCACTGTCCGTACAAAGAAACTGCTGCGCTTGAGGCACGGCCAAGTGGATGAATTCAATGAGTGGAGGGGGATTTTTCTTAAACACCTGACTGTGAGTGGCTAAGTCTCGCCGACTCACTTCAAGCCTGCGAATGGTCTGTGAATGCGCCGTGAGCACGGCGATACGCAGTGTCGGCAGCTTGAAGTTGGTGTGCTGAGATTTTGCCCTGCGCATCGCATGAACAACACGGGTAGCAAGCAAGACGTCAGTGCCTGGCAAGGTGTTGAGCAGATGCCAGCACGCCTGATCAAGGAACAAGGGGCCTGCACCGGAACCGATCAGCGAATGCTGCTGGGCTTCAGCATGGATAGGTCGCACAGGGCTATCCAGCAAGGCAATCGGTCGCGATGAGATGAAGGAAATACTGATCCACTCCATCCGGTCCGACAAAGCAATGTGCGCGCTAAGCGTATCCGGCAAGTACAACACGGACTGGGCCTTCCTTTGTGAACCGCGCGAAAACGGACGACTCTTTGCGAGGCGTGACTTATGGAGTACTAACGGAAGATTGGCGAACGATCGAGTATCGACGTCCGGGAATTCTTTGGAACGACGGTATAAGACGGAGAAGGTGGATAGTGCTGCCGTGCTCGTCTGAATCCAAAGGAGTTTATGCTGTTTCGAGTTTCAACCAATCGAGCAAGGCGTTTTGAACTTGGAGTGAAGCCTCAAAAGGAGCCATATGTCCACTGTCCTCGAATACCTTCAAATGGGAGCCGGTAACTCGGCTAGTTATGAATTCGTGCTGCGTTACAGGGCTCCATGCATCCTGCCGGCCAACGCCAACCAGAGTTGGGCAATTGATGGCCGCTAATTGCAGGGAGGCGTCCTTCCGATTCAGCAATGCCTTGATCTGACGTGCCAATATATCTGGCGTCATTCGCAAAACCATTTCACGGAGTGGCTCAATGAATGCAGCACTTTGGGCATGCTTAGGGAGCAACATAGGCGGTAACCAGCGCTCTACGACTGCGACCATGCCGTGTTGATACGCAAGGTCTACCAGCGCCTCGCGGGAATGACTTTCGCCAGGTTTGACGGGGTGCACACCTGTGCTGAGAAGGGCTATACGGGTTATACGCTGTGGCGCACGGCGGTAGACTTCGAGTGCAACTCGAGCCCCCATAGAATGACCTGCGAGCGAGAACCGATCGGGTGCCACGTCTAGCACCCGCTCGGCCATCGCTCCTATTTTATCGAACCCGCTGAAATCAATCGTCATGATTCGAGCATGGCGTGCCAGACCTGGCATCACCTTCATCCAAATGGTGTCGTCACACATGAGACCCGACAGGAGTAAGAGATCTGGCTTCATATGTGGCTCGACTACTGCTGCAGTTGAAAACGCCTATGCAGACTAATGGCTATTTTCACCGACTGGCCTGCTGCTGGTTGCTATTGGATTTAGCGAAACATCTACGCTTTTTTTGGCAGAGTCCTGGAAAGGTCTTAGCTTAACCAAGACGATCGCTGCAATGATCATAGGTGCCGAGAGAATTGCGATATACACGGTTTTATCGAGACCCATCGCTATCAGATATCCAGCTAAAAGCGGCCCTGCTACAGCACCAAGCCGGCCCGCGCCCATGGCAATGCCGGTGCCAGTGCTCCGCACGTGTACAGGGAAGACGCCTGGAACCAGTACGTAAAGCGAATTGACCGCGGAGAACAAGCAGAAGCCTACTGCAATGGCCGCTACCAGTAGAGCCATGCTCGCTCCCGGTGCGGCGGCGAATGACACGGCGGTAATGACCAGCCCCAGCATGAACGCTGCAGCTAACGCTCTAGGCCCAAGTTTTTGCGCCAAAAAGCCATAGACCAAGCAACCTGCTATTCCACCCAGGTTCATTAACAGAGAGCCTGAAATTCCCATGGTTTGAGTCATACCACTCCGTGTGAGGATTTGCGGTGTCCAGCTGAGTAGGAAGTAACAAGTCATCATGACTGTGAAATAAACGACGCTGGTAAAAAACAATCGACTGACCATGTCGCCACTCTTAAGCAACGCAAAAAAACCAGGCTTGGTGTCCGTTACGGAGTGATGAGTTGGAAGCAGGTCCAGTTGGGGCATTCCCATTTTCGATAAAATCCGGTTACAACGCTCCAAAGCATTGGCCGGTTTTTTAGCAATCAAGTAGTCGACCGACTCTGGCATGGCAATCCAGATGAGAGGAAGCAATAGCGCGGCGGCGCCAGCACCAAACAAATAC
This sequence comes from Pseudomonas sp. BF-RE-21, assembly GCF_019947305.1. NCBI lineage: Bacteria > Pseudomonadati > Pseudomonadota > Gammaproteobacteria > Pseudomonadales > Pseudomonadaceae > Pseudomonas > Pseudomonas sp. BF-RE-21. The sequence goes on along the minus strand of NZ_JAGYGF010000006.1, from coordinate 117,123 downwards.
ACCGACTGCCATCCGTACGCTTGAATGAGAAACACGGAGAAGATTCCGCCCAACGTAGCGCCTACTGGATACCCGAGCGCCATGAGCGAGACGCACAATGCTTTTCGGCGAGCCGACGAATACTCAGTCACCATGATGTTCACGTTGGCCAGAATTCCGCCAATGCCGATCCCGGTGACCAAGCGCATGAAAGCGAGCTCGCCGAGTCCGCTGGTAAACGCAGATAATCCCATCCCTACCAGCAATAGCATCATGCAAAACATGATCGTCGGCTTTCGCCCGACAATGTCGCCGATCGGCGCAACTGCAACAGCGCCGAGTCCCATTCCTGCCAGACCAGCACTGAATAAGAGCCCAAGGTCGGTGGGGGCAAGCCCCCAATTTATCGATATTGCGGGGCCGGTATAGGCCACCACAAGAACGTCGAAGCCATCCAGGCCGGCAATAAGGGTACAGAGCGCAACGATCAGAATCTGATAATGGCTCATTTTCCCTTTTTTAATAGCGTCCAAGATATCAGCAGCATTATTCATTATTGTTCTGCCTTGTGATTTGGTTATGGATCAATTACGAACCGAGAAGCGATCCGTGGGTGGGGTGAAGTTTTCGCGGGGGAGCATCGAATCCTGTATCGCACCCAGCAAGCGGTAGCAGTTCATGACACCGCTTACACTGGAGCGAGGCGCGCGATCGTTGCGTATCGCATCGACGAATTCCCGATCCTGCAACTCGATGCCATCGGCATATGGCCCGATGCTCGACAGGTCGACGGGCAACCCATAGCCGTCGCTCAACTCGTCATAACGGGCGAGGTAGGTACCTCGATCGCCGATAAAACGAAAGTGACTGCCAAATGGACCTTCGTTGTTGAAGCTCAGGCTCAAGCTGCACAACGCGCCATTGCTACTCTTAAGTTGCAGTGAGAGGTCCATTGCGATCCCCAACTGCGGGTCCAGTGGACCTTGCAGTACGTTCCAGGCGATGACTTCACTGTCTGTCTGATACTGGAAAAGGTCGACGGTATGTGCAGCGTGATGCCACAACAAACTGTCAGTCCATTGTCTAGGCTGGCCTTCGGCGTTGAGATTTTCACGGCGCATAAAGTGCGTGGAGACCACTAGGTGCTGCAGGCGTAAATGGTCCTCACGTATCTGCTGATGCAGCCACTGATGGGAGGGGTTGAAGCGCCGCGTGTGCCCGACCATCGCAACGCGAGGACTTTTGGCGCTTAACTTCAGCAGGCGCTCTGCATCGGGCAGGTTCTCTGCCATCGGAATTTCCACCAGCACATGCTTGCCGGCCTCCAGGCACCGGATAGCCTGGGAAGCGTGCAAAGGCGTAGGCGTACACAGAATCAGTGCATCGACGTTGGAATCAGCCAGCGCATCATCGAGTTCGCAGTAGGTTCTGCCAATACCATAGTGGGCGGCGAGCAAGCGGTTTTGCGTCGCGTCGATACCAACCAACGCCGTAACTACAGCGGTCTCAATGTTCGCCAGCACGTCCAGATGTTTTCGCCCAAACGCGCCGAGGCCTACCAGCGCAATCCGCACCCGAGCCCCGGTATCTGAATCAGTCATTTTCCAGCACCAGCAGACCATAGGCTGTATTGGAGACGGGGATATGGTGGAAGCGATGCAGCTCGCGGACTCGCTCGTTCATGGCGCCACGCATGATCAACCACATCACGAGTTCGATACCTTCCGAGCCTGTTTCACGCAGATACTCGGTGTGTCCGATATTCAGGAGTGTGGCCGGATCACTGACGAATTGATCCAGCCACTTGAGGTCATACTCCCGGTTGGTCAACCCCGCCCGTTCGCCCTGAAGCTGATGGGACATGCCCCCCGTGCCGAAGATAGCGACTTTGATGTCTTTGTCGTAACTGTCGATGGCACGACGCAATGCCCTGCCCAATTGGAAACAGCGGTTACCCGTTGGGGGAGGGTATTGAATGACGTTCACGCACAAAGGGATCACCTTGCACGGCCATACGTCAGGCTGCCCGTAGGCCAACGACAACGGCACCGTCAACCCGTGGTCGACGGTCATGTCAGTCACCAGAGTCATGTCAAACTCGTCGAGAATCAGCGACTCGGCGAGGTGCCAGGCAAAGTCAGGATCACCTTGCACTTGCGGCACAGGCCGTGGCCCATAGCCTTCATCGTGAATATCGAACGTCGTTCCCATGCCAAGGGCAAAGGTCGGGATCAGCGACAGATCGAACTGCGAAGCATGATCGTTGTAGACGACGATACAAACGTCCGGCTTGTGCTCGGCAATCCACGCGCGTGCAGGTTCGACTCCGTCGAACAAGGGTTTCCAATAGGGTTCGCCGGTCTTGCCATGGTCGATTGCCGCGCCAATGGCCGGCACATGAGATGTACCTATCCCGCCAATTAAGTCAGCCATGCATTTGCTCCTTCTTGCTGCGATTGCCAACGATGGAGCGACCGCCATCGAGCATCATTTTCTGGAACGCCTCGAGGGACATTCCGTTGCCGGACATGGCTGCACCTGCTTGCTGCATGCTCAGGCCATCGAAAATGGCCAATTTGAATGTGTAATAAATGTTCCCACCCAACCTCAACATCTCCAGCCATTCGCGCTTCATCACCGCGGCGTGTTGTTGTTCGGTCATCGGGTGACGCCGCAGATAACCCAATGGGTCGCGGCGAAACGACTCACGGTTTTCAGCCAGGTCCAGGGACTTGCAGAACATGTTCAGCGCATAGCCCTTACGATGGTGGCTACCGTCGAACACATAAGTGCCGGGTATGTCGTCGTAGTCTTTTGGCCGGTTCATAGCGGCTCCGATAAGAAAAATCAGGGTTTAATAGGCTGGTTTCGCCGATGAATCAGGCCCAATACAATCGTGTCGGGTTGTCGACCAGCAGTTTGCGTTGCAGCTCGGCGGTGATCGCTATGCGTGGGATGACATCCACCAGCAATCCGTCATCAGGCATGTGATCCTTGAGATTGGGATGGGGCCAATCCGTCCCCCAAAGCACCCTGTCAGGGAACGTTTCGACGACCTTTCGGGCAAAAGGAATGGCATCGCGATATGGATGTGATTCGCCATTCAAGGCCGCAGGGCCGCTGAAACTCAAACGCTCCGGGCAACTGACTTTGGTCCAGATATTTGAGTGCTCGTCGAGCAAGCGCAGGAACAGGCCGAATGATGGTCCGTCAACGTTTTCACTGACGTCAGGGCGACCCATGTGGTCGACCACCACTGGCAGTGGTAGACCAACGAAGAAATCCCAAAGCTCAGTTAAGTCCTGCGCCTCGAAATACACCACCACATGCCAGCCTAATGGCGCGATACGCTGCGCAATAGCCTGTAATTCTTCACGAGGGGTGAAGTCCACCAGTCGCTTGACGAAGTTGAACCGCACGCCCCTCACACCTGCGTTATGAAGCTCACGCAACTCTTCGTCGGTTACGTTGTTCTTGAGCGTAACGACACCGCGAGCCCGACCGCCGGAGTGCAGCAAAGCGTCGACCAAAGCTCGATTGTCACTGCCATGGCAGGTGGCCTGCACGATCACGCTACGGTCAAATCCGAGGCGTCGATGCAAGGCGAATAGCTGTTCTTTGGACGCGTCGCACGGTGTGTATTTTCTTTCTGGTGCGAAGGGAAAACTGGCCGCGGGACCGAACACATGACAGTGAGCATCCACGGCGCCCGGAGGCAATTGGAAGGACGGCTTACTTGGATCGGGGTGAAAATTAAGCCAGCCGGGGGTGATATCGCTAGTCATGATTACTCTCGATTGAGGTGGAACGCTGCGTTTTTTAAGACTGGAGTCAGTCCGTGAATCCAGGCCAGACGGCCTGCGGGATGAAGACTTCACCGCGCATCAACAGCCGAGCGGTTCGCAACAGGGTGGCACTCGTCACCGTGGGGTCGCGACCGTCGGAGGAAGATTCAAGGCCTAGTTCCAGAGTGAATTCGCCAGTCGGGTGTTCCACGCTGACGGTCTGTTTGAGCCCTCCGTGCACCTCGGCCAGTCCGTCAGCTACCGTGCCGGTAAGGACGCAGGCGGTGGCGACGGTGACAGCGGCCAGCACACCGATAGCGTCGTGGCATACATGGGGAATAAAGCAGCGAGTGACGATGCTGCCGCCTTGCAGCGGGGAGGCAATCAGACACATTTTTGGGTAGTTGCGCGCGCTGACATCACCCAGCCCCATCAAGTCGCCGCACACCAGTCGCAAAGCTTCAAGCTGGGTCTTGAGCTCGTCGTCGGCGTTAAGCATTGAAGTTGGTTCTGAACCTGTGCGCCCTAGCGCGCTGGCGGGAATGAGGACCATTGGCATGCCATTGTCAATGCAAGTCACGTCCAAGGAGAAGCCGTCCGGCAACATGATCCGATCGCGCCGATTGCCGGTAGGCAGTAAACCTGAACAGACCGATCCGGCGGTTTCAAGAAAGTTGATACCGATTGGAGCAGCCTGCCCCGGTACACCATCGATGCGTGTGGCACCCGCATATTCGACGTGACGCGCGTCACCTGAACTCGGCGTCTGTACGGTGATGTCACACTGCATTCCGGTATTGAGTGTGAGCACACGCAATGTCGTCACATCGCTTTGGGCTTTAACCAATCCGCGCTCCAGGGCAAACGGCACCACGGCAGCGAGCATGTTGCCGCAATTGGCCGTGGTATCGACTCGATCGCTGTCGGGCTGGAGTTGTGCAAAGAGAAACTCCAGATTCACACCCGGAACATTACTGATACCAACAATGCCCACTTTGCTCGTCAGCGGATGGGCGCCACCCAAGCCATCGATCTGTCGACGGTCGGGGGAACCCATGATGGCGAGTAGGACACGATCGCGGGTAGAGATATCGACCGGCAGATCAGCCCGATCGAAAAAAGGACCGCGTGAAGTACCTCCACGCATGAAAAGGCAAGGGATCGAAGTCTGAGTCATCATTGTGCTCGCAATCGTCGCTTCTTATTAGTCAGGATGCAGAGGTGTTTAATTACCGCCGTCCCGTTAAATCATGATAGGTAGCCCTACCAAGTCCAGCAATGCGATCCGGTATATGACTGTTATCGAATAAAAGCATCGCTCAATTTGCTACTAGCATTGAGCGCACGAGTCGTCGCGGTATGAATGGCATTAGCTGCTCCATATAGATCTGGTCGTGCGAGCTCCCATTGCACGTCGAGTCAAAACGCCAGTCCGAAGTGTCGGTGATTGTCAAACTGCTATTTGGAGTAAATCGACTGATCCAAGCCGGCGATGTTGTCGGCAATAACAGCCTGCGCGGCCAGGAACCCTTTGTGTACTCCAGTTTCTCGGGAGCGCCCAATTAAATGAGGTTATTAGCAAAATCTCTTAGATAAACTTAATAGGCAAGCAAGCCCACTTACAATGAGTGCTAATTCAGTTTAATTATTTAACGCGACCCCAGCATTAACCAGGGTCGGTTTAACAAGCGTATTTTAGCCAGCGTTTTTATCTTGGTATTGAAGCAGGTCGTCGTAATAGACGAGTCCATGTGCCTGCAAGGTTGGGCGCATATCATAGATGTCCAGCCCAAGCTCACCGCTGGCCAGCCGATTACGCTTGCCAATCTCCAGTGCTTCACGTTGCTTGGCTGCGGCGAGCACTTTCTCCACGTTTGAATGGGGCACTACGACAACACCGTCATCGTCAGCCACGATTGCGTCGCCAGCAACGATGTAAGCGCCAGCGCAGACGATTGGAATATTGACCGACCCCAAGGTAGCCTTGATCGTGCCCTTGGCACTGATCGATCGCGACCAGACAGGGAAACCCATTGCGGTTAGCGTGGACACGTCTCTACAGCCTGCATCTATGATCAAGCCCCGCACGCCCCTGGCCATGAGTGAGGTCGCAAGAAGGTCACCAAACATACCGTCATGGTTTTCCGAGGTGCAGCCCACCACCAGGATGTCTCCAGGTTTGCACATTTCCACCGCCACATGCAGCATCCAGTTATCGCCGGGTTGAGCAAGGACAGTCACCGCCGGGCCAGCAATCGCCGCGCCCTTGTAGATTGGATGCATGTAGGTCTGCAGCAACCCGCTACGGCCCTGAGCCTCATGGACTGTAGCCACCCCCAATACCGCCAGTTCCTCGCCGATTTGCTGGGAGAATCGCGGTAAATTTCGAATTGCGACCCCGCTCATGACAAGTCTCCTGTTACACGTGGGAAGACGCTCTGATAGCCCTCGGCATAAATGATGTCACGCTGGGCCGTGATTCCGATATTCCGCTTGGCCTGAACGCCACGCTGTAAAGCGACCCGGGTGTAGTACTCCCAGAGATGCTCCTGTCCGGCCATGCATTTGATAGCGGCCAGTTTTTTATCCCACACGGGCGTGATGTCCAGCAGTACGTCGGGTTTCCACTCGCACTGTTCCGGCTGATGCGGTTCGAAGCTGTAAACCGGCGGCGCACCAACGATTTTTTCCCCTGGGCGATATCCCTCGGCTTGGGCAATGATGCGCGCTTCCTGGGTGAGGTGCGTCGCCAAAGGGTGGTCGTAGTTGTAGGGGTCCTTGAGAGAGTGGCTCAATGCAAATGCCGGCTGCACCCGACGAAACACATCAGCTAGGCGGAACAGCACTTCTTTGTCCGCTCTCATTGGATAATCACCAATGTCGAAAAACTCGATAGTGGCGCCAAGGATGTCCGCTGCTGCCTGGGCTTCGGCCCGACGTCCGACCTTGACCTTGTCTTCGGTCATTTCACCTTTGCGCCACATTTTTGCCGACTCACCCCTTTCGCCAAAGGACAGGCACACAATGTGAACCTTGTAGCCTTGCTGGGTATGCAGAGCGATGGCGCCAGCGGCGCGCCAGACAAAATCAGCCGAGTGCGCGCTCACCACCAGTGCGGATTTTTGTTCGTTTGACATGTCGGAGTTCCTTTGTCTTTCAATAATCAGAAGAAGTAGCCAATACGCACAAAACCTGAGTAATCGAACTTGTATCCGCCATCCACTTGGAGGTCGCGAGTGAGCTCCGAATACAATTGCACGTCTGGTCTAATCCAGTAGCCCAATCCGGCGCGCGCGCGGGTCGAATCTGAACGTCTGCCGGTATCAACGCCGTCCAGGGTCGAATCGCCACCCCAGGTTCGGGTCAGCCCGACCGAAGTGGTGACCTTGTTGGCGAAGGTGTAACTGAGCCACGGCTGTAGGGTGTACACGGGATCTTGCTTAAGTGTGCGATTGACTGGCGTTGATTCCGTATTGTCGCCGTACCAACTGACGTCGCCGGTCAGCTCAGCGCGCCAGGCACCGAAGCTATGTACATAGCCGGCTTGCAGGGCGGCGGAATAGCGGTTGTTGCCCATGTTGACTTTGCTGTCATTGTCATAGCTGCCCTGAGGCAAGAACAGATAGCCGGTGATCCCCAGATAACGTTTATTCACCGTGTCGTTGAGGGGCCACGCTGTCACCGCCACGAATGGGTCGGCCAGGCCTGAATCATCGCCGACATGGTTGCCGCTCACTTTTAGTTTTTGTGAGCCGAAAGGCAGTCCGAGTTGCACCTGAACTCTCGTCTGGTCGACATCAATCATGTGGAAGAGCCGAATCAGTCCGGTCCGGGTATCCAGTTGAGTGTCGTGGTCCACGGTCGGGCCTTTTTCCGGGTGGTATTCAGTTGCCCGCCCACCTCCCAGATACAGCATTGCGATGCTGCTACCGGCCGGGGCGGGCAGGTAAGCACCGGGTGAGACGTCCAGCGCCCACGCTTCCGTAAAACAGCCAAGCGAAGCGAATGCGCCGACTGGAATGGCGGCGTTGCGTATACAGCGAGGTAATGAAATCATGCGTTGTCTCCGTTGTTGTTTTTGTTCGGAATACACGATCGTTATTCTGGTGATTGCTACGAGTCAGACCATCAATAAAAGGCAGAGCCGGCGAGCGAGCGTGGTCACTCGCCAGCTCCGGGTTAAAGGTCGAGAACCAACCGCTTGCTTTTGGCGCGTGAGCAGCAAGGCGTGAATTGGTCGTTTGAGGTTTTTTCGCGATCACTCAGGTAGTAGTCCCGATGATCAGGAACCCCATCCAGCACCTTCGTCACACATGTGCCGCAGATGCCCTGCTGACAGGAAACCGGAATCTCGATGCCCACCGCCAGCAACACATCCGTTACCGTTTGCTGGGGGCCAACCTCAAGAACCTGGCCGGTGCTTGCCACTTGGATCTCAAACTGATCACTGCTTTGTTCTTCGCCGCTAGCGGGCGCGCTGAAATACTCGCGGTGCAGATTTGCCTCTGGCCAATGCAGTTCGCGTGCGATGCCGAGAACGAAGTCCATGAACCCGCCGGGGCCGCAAATATAGAGGTGCTTGTGCGGCTGCGGATGACTGAGCAACTCCCTGACATCCAGACGCGCTTGACCATCATCGACATCGAATTGGCATTGGCTGCTGCTGCTGTAGGACGACGCTTCGACTCGCTTCACGAATGCAGCGCTGGCGGCGCTACGAGCGAAGTAGAAGAGGGAAAACGACTGTCCCCGATCATTCAAGACTTCAGCCATGCTGAGGATGGGAGTGATGCCGATACCGCCAGCGAATAACAGGGAATGATCGGCCTCCGGTTCCAGCTCGAACAGGTTGCGCGGCTCGCTGATCCACACCGTTTGACCAACGTGCAAATCCTCATGCATGCCTTTGGAGCCGCCGCGGGAGTCTGCGGTTTGCAAGACACCCAACTGATAACGATGGCGTTCATCCGGATGATTGCAGAGCGAGTATTGACGAATCAGCCCCGGTCGGACTTGCACGTCGATGTGCGAGCCCGCCGTGAACGGTGGCAAAGCCCTGCCATCAGGATGCTGGAACTCGAACAGAAAAATATTTTCGGCTTCAAGCTCTTTGCGGGTAAGGGTGACCTCAAACATCACGACCTCCGCTGCTTTCAGGGGCGAACAGGTGATCCTCGGAGTGGAGCGTGCAGAACGATTCCTGGCTGGTATTAGGATCAATGACGCCAGTGATCACTACCATGTCTTTGAAGTTGTTTTCTTCGACCGTGCGCACCACGCCGCGTGGATCCTTGCCTTCGAGTACATCGCGGGCGCCCTCGTCAAGCATCCGGCGTGCGCGCATGATCGCCACGTCCGTTGCGCCCAAATGCTCTTGGGTATGATCGTGGATGACGCCTTGGGATTGGGTAATTGCAATATCGTGCACAGAGAAACATTCGCCCATGCCCAGGTAGGCAGCTTCTTTCATCGAATCGCGATCTTGCATAAAGAGCGGGTCATCGGCGCGCAGCATGCGGTCGTGTTCATCTTTCTCTGCCTGGTATTGCTTCTCCAGACTTTCTTTATCGAGTTGCCCGCTGCGGTGATAGATGAATTCCCAACGCCAGTGCGCATGATCGTCGATTGGTACGTCCCACAACATCGTGAGACCGCCGTCCCCCAGATAACCTTCGAATCCACCGACCGCGCAGGCGTTAGGCATGACGTAATTTGTGATTCGGATTGAGGTGTCGCGGGTTTCGCCAATGGCGCGCTTGGTATAAAGACGAACACCGAACCGGGTGTCTTCGATGCTGATGATCGGACGTGCTTTGTTTGAAAATACACCCCAGCGCGCTTGCATGGTTTCGTCGGTCAGATTCACCTGATGCAGATAGGAGGTATGCACCGGGTCAATGTTGCCTTCACTGGCTTGCAGCCAGTTGCAATCACCGCGCCAACGGCAGGTATAACGGTGTTCATCGCCGCCCGCGAGCGCCGGGTAGTTAGGAAAAAGCGGCGGCTCGCCAGGCCCCATGTAGGCCCAGAACGCACCGGCCGCTTCATGCAGCGGATAGGAATGAGTGCGTACCTTGTCCTTGGCGTTTGGGGAATGTTCCGCCGGTTGATCAAGGCATTTGCCTTTACCGTCGAACAGCCAGCCGTGATATGGACAGCGCAGACCGCCATCTTCGATACGACCCAAAGCCAGGTCTGCGCAGCGGTGCGCACACTTGCGATTGATCAGCCCTACTTCACCTTTATCATCGCGAAACAGCACCAGGTCTTCGCCCATGATCCGCACAGGGAAAGGCGCTGAGCCGGGTGGTACGGCATCAGCCAGGGCAATGGGCTGCCAGTAGCGGCGCAGGAGTTCGCCGGCCGGTGTTCCGCGGTTGGTGCGAGTCAGATATTGGTAGCGTCCAGGGCCGCGCTCATTTGGAATACTGTCTTGAACCACAGGGATCAGGCTTGTCTGGTCCATCTTTTAAATCCTGTTTTTGAAGTACCGAACTACCGGGAGGAATGAACCTGCGCAGGCGGACGGTTACGTTTTTATTGGAGGCTCATTAGTCATAAGCTGGTGTCAACAGTGAGGGTTGGCGGCGGAGTCGATCAATAACGCACCGCCACTAGCAGCTATGCAAAAACAGCTATGCAAAATTTCGATAACCCTGCTCGGTGGTGCTGCAGTTGTGATACGAGCCGCTGGGGTGCATTCTGATAAGTAATGCAACGGCACAATCAGCCAACCCTCACAACTAAAAAAACGGGATTGGAATGGACATCAAGCAGCTTGAATATTTCAGTCAGGTCGCGGAACTGGGTAGTTTCAGTAAGGCATCGGCTTTTCTCGATATCGCTCAACCGGCACTGAGCCGTCAGATCCGCCAGTTGGAAATCGAACTGCGCGCGTCACTGTTCGAGCGCACAGGTCGTGGCGTTACGCTCACGGCGGCGGGCACCCGGTTGCTCAAACATTCGCGAGGCATTCTTCGGCAAATCGATCTGGCGCGAGCCGACATTGATCAACACCGCAATGTCGCCGAAGGGCGTTTGGTTTTGGGCTGGCCACCCAGTTTGGGGCGCACCGCTACGGTTCCGTTGGTGGAGGCGTTCCGTGAACAGTTTCCAGGCGTGACACTGTGCTTGGTGGAGGGGTTGTCGACTCATATTCTCGAGTGGTTGGGTATTGGTCGACTCGATTGCGGAGTGGTCTATAACACCATGCCTACGGCGAATGTGGATCTCCTGCCTCTAGCTGAAGAGCCGCTGTTTCTGATCTCACCGCGCACCCCTGACGACGATGTCACGATTGGTGGTTCTATCAGCCTTGAAGCGCTCGCCGAGCTGCAATTCATCATCCCGGGACGGCCGAACAATATTCGTCTCTTGCTTGAGCAGTCCCTAGCGACGGTAGAGCGAAAAATCAAAGTGCGTTACGAGATAGAGAGCATTCCGGCCATCCATGAGCTGGTGCGGCGGGGACACGGCCACGCAGTCCTGCCAATGAACGCCATCGGTGACGATAACTGTCACCTCGATAAACTTCTTAGTGTTCGGGCGATAGAGCCAGAACTGGCCACCAGCCTTTGGTTGGCCACTTCCACTCATCGGCCATGTAACCTGTTAACCCAGCAAGCATTGGGGCTTATCGACTCAATCATTCGTGAAGAAATCCGGCAACGGTCGATTGCCGTACGCTCACTGATGCTGCCCACCTGATCGATGCTTTTATTCGATAACAGTCATGCGCCAGATCGCATTGCTGGTGTCCATTGGCCTCTCTACCATCGCTTCACAGGACGACGGTTACATGCCGTTACGTTCTGACCAATAAGAAGCGATGATTGCGAGCGCCAATAATGACTCAGACTTCAAGCCTCTACTTTCCCATGCAGGGTGAAACTTCTCGCGGACTGTTTTCCGATCGCGCTATCTCTCCCGCCGAGCATTTAGTCTTCGACTTGCTATTGCCTGAGGTCGTATACCTTTTTCCTCCCGTGGCCAATTAATTAAGTATTGGCTAAGTCGCAACGGAGGCCTTGTCAGGCTTCGATTCAGCATGAATGAACCACCAAAGTGTCAACTAACCAGGGGGTAATTACGGCATGTTGGCGCCCTGAAAATTTACACTAATGACTATCCGGTTCTCGGCTTAGTCACTTTGCTGTCGCCTCACCATAAAAACAAAAGAGAGGGATCATGAGCACTACGTTCAGGCACTACGTCGTCCGGACTTTGGCAGGTTGCATGGGGGGGTTGGCACTAGGCGCTCCGGACATGACGCATGCTTCCAATGGTCTATATACCGATGGCCAAGGGTTGAAAAGTGTAACGATGGGCGGTGCGTCAATTGCATTGCCACAGGACTCCATGGCCGCCGCTTCCAACCCGGCCGGCATGGCGTATGTAGGCAATCGAGTTGACGGCGACATTCAGCTATTCATCGGCAGTAACGAGGCTACTTATGGCTCCCCGGACAATCGTCTGCGTGGCCACAAAACAGTGCCCATCCCGGAGTTTGGATTCAACTACGACCTTTCACCGAAGTTGAGCTTGGGTGTGTCTTCCATCGGTGCAGGCGTGGGCTGGGACTACGATGGCCCACTGTTTCAGAACCAAGGTTTGCCACGGTTTCAGGCGATGCTCAAACAGGCCGGTGTGGCGCCAACGTTAGCGTATAAAGTTACTGACAACTTTGCGCTGGGTGTTTCAGTTACCGCGGCGTACCAGTCACTTTTAGTCCGTGGCACTGCTCTGCCAACGCCAGCCGGTCCAGCCATCTTGCCCGACCATGGTACCCAAGGCGCCTGGAGCTATGGTTTTCGCCTAGGTGCCCTGTGGACCCCCGTCGCCCCTCTGACATTGGGTGTCTCGTATACCAGCAAACAAAAAGCCACCAGCTTCGACGGATATAAGGATGACCTGTTGGCGGTCTCGGACGGCAAGCTCGACAGCCCTGAAATTCTCGGCGCCGGGTTGGCCTGGCGACCCACCAGCCAGTTGACCGTAGCCTTCGATTACCGGTTGATCCGCTGGTCTGGGGTTGAAGCACTCAACAGCGATCAAACCTTCGGCTGGCGTGATCAGCACAACATGCGCCTGGGGCTGGCCTATCAACTCGATGAACAGTGGACCGTCCGTACGGGCATCAACTACGCCAACCGTCAGTTCGCCAGCGATTCCCTCGTTGCCAACATTCTGATTCCAGGGCTACTGCACAAATCCTACAGCGCTGGCGTGACACGCACGGTAGGCGATCACGGTGAGGCAACCTTTGGATTAGTTAAAGACCTCAGCGAGCACGTGACCGGCACCGGCAAAAGCGACGGGTCAACCATCGACGTCAAGTACGGCTACGTCGTAATGGGCTATGGCTACAAATTCTGATCAACCATCGCTACTTACCGGGAGTTGCCATGAAACAGCCCATCTTCGACTTTAAAAAAGAACTGTCGGATAACGTTCGTTCGTGTTTTTTCATCGCAGGTAAATGGTTGCCAGTGCACGGAGTCCAGCGCCGCGTGCTGATCGATCCTTCTACCGAAGCGCCACTGTGCGATGTACCTTTGGCCAATTTTTCCGACATCGACCAAGCTGTCGCGGCAGCGCGGCAAGCGTTCGATGTGGGACCGTGGGCGCGCATGACAGGTCCGCAGCGGGCAACTCATTTGCGGCAGTTTGCAGAGATCGTTAACGATCGCTTACCCCTGCTCACGCGACTCTGGACCGCACAGGTCGGTGCGCCAGTGGGTTTTGCAGGCCTTTTTTCCGGTTTCGGTCCAACCATGCTCGACTACTACGCGCAGTTGGCTGACACTTTCGAATTCACCCAGGTTCGCGATACGTACCAAGGCCAGGCCAGCGTTGTCCGTCATCCGGTGGGAGTCGTCGCGCTGATTGCGCCTTGGAACGCGCAGCTACCTATCCTGACGTACAAGCTGGGCGCCGCACTCGCAGCGGGGTGTACCGTGATTATCAAGTCACCGCCGGAATCACCTTTCGATGCCTTGGTGTTGGCCGAATGCGCTGAAGAGGCGGGAATTCCGCACGGCGTGATCAATGTCGTCACAGCAGATCGTGAGGAAGGTGCCTACCTTGTAGCATCAGCCGGGGTCGACAAGGTCAGCTTTACCGGCAGCACTGTGGTAGGCAAAGACATCGCGAACGTTTGTATCCAGCGCATGGCGCGTTTCACTCTGGAGCTGGGCGGTAAGTCCGCCGCCATCATGCTGGATGACGCCGACCTGCAAACGACTGTCGGGGTTCTTGCCCATTTCAGCATGCCGTTTTCCGGACAGATTTGTTTCGCTCAAACCCGGCTACTGGTGCCTCGGTCGCGCCATGATGAATTCGTCACCGCCTATACACAGGCGGTTGCCGGCCTGACGATCGGCGACCCTTGGGACGACACGACTCATGTGGGGCCGGTGGCTGGTGCGACTCAATATGAGCGCGTATTGACCTATATCCAGACCGGGTTGGAGGAAGGTGCGCGAATCGTCACAGGCGGTGCGCGGGTCGAAGGACGGGAAATGGGTTTCTTCATTCAGCCAACGGTGTTCGTCGACGTGACGCCTGAAATGACGATTGCACGCCAGGAGATCTTTGGTCCGGTGGTAGTGATCCTCGCCTACGAGGACGAAGCTCACGCTCTGCGCCTGGCCAACGACAGCGATTTCGGTCTCAGCGGGAGCGTGTTCAGCGCGTCCACCGAGCGGGCTGCCGCCTTTGCGCGCCAGGTCAAGACCGGAAACGTCACCATTAATGGTCTGCAGATGGCGCCCAACGTTCCTTTTGGCGGGTTCAAGCAATCAGGTATGGGACGTGAAGGCGGTCCTGAAGGCCTGGACGCTTTTCTCGAATCCCAAGCGATTTACTTCCCCGGCGTTTGAGCCCCTTACCGCAGGTATCACATGAAATACGACTACATCATTGTCGGTGGGGGCAGCTCCGGCTGCGTCGCGGCAAACCGCCTTGTCGTGGACCACGGCAAGCGAGTGTTATTGCTCGAACAGGGAGCGGTGGACAAAAGCATGCTTCTGAAAATGCCAGCCGCGACGTTCAAGATGCTTTTCGAAGGAAGTCCCTACGTCAAGCAGTATGAATCCGAACCGCAGCTACGAATGAACGGGCGTGTGGTGCGTGTGCCGCAAGGTAATGTCATGGGCGGTGGCAGCTCCGTCAATGCCATGGCCTACACTCGCGGCTCGCGCCAGGATTACGAACGCTGGAACACGGCACTCGGACAACCGCAGTGGGGCTGGGACCTGTTGTTGCCCTATTTCAAGCGTCAGGAAGGCAACCAGCGTTTCGATAACGAAGCACACGGCGCCGAGGGGCCATTGAAAGTCTCGGATCCACGTTACCGAGTGGAAGCCGCCGATATTTTTGTGCGCACGATGCAGCGGGCGGGACTGCCGTTCAGGTCCGATTTCAATGCCGGGGATCTGTACGGCGTCGGTTACCTGCAGACATCTACCTGGCGCGGGGAGCGCAGCAGCGCATCGACGGCATTTGTTAAGCCGATCCTGGACAACCCGTTGCTGACGGTCATAACCGGCGCTCGCGTCAACAAGATCCTGTTCGACAATGATCGAGCCGTGGGTGTCGAGTATCAGCTCAAGCAATCAGTGCACCAGGCCCATGTCAGCGGCGAAGTGCTCTTGGCCGCCGGCGCTTTCGCCACACCAAAACTGCTTATGTTGTCGGGCATCGGTCCTGCCAAGCATCTGAGCCAGCATGGTATCGACGTGCGAGTTGATTTACCGGGGGTCGGGGAGAATCTGCAAGACCACAACACCGCATTGCTGTCGATGACCACCAACGGCGCCTATGGTTATTACGGTGAGGACAAAGGATGGCCGGCGATACGTAACGCGCTGCGTTATTTTGCGTTTCACGACGGCCCAATTTCCTCGAACGGCGCCGAAACGATGGCCTTCGTCAACTTGCAGGATCCGCTGTCGGACCCCGACTTGCAGATATACGGCGTCGGCGTGATGTGGCCCATGGAGAGTGAAGAAAATATAACCCATGGTTTCACCCTGATGGCCAACCTGGTCAAGCCGCTGTCCCGTGGCACCGTCCGTTTACGCTCGGCTCATCCTGGCGATGATCCGTTAATCAATCCTAACTGGCTAAGCGATCCCAGCGACTGTTCGCGCCTCCTGCAAGCGCTCAAATACATGCGTTCGATCGCTGCGACAGAACCACTGGCCAGCATTATCCGCAAAGAGATTCAGCCGGGCATCGAAGTGCAGACGGACGAAGCATTGTTGGAGTACCTAAAACGCACCACCGAGAGCAATTACCACCCCGTAGGCACCTGCAAAATGGGCGCAGATCATGACCCTATGAGCGTGCTTCACGGCGACCTGCGGGTGAGAGGTGTGTCGGGGTTACGAGTTATTGATGCCTCGATGATGCCTAACATCATCAGTGCCAACACCAATGCACCGGTGATGGCCGTGGCGGACCGGGCCATCACCCTGATGATGGCCAACGAGCAGTTCTGAACGTACATCGCTCTCGCAGGAAATCTCGAATGAGTATACGAACGAAGCGAGTTCTGGCTGCTGTGACACTGGCGCTGATGGCTGTCGCCGTATTCGGTGCATTAAGCACTGACGTGCGTTTTGCCCGGTGGGGTTTCACCGTACTGGCCATTGGATTGCTGGTGATGTCATGGGAGGTGAACCGGTATCTGACGAAGCTGTTAGCGGTTTGTGAACACGCCGTCGCCGTGGCCCAGACGATGGGCGACGGTGATTTCAGGCCGGAGCCCGTTGCTGCAAACCACGGCGCCGAGTGGCGCCTTGTCAGTTTGCTGCAGGATGTCCAAGTGAATTGGCGAGCGAGGTGCATGCAACGCTGTGAACAGGATCAAACATTGCAGGTATCGGCCCGTTCATTGAATGACCAGGTCCTGTCGATCGCTGATAGCACCGGCGCCCAGGCGACTGGCGCTGTGACAATGGCACAGGCACTGGACTCCTTGGGTACCGCTATCAGTCTTGTTGCCGGGCAGGCTAACAACGCGAAGAGCCTTTCGAATCAGTCGGAGCAACTGGCCTATAACGGAAGCGAGGTGATCGCCAATGTCATCGCAGGGGTCGAAGGCATTGTCCAGGCAGTCAATCAGTCTTCAAACCGAATTGTCGCCCTTGGACATTCTTCCGAGGAAGTGCATTCGATTATTCAAGTAATCAGAGGTATCGCCGAACAGACAAACCTGTTGGCATTGAATGCTGCCATTGAAGCAGCGCGTGCAGGTAGCGCCGGTCGCGGGTTTGCCGTCGTCGCCGACGAGGTTCGTAATTTAGCGGCCAGGACTGCGCAATCCACCCAGGAAGTGACTGACATGATCGACCGCATCAGAACCCATACAACGCAGGTCGTTGACAGTATGCAGGCAGCCGTAACGCGAGCGAATGAGGGGGTCGCACTGGCAAAGGAAGCGGGACTCGCCATGGACCATATCCGCGAAGGTGCTCACCGTTCAGCCATCCTCGTCGAAGAGATTTCTCAGGAGCTGGGTAACCAGACCCAAGCGGCGGGTGAAATAGCGTCGCGGGTAGAGATGATGGCGCGAAAGTCTCGCAGCAACAATCTGTCCATCCAAAGTCTGGCGCAAGCATCACAGCAACTCGAAGTGGATATTTCTTCAGTGAATTGAAAACCGCCAAAGAGCGGGTTGCACTTGGTTTATAGAACGGTTGGGGGAATCGCATGTTGATCGGGCAAGGTTTCGCGCAGCTTTTGGGATATTCATGAAGCTATTGGCTCTTCTATTACTTTGTCTTCAAGTAATAGACCCTCCACACGGCGCGCGCCCCCCGGAAATCGTGATGGACCTCAGGCGCCGCCTGCTTCATTCCGCGTTGAAACATAGTCGTTGTTTTCCAGAACTGCATTAATTCGATGGATAAAAGGCGGTACGAACTAACTAATAATGTTAACGACCCTCTGGGTTTGCTTCGTCTAGTCGATTGTTTTTTGGCTGAGGACTCTATCACGGCACTGGTATTGAAGTTATGTGGAGGAGTTCTACCTATAGGGGAATGTGATGTTGCTTAGAAATATGAAAGTTTCAATTCGTGCCGCGCTGTGTTTTGCCGTTATTACCTCGCTGTTGATTGTCCTGGGTGTGGTTTCGTTATGGAACTTGCACGCCATCCGTACCATCGCCATCGATGTTGAAGAACATTCGATGGCCAGCGTCATCGCCGCCGACCGGATCGACGCCACGGTGCTGAAACTGATGCTTGAAAGCCGACGGCTTGCTGGCCAGCCCAACGCGCAGAGTAAGAACACCGTCATCCAGAACATCCGGGATTTGCGTGCGACACTGCTCACGCAAACACAGGAGTACGGCGCGTTTGTCACTGACGACCATGGCCAGCAACTGTACAAGGTGGTCAGCGATGGCATTCAGCGCCTGAGTCGCCTGGCGGACATCTGCATCGACTACAGCCAGCAAGACCGTAACGCCGAGAGCCTGGCTCTGCTGGACGAGCACGTGGCGCTTTCCAGGCAAATGCAGCAGGCTCTTGATCAATTGATACAACTGGACCTCGATGAGGTGAGCCGCTCTGGCATCGATTCCGCGCAAACGTATGACAACGGCTTTAAGTTCATCATCGCAATGATACTTGTCGCCGTGCTGGTCACTTTAGCCTTGGCTTATTTTTTTACGCGCAGTATTGTCCTACCGCTGAAATATGCGTCGTCGATCAACGACACGATCGCTCGTGGCAACTTGCGTAGCGATATTGCGATCGGAGGTAAGGACGAGATTTCAATGTTGCTCAAATCGGCAAAGGCAATGCAGGACAGCTTGCGCGATACGATCCGCCTGATCGGTGACTCTTCGACCCAGTTGGCATCGGCTGCCGAAGAAATGAGTGCGGTGACCGGCGAGTCCAGCCGCGGCCTGCTTCGACAGAACCAGGAAATAGAACAGGCCGCCACCGCGATGAACCAGATGGCGGTCGCGGTGGTAGGCGTGGCCCGTAATGCGGCTTCAGCCTCTGTGGCAGCACGCTCGTCGGGGGCATCGAGCCACACCGGTTCGGATCAGGTGAAGCACACCATTGCCGCCATTGAAAAACTGAGCACCACCGTCCAGAGCACCAGCAACGATGTGCAGCATCTTGCCACGCAATCTCAGGATATCAGCCAGATGCTCGAGGTCATCCGCACCATTGCGGAACAGACCAACCTGCTGGCGCTGAACGCTGCAATTGAAGCGGCGCGGGCCGGAGAGCAGGGCCGCGGATTTGCGGTGGTGGCGGATGAAGTCCGGGCCCTGGCGGGCCGCACCCAGCAATCGACCGGCGAAATCGCGAAGATCATCGAGCGTATCCGCTTGGGTACCGAGCAGGTTACTCATGCGATGCAAGATAGCTGTCTGGAAGCTCAGGGAACCCTGTTGATCGCCCATGAGGCGGGAGCGGCTCTGACGGAAATTTCCAATGCTATCTACCAGATCAATGAGATGAACATGCACATTGCCGCGAGCTCTGAAGAGCAGGCCGAAGTGGCGCATGCAGTGGATCGTAATCTGACGAGTATTCGCGATTTGTCCGTGCACAGCGCCACGGGAGCGCAGCAGACCTCCGTGGCCAGTACCGAGCTTTCCCGGCTGGCGGCCGACATGCACGGGCTCGTAGAGCGCTTTTCGATCTGAGCGTCAAACATCAATTTACGAGTAAATGATTCGGGTTGTTCTATTACTACAGCCCTCGCAGACAACTCTCTTTGAGAGTCCGTACTCAAGCGGCTCTCTAAGCTAGCCAGCATGCCGCTTTGAATTACTTTCATGGAGAGTGGAGTTCGTATTCGTTGATTTGTGAAACTCTACAACGCAGCGTCAAAGAGGAGGCGAACTTATCGTGTCGCAAGTCGAACAGGACATAGAGACGCGGCTCATGGCTCGCGGTTATTGCGCTGACCCGTCTCAGCGGGCCGCCATCAAACTTCTCGACAAGTGGCTGGGAAATTGGCTACGTGAAAGGCGGGTTTGGTTACCGGCTCCGAAAGATGGAGTATATCTGTGGGGTGGTGTCGGGCGCGGTAAGAGTTTCGTAATGGATGCCTTCTTCGCTGCTGCTCCGCTCGAGGCTAAGCGACGCGTGCACTTTCACGCCTTTTTGCAAGGCGTTCTGGAGCGTCTTAAACAGATCACTGGTCAGCGCGATCCGTTGGTTCTTATCGCCAGCGAGATCGCAGCGGACACTAAACTGTTATGTTTTGATGAGTTTCACGTGCATGACATTGGTGACGCGATGTTACTTGGTCGTCTTCTGGCGCAACTGATAGATCAGGGGGTCGGAATGGTTGCCACTTCCAACTATGCTCCCCAAGCGCTGTGTCCGAACCCTCTTTACCGGGATCGCTTCAAGCCGACCATCGAGATGATCGACCGCCGCTTTAACATCTATCATCTGGACGGTGGCAAAGATTACCGGCTGAACGCCGAGGGCGGCAACGTTTGGGGAGGGGTGGCGCAGGTCGCGGCTGATACCCAGGCGGACTGGGTTGAGCGACGACTGAAATTCGACTGGTCGGCTGAGCGCAACGTGCTGGTGGAGGTAAATCATCGCCCCATGAAACTGCGGGCGCGGCAGCAAGCAACCGCTTGGTTGGATTTTGAGGACTTGTGCCGCGTGCCCCATTCCAGCGCCGACTTTCTCTGGCTGAGCCGCACCTTCAAACGATTGGCCATCACCGCCGTACCGACCCTTGATGATGAGGGCATCGACGTTCAGCAGCGCTTTCTCAATTTAATCGACATTCTCTACGACAGCGGTATTGAGTTATTTCTGATCACCGAGGAAGGTCCGCAGGCATTGTTGACTGCCACCGCGCTTTTGGATTACTCGCGGACATGCAGTCGGCTGCAGCAATTACAGATACTCGAACCAGAAAGCATGGACCGGGTAAATCTTTGATACTGTCGATTACGCACCCCGAGCGATGGATCGCCGTAAGCCGCAAAACAGCCATAGTGATGGGAGATGAATTTGAAGGCAAGATGCAAAAGATGGTACATGAGGCCTATATGCTGAGCTCTCTAGTTGCAGAGCATGAAGCTACTAAGACTGCCAGAAAAAATTCAGGTTTGTGGAGGTGGTGTCGGTCAGGTCGATGTAAGTGGGTATTCTCACTTCGCTCGCTCGCCTGGCTATGAACCGCATTCGGTTACCGCGATCACCCGATCGGTTAGTTTAGATTGAATCTTCAAACATTAGGATATGGCAGTCGTATCGCGGACTGGCTTTAACACCATCACTCCATCCAAAATCTTAATGTTTGACTTATCACCAGCCCCATATTCGGCAATTCCCGCCGGCGTGATCGTCGCTCTCGATGTGGACTCTCCCACGAGCAAGGTCCGGTAACGCCCGATCCCACTAGGCGGCATCAGGAACGAGGACGATCTTTCCTGGTCCGTAGGTCCTTGCCTTCAGCGCGTCTTGAGCGATTGCAGCATCAGCCAAGGCAAACGATGTCGCAATCGTCACCCGGAGGGACCCGGCTTCAACAAGATCAACAAGCCGAGCGAGAATCCCGGTGTCTGGTCGGGCGAACACAGTTGTTACCCCGGGGCCGCCATCCGCTATTGAGCAGATTCTCGCGCCCGGAGCCGCTGCAACCATGGCCTTCGCCAACGCGCCGTGGCCGGCGCAATCCACGATGGCCGTCACCCCTGCGGGAGCGTGCTTTCTGACCTGTTCAGCAACGTAGTCGCCGGACATGACGGGTTCCGCGCCGATCGACTTCACATAGGTTTGGTGTGGGGCAGAGGCGCTTCCAATGACGGTAGCGCCTGACGCCAACGCCAATTGGGTC
Source organism: Pseudomonas sp. BF-RE-21 (assembly GCF_019947305.1). NCBI lineage: Bacteria > Pseudomonadati > Pseudomonadota > Gammaproteobacteria > Pseudomonadales > Pseudomonadaceae > Pseudomonas > Pseudomonas sp. BF-RE-21. Next base: position 95,518 of record NZ_JAGYGF010000006.1, on the reverse strand, counting down.
GCCAGCGAGCCGACGCCTCCTGAGGCACCGAGCACGAGAACGATGTCCACATCGGACACGCGCAGTGTATCAATCACCGCGCGATAGGCCGTCAGGCCGGCAAGTGGCAGTCCGGCCGCTTCGCTCCATGAAGCGTTCTTTGGCTTTCGCCATAAGCGTTCCACCGGCACGCTCACAAGCTCAGCATAGGTGCCGCTATGCAGGATTTCCTGATGCATATAGGCGATGACTTCATCGCCTGGCCGGAATTCGACCACGCCGGCTCCTACGCGCTCGACGACGCCGGCGACATCCCATCCGGGTACGACCGGAAACCAAGTCTCCATTAGGCTCTCGCCCAAACCGGCCTGCAGCGCGATGTCGGCCGGGTTGATGGCCGCGGCCTTCACCCGGACCATCACGGCGTTCTGCGACAGCTTCGGCTCCGGCAGTTCACCGTACTCGAGGACCCCGGATCCGCCGAAGCGGTTATAAAAAACACCTTTCATATTGTTTCGCCTAAAAGGCCATCGGGAGATCGAGATAGATGCGGTGGTGCGCGATCATCCAATGCCCATCGACTCTCTTCAGGATTGGCCGGTAGTAGCCCGTCTCGATCGGGACGATGGTTCCTTGCGCGCCAGAAGCCCCTTCCGGCCAACCGCCTTCAGGCTTTTCTGCACCGACGACGTTGAACACCACAAACTGGGCGTCGAGCGTCCCGGCATCGCCATTGACTTCGATGATCGGGTCATGGGTGGTGTGATGGCTCCACCCTCGCGGCGGATGCGGCTTCATCATCGTGGTAACGGCTGCGCCAATAGCTTCCGGCCCGACCAACTGGCCAAGAAGTTCGGGGGTGCCTGCATTGTTGTAGAACATCTCGACCTTGCCTTCGGGCAGGAAGATGTTGCTCATTGCCGCTCCGTCTCGGTTGTCGGCGGCCCGGACGTATCGCGCCAGCACCTCCTGAATTGCACGTTCATCGGACATGGAAGCTCTCCTTGAGAAAATGTGAGCCTATGTTAGATATATTTATCTTTATATGCAACAATAAAAGATACATATCGAATGTACTAGGAGAAGACTGTGATCGATGTCCGTTTCCCGACCACGCTGCAGATGATGCTCAGCCTGGCTCTGGCTCAGACCGAAGGCATTGAACTATTGAGTTCCGCTCAGTTGGCCGAGGGGGTCGACTCCAATCCAACCTTTGTCAGGCGATTGTTGGTGCCCCTGATCCAGGCGGGTCTTGTTCGTTCGACCATGGGGCGAGGTGGGGGAGTGAGCCTAAGCGTCGACGCTGCCGCGATCACACTCGGCGAAATCTATAAGGCCTCTCTGGGGGACAAGAGGGCATGGACCGGACGTAGCGATATCCCTCATCGATGCCTCGTTACTTGCAATGTCGAACAATTCTTTGGGAACTTGGCCGGCGAGGTAGATGAGTCGGTGGTGCGCCTGTTGGATAGGCGGACGCTGGCCGATGCCCTCTTGGAACTTCGCACCCTCGATACGGAGCGCGTTTAGAAAGAGAGTCGCTACCGGCCATGCTGAGATACGGAAACGATATGGTCAGATAGGCTCTTGCGGCGCCCTTCTTCAATGAACGAGATCAGGGCACGCAGCCCAGCGGGTTGATATCGGCGGCTTGGATAATAGAGGCAAAGCCCAGGTGACGAGGGGGTGAAGCTGTCCAGAACACGGCGAAGCTTCCCTTCGCGAACGCTCTCGCCGACCCACCATTCGGCCATGTAGGCCAAGCCCACCCCTGCCAGTACGGCCTCCAGCATCAAGCCTGCATCGTCAAGCGTGAGTTGACCAGGTACATCAAGCGTGATGCCCCGACCATCTTGCTCAAACTCCCAGCGATACATGCTACCGCTGGGGTTTCTCGCGCGGATGCAAGTGTGGTGCAGGAGGTCCTGAGGCGTCTCAGGCGGAGCCTTGCCCTCGAAATAGGCTGGGGATCCCACCACGGCAAATCCCTGCATTGGCTCTAGATGAACAGCAATCATGTCTGCAGGCACCGTATCGCCCGGTCTAACACCCACATCGAAACCCTCAGCGACGATATCGATCGGGCGGTCCTCTGTCACCAGGTCCACCTGCATCTCGGGATAAAGACGGATGAACTCCAAGATGATTGGAGAAAGAATGCGACGGGCGGCTCCAACGGAACTATTGATCCGTAGTGACCCGACCGGCTCGGCTCGACGACTATTGACCGTCTCAACTGCCTGATTGATCGCGGCTAAAGCCGGTTCGATATCGGCAAGAAATTGCTCGCCCGCGCTGGTCAGGGAGACGCTGCGCGTCGTTCGGTTGAACAGCCGGACGCCTAGCCTCGCTTCGAGCCCTGCGATCGTCTGACTGAGAGCGGTTGGCGAAACGCCAAGATCGGCAGACGCGGCGCGAAAGCTTTTCCGCCTTGCCACCGCCATCGCCGCCTCAAGTTCCACGATTCCAATTTTGCGCATTATCCATATTCCTGCATCACTTCATGAAGAATAATACGGATTTTCATGATTATTGGTAAACGCTATATTTTGTGTTAGTGCAACGCAAGGGGATATAGAGATGCAAGAGTTCAGTCACGTCTACATCGACGGCCGCTTCGTCGTGCCGCACGGAATCGAGCTATTTGATCTGCACAACCCAGTGACGGGAGAAGCATTCGGCCGCGTTAGGCTGGGAGATGTGGATGATGCGAAAGCCGCTATTGCCGCAGCAAAACGCGCCTTTCCGGCGTGGTCGCGGAGTACGAAGGCGGATCGTATTTCCTTGCTGCATCGTCTTCACGACGCAATGGAAGCCAAGAAGGGCGCGCTGCTGGACGCGATCATTTTGGAATACGGCGCACCAATCTCCCGATCGACCTGGATGGCCGCTCACGCATCGAGCAGCTTCATGGAGGCGGCGCGCACTCTAGAAGGTTTCAACCTCACGCAACGGATAGGCACGGCGGATGTCATCATGGAACCCGTCGGCGTGGTCGGGCTGATCACGCCATGGAACAGCAACGCCGGCTTCATCTGCAACAAACTCGCCTACGCGCTGGCAGCTGGATGCACAGCGGTCATTAAGCCCAGCGAAATGAGTGCGGCTCAGACACAGGTCGTACTTGAAGCGCTGCATGAGGCAAGCGCGCCTGCCGGCCTGTTCAACATCGTCAATGGACGGGGCGATGTTGTGGGCGCAGAAATCACCGCAAACCCCGACATATCGAAAATCTCCTTCACCGGCTCCACTGCGGTTGGCAAGTCGATCCTCCGCAGCGCCGCCGACACGCTAAAGCGCGTGACCTTGGAACTCGGTGGCAAGTCGCCCACGGTCATCCTTGACGACGCCGACTTCGCCAAGGCGATTCCCATGGCGCTGGAGGCCGGCTTCGCAAACAGCGGTCAGGCCTGCATTGCCGGCACCCGTATTCTCCTACCGGCCTCGCGGCTTGATGAGGCGATAGCAGCGATACAGATCGCCCTCGAGAAAATAAGGGCAGGCAACCCGCGCGACGCCAGTACGACCATTGGGCCGATGGTGAGTCAGGCTCAGTATGAGCGGGTTCAGCGCTACATTCGGCTCGGCGTCGAGGCAGGCGCCACCATCGTTGCCGGTGGTGAAGGCCATCCCGATGGTCTCGGCGGCTACTTCGTGAAGCCGACCATCTTCGCCAACGTCACCAATGACATGACGATCTCCAGGGAGGAGATTTTCGGCCCGGTTTTGTGCCTGCTGACCTATGAAGATGAGGCAGAGGCTATTTCGATTGCCAACGACACGCCCTACGGGTTGCAAGCCTATGTCATCTCCTCCGACCCGGATCGGGCAGGGGCGGTGGCGAGCCAGATCGAGGCAGGGCGTGTCGTCATAAATGGCGCCCCGCACGATCCTGCGGTGCCATTTGGCGGGTTCAAGCAATCGGGCATTGGCCGAGAGTATGGCGTCTTCGGACTCCAGGCCTATCTTGAGCCGAAGGCCCTCCTTGGTGCGGTCTCGGGATGAAGGCGGAACATGCGGAAGGCACCCGCATCTACGCCGAATTGAGAGGGGCGGACAGAGCGGCGGAAATGCAGGATATAGCTCAGGGGATCGGCGCGGAGGCTGTCATCGCCGATCTGTCGCTGGAGTTCGTCTTCGGCAAGGTGTGGGGACGGGGTGGGCTGGATCGCAAGCAGCGCAGCCTTGTTACGATCGCCGTGCTGATCGCCCTGCGCCAGACCGCGGAGTTACAGAACCATCTTCGCGTCGGCCTGACGAATGGCCTGACCCAGACCGAGATCGAGGAGGCCATCGTGCAGACGGCTCCCTATGCGGGCTTTCCAGCCGCGTGGAGCGCCGCGAAGGCATTTTCCGCACTGGAAAAACTCGCTGACGATCAGCGGTAACCACCGTTCGAATGGTCCGCTCCCTCCCGCATGGGTATCGAACAGCCTGTGCCGGGTGGAGTCATGGTCATGCAGCGAGAGCCAGCGGTACACCTTTGCTCGCCGCGACCAAGTACCCCCCTTCAATGGAGATGACGGATGAGCAACAACGACAATAACTTGCCTGACGCAATCGAGGGGTCGGCGCGGGTCCGTCTGGGTCATTCCGAGCTGGCCGTACGCCCTATCGGTCTCGGATGCATGGGCATGTCGCAATTTTACGGTCCGGCGGACGATGCACAGTCGGTCGCGACGATCCGCGCCGCTCTCGATCTTGGCGTCGATTTTCTGGACGCATCAGACATATATGGAGCTGCGGATGTCAACCTGGGCGCCGAAATCCGCGGGTTCGGCCACAATGAGCAACTAATCGGCGAGGCCATCGCCGGCCGGCGCGACGAGGTGGTTCTCGCCACGAAATTCTCCGCTCGACTCAGTGAAGACGGCAAGGATGTCGTCATTGACGGCCGTCCCGACTACGTCACAAAGGCCTGCGAGGCCAGCTTACGGCGGCTGAGAGTCGAGACCATCGACCTGTATTACTGCTATCGGATTGATCCCAAGATTCCCGTCGAAGAAACTGTTGGGGCGATGGCCCGTCTGGTCGAGCAGGGCAAAGTGCGGGCGATAGGCCTGAGCGAGGCGTCGGTTGAACAACTGCGCCGCGCGCATGGGGTTCATCCGCTGACCGCGCTTCAGTCGGAATACTCGCTTTGGGAGCGTGGCGTTGAAGCGGAAATCCTGCCAACCTGCCGCGAGTTCGGCATCACATTCGTGCCATTCAGCCCGCTGGGGCGTTCGTCTCTGACGGGGGTGATTCAGGTCGGGGCAAGCTTCGCTGCAGCCGATTTCCGCGCCTCCAACCCTCGATTCGAACCGGAAAACCTCGCAACAAATCTCGTGCCCGTCGAAACTCTCAAGGCCATCGCCGCAAGCAAGGGATGCCGATCGGGGCAATTAGCCCTTGCCTGGCTTCTGCTGCAACCGTTCGACATCGTTCCGATCCCCGGAACGAAACGTGCCGTTTATGTTGAGGAAAACCTGGCCGCGACCAATGTCGCCCTTAGCCCGGACGAAATCACCTATATCAGCAGCCTCTTCGCGCCGGAACGGATAGTCGGGCAGCGCTACGCTCCTGTCCATGCCGTGCATGTCGGGAACAAGAAATAATCGCGCGCGTGATCCCGACAGAGCACAGGGATGAGTTTCCTTTTTGTCCGCGCCGTAGATCGTAACTCCAGCACAGCTATACCGCTTCTAGCCCAGATCCCCTGTCGATCCAGCAAAGTCGTACTCGTTGTTTGCACTAAGCCGTCCACGGCCTAGTGTGCAAGACACGATCCAGGCCCGTCCACCGCTCCTGATCGACTTCGCGCTGCATGGCGCGCTGGATCTCCAGCTCGGTACGCGGTCCTAGCCATTCGGTCGCCAACTCGACGCCCGGTGACGCATTCCCTCGGCGATGTAGTCGCGGGAGATGATGAGGTCTTTGCCGGTGTCGTTCGTGCCGCGCAGGACGACGTGCGTATGCGGGTTGTCCTTGTTCCAGTGATCCACCGCCACCCACTCCAGCCATGTGCCCACATCGGCCTCCATCCGCGCCATCAGGTGCCGGGTATAGGTGCGCAGGTCGTCGAGCTGCTCGGCATCCTCCGGCGAGACAATGAAACAGAACTGGTGCCGATCCTCGCGCCCGCGTTCCTCGAAGGCGGCAGTGTCCACCGCGTCGGTCGCCGGGCCGTAGGCGTGACCCGGCCCACACCCTGGCGATCGACGCCTTCGCGCTCGATGTAGCGTAGGTGCGCGGCGGTCGAGCGTGGCCCGGCTTTAGCCAAATTCAACAGCCCCGGCTTGATCTTCAAACGCCGAGCATTGGCCGTTGACCGACCTTGTCAGCAGCCTTGCCGAGCTTCACCCCGGCCTTGCTGGTCTGGCGCAGCACCTTGTTGATGAAGGCGTCGCCGCGCTGCTTTGGCGTGCCAGGCCCACCAGATGCTCACTCATTTCAAGGACGTTAAAAAAGACGGTGTGCCTGTCGTGAGCGGCATTAAGGAGAGCACGCTCCTCTATTGGGCTGAATTGAGTTAAAGAACCCACGTGATTCTTTATGCGGTCGATTTGAAAACAGAAAAAATATACGTGTCTCTTCCTGTTTTTTGGCAAGCCATATCGTTAATTAATGGCGATGGAAAAACTAAAAGTATTGAGTTTTTGCTGGAGCTTGCGAAGGGAAGGTGCAGTGATAAGAGATCGCATGCCAGAGATTTTTACGCTGGCTATGGCTGTAATTCCGTCGTTGCCAGATATTATGTGTTCTCACAAAGCCTCGTTGCGGTATCTGAAATTATTCTTAAATCTTTATGTGAATGTTTTTCATTCTGATGGGCATATGGAAGTACGTGACCAAGATGTATTGAAAACATTTTTAGATACGTGTCAGATTGTGTTGGGAACTCAAAAATTTGAAACGTCGGATTTGTCGAAAGCCGATGGAGAAAATTTATACTCGTTTGACTATTGGGTCCTTAAGGAGAGGGAGTGAGGGTTTGATAGCGGCGAGGTGCTAAACTATAATGCTCAAATTCCCCTAAAGGTTTTAATGTCGGCGCTCATAAAAAAATTGACAGATCTGCGGGTGAGAGTGTTTAAAAGTAAGTACAACTGGAAGTATAAGGGTCGTCCTTATTTATAGCTTGTCTATGAAACGTCTCTCCCCTCCGACACTAGTCATGACATGATCATGGAGTGGGGTTATAACGCTGACAGAATTCGCCATCAGGAATTGGACTTTTATTTGAAGTAATGGATGTAGCTGAACTTAAGAAGGCGGGTCTTGAGGTCTGAGTGGTGATCTGATGTTGATCATATAATCATCAGCGCTATTCTCACGTTGGTAAGATCTTAGTGCCGGAGGGGCGGGCGCGCCTGGACTCCATTGTCCGCTCGGTAGACGCGATCAAGTCGACTCAACTCGGCAGAGCGAATGCAAACAAGTAGTCAGGACGCAACGCAAATGGGTGGTCCAATAGAGTGCAATTTGGTTTCGCATCACGGCCCGTATCGATAACGAAGGGAGCACGCCAACGCTGTTTCCACCTCCTTGCGTGGACAGAATAGGCCCAGGCGGAAAACGATTAAACGACATCGCGGCAGCTTTTAGGGCGATAGCGGCATCCCGGCAATTCCAAGTTTACCGGACTCTCGAAACAGCTAGTCCCAAGCGAGCTGTCACCCAGTCCGAAATCAGCGCTTTTTCAGAGCATGTGGCGCTGGGCGCACTGAGTTGAAGCACGCGGTCTTACGGACTCAACCAAACAAAATGCTGTCGAGTGTAGAATCTCCTTCGATCAGTGCAAATGGTTAGGCTGCTTACGACTTGGCTTGGTATTTGCTGTCAATTCGCCATCCGAATGTCGCGGTTGGAGAGGCAAATGTCGCTTTCAAGTAAGGTCATGCAGTTATGTTCTAGCGAGAAGCACTGGTTACCCTGGTTCGGCAAGACTGGAAAAATTGCGATGGGTTGGTCATGCCGCCTCAACCAGTCGGCTTACCCGGTGATCGAACAAACCTTTGAAGCCATTGCGCAAACTCGTGCGCAGTTGCTACACAACTGGACGCGCGAGCAATGGGAACACCTCGCTGAACTGGCGGAAAATCTCGGCCGGGATTTTACTCATATCGACAATGGTTCGCTGATGGAAAAGCTCAGCCAGGCCGAAGATTTTTCCGAGTTGTTTGTCGTTGGCGTCGACGGCGTCGTCATCGCCTCCACCTGGAGCGGACGCGGTAGAAATCAGCTTGAGAAACCCCGTGCCTTAGCCGAAGGGTTGAAGGCGCCGTTTCTTCACGGTCCTTACCGCGATCCATTGACCTTGCAAATCGGTCCATCGACCTCACGCTTTCACGATGAAGTCACGTTGATGTTCTATCAACCTTTGAAGGTGGATGGAAAAGTCCTTGGTTGCCTCTGCGGACGCGTGCCAAACGATGTGTTGGGCGATCTTATCCAGCGCGAGGCCGGGCACATCTATTCCGAATCGGGCGATAACTATTTGTTCATGGCGCAATCACGCTTTGATCCGGCGATCGCACCGGGCACCGCATTGTCACGTTCACGTTTCGAGGACGGTACGTTTACCCACGGCGAGAATCTGAAAAATGGTGTGCACACGCCCTATAAGACTGTGCAGATTCAACGGCACACCGAGCTGGAACTGCGCTTCACTGACCCGGCGACCCAGGAGTTGCACCCAGGTGTGCGCGAAACCATCCGCATGGGTTCCAATCTGTTCGTGACCTATCCCGGTTATTCGGACTATCGGCACATTCCGGTGGTCGGCAAGGGGGTTACGTTCCAGCTGCCAGGATCACCTGATCGCTGGGGAATGATGTGTGAGGCCGATCTGGAGGAGGTTTACCGCCGACGCTCACTCAGCTATGGCTTGATGAAACCTTATCTCGCAACCATGACAGGGCTCTTTGCCTGCAATTACACGGTCCAGCATTACAGCGGCCTGGCACAGGGGATGATCGACGCCGTCGAGGTTCTGGGCATGGTCGGCGCCACGGTGCTGTTCAGCCTGTTGGGGCCTAAACGGCTTGCGACAAGGTTGAGCGAGATGACGGGGGTGATCAGGACCATCGCCGAGGGCGAGGGCAACCTTCGTCAACGTCTGGACACCACACGAATGGCCAACGATGAGACCGGTGACATGGGGCGCTGGATCAACAGCTTCATTGATAATCTGGACTCGGTTGTCGGGCAAGTGGTGAAGGCCAGTCGCACGGTCGGTGCGACCAACCAGATGATGCTGGGCCGCAGCCAGGAAGCTGGCGTGACTTCGGCTGAGGTAGCCGAAGCGGTGCATCACATGATGATTATCGTTGAGGACCAATTGGGCGAAATCCAGCAAGCCTCTGCTAGCGCCGAGCAAATGAAGCAGGCAATGGACGAAGTCGTCACCCGTGCCCGTGAGCAGTTTCTCGCTGTGCAGGCAGGCACCCAGTCGATTCGGGATGTGGTCGAGCGCTCTTCTTCCAGCGTGCAGTTGCTCGACAGCCGTATGACGCAGATCGGCAACATTACCGGCCTGATCAGCGACATCACCAACCAGACCAATCTGCTGGCACTCAATGCCGCCATCGAGGCCGCGCGCGCGGGTGAACATGGGCGAGGTTTTGCGGTGGTTGCCGATGAGGTGCGCAGTCTCGCCTCACGCACCTCTCGGGCTGCCGACGATATTCGGCAGATGGTCGAGGGCTTGCAGAACGAAACGCAAACCGCCGTCAGCTTCATGAAGGAAGGCGTCAAGGACGTCGATAACAGCCTGCGCCTGGCCGAAGATGCCTCCTCGGAAAACGTACAATTGCACCAAGCGGTGGAAAGTATGTTTGCGATTATTCAGCAGCTCAACAAACGCAGCCTCGATTACGGCAAGACGATCAAACAGGTCGACCAGTCTTCCGCAGAAATGCGTCAGACGGTGGTGGTGTTGCAAGGCAGTGCCGAGACCGTGAGGCTCAATGCCAATAAACTGCAAAAACTAGTGGGGCAGTTTGAGGTGAGCAGCAACAGTAATGGAAGGGTGGCGGCTGCTTGAGAAGGCAGATGAGGGCGGGCTAATTATGGAAGTAGCCCGCAACAAGTTCTTTTTTTGTAAATGATCTGAGACTTATACTCCGACGTCGAGCTGCAGCCTCCACTCCAACAATTCGTCACTTAATAGATTCGGTGGCAGGGCGCGAACGATACCGCGCAACAGATGGTGACGAAGACCATTGGACAATGCGACGGCACGAATAATTGGGATCGTTTTGCGGCCAGGCGTAGGGCGGCTAGGAGTGCCTGTATCGCATCAACCCCTACCCATTCGCGATGTAGATAAACGCGGATATCCACTGGACGGGATTTCACATAGCTGCCCAAGAAATCTACAACCAAGTGCGTCAGGCTTTCAACGCCCAATGTCGCAGCGGCAAGTTGCCAAATTTTACCTTCTTGGGGATCTGTGATCGCCAAACACCTCTCGCTTAGTTATGGATTAGGTGAGAGTGTTGATAGTCTCCATAGATTCGCTTAGATGCTCAAATCTTCGAGATGTGACGCGAGTGCTTTTTTGGGGTCAGGTGATGCATCACGTAAACGTGCGTTTACACGAGGGTCACCCGACGTTGGCTTAAATTCTTCGGCATGACGAGGGAGGGCTTCGCAATGGGGATTGATTGTCAAAACCCATCATGAGCGTAGAAGGAAGTGAGCGCATTAACACACATATCCTTGGCTGATTTTTTCAAGCTCCGCCTTTACGAGTTCGTATCCCCCTCTATTTTGAATGGCTTGCAGTGGTGTGTTATCGCCGAAGGCGACTTTCGGCTGATTTAACCAGGCGTTAGCCTTATTTTCGTTGCCGAAGACCCGCTCGGCTTGACGCTGAATTGACTCAACAGAATCCATTGTTTGCACTCGCAGGTTTGCTGGCGTGTGTGCCGTTTAGCCTACAGTTGTGGTAGGCGTCGGGCGTTGGAACAGTAGCTACGAAACGCTTTGATGCCTCGCTCAATGTTCATCGAGAGCAAAGAAACGAACACGAGCCAAGTCTGGTTGTTCAATCTACTGAAACTTCTGTGGTTGAAGCTGTTTTCCCCACAATCATACGCTACGAAAATAATAAAAAAGCAACCATTAGGGGAAAAGCTGAGCCGTCCCAGGGAAACCGCGATTCTCGCCGCTGTCATGGATGCCGGGGGTGGTAATGCTGATGGGCGTGGGTGACTAGCCGATCCAGTTCTAGCTGACCTTCGCTGCGATCTGCCGATCTTATTGAACACTGTGCTCGAGGCGCGCCTGTACATCGGGATTTAGTGGATCGTCCTGGTGCCGTGCGAAATGCTCAGGGGCAATGCGGGGTTGGGTGTTTCATTGTGAGTACCCGGGACCGGTTGACGTATTCGTTGTGATGGCGATGGTGTTGTTGATTGGCGTGCAGGAGGGGGGGCGCTGGATTCGTTTGCGCGCGGGCTGCATCGCTGGTGGGCGTTTGCCTGATCTTCAAAATATTGAGCGCGTTTTAGGCCTTGCCACTACGTAGGTACTCGCATGTTAACAAAAACCGGCTGGCGCCCGTTGCCTGCTGCCTGCCGATACTGATGGAAGTTTTGGTATTACTGGCTCTCTGGTCGGAAAGTGACAGCCGTATCCATCACTGCATCGTTCAGACAGCCACGCTTTGAAAATAGCAGAATAGGCGATTGAACGGCGTTTCGGTAATATGGGAGGACAATGGCATTGTAGTGGCGCGCGTCTGCTTGAGGTGTGTCGTCCATGACCATCTACATATCGTAACTGCAAAACAAAACGCCGCGCATTTGCGGTATGGGTTTTCTAAAGGACTGTGGGGTCGATTGTGGTGACGAAAGCTGAGTTTATTGAGTTTGTTTCGGAAAAAGTGGCAGTTCAGTGGGGCGAGGAGCAACGGCCATTGCTGCTCAGCAACATACCGACGCTATGGCGCGCTGAGAAACATGTCTCCTACAAGGAAATTGTAGGCGAGGTATCGTTGAAACGCTTTCTCGCCGAGGCAGCACGTGACGATGGCGTTGGCTTTAAAGTCGTCGCAAACCCAAGCGTACTCGCATTGGTGGGCCTTATTCCCAAGCATGAAACGTTTGAATTCAGTCGTGGAGCACCTGCTCCTAAAGCGGTTACTGCTCAGCGTCCGACCGATGTCGTTGATTCGAATGAAAAGGTGGTAAGGGATTTCCTTGCATTGGTAGCCAAGCTTCCATCGGAAGATATAAAGAAAGTAATCATCCCTGTGGAAATTCTGACTCAATTGATGTTCGAAAAATGAGCATCAGGGTCTACTACGTCTCTCGAAGACCCGAGCTTCGGGAGTTCATATCCTCGCACCCCGACGTTGTGAATGACTACGAGTACATGACCAAGAATGGCATCAAATGCGAAGTCATCGCCAAACGTGAGGATGAGCTTAGGGCGCTGGTGATGGGCGAGTTGCTTCATGATAGGGGGAGGCTTGAAGGATGCATTCTTTTACTAGAACAAGGTCTGGAGGCGGTGGTCAGCCGGCAGATGAAAATTGTGGCGTTCACTTGCGTTTTTGAGTTATCTCCAAGTCAGATCGCTAGCCCCCAGAATGTTGTAGCACGGGATGTGGTGAAGGCCGTTAAATTTTTCCGATCAGTAAAAAGCGCGGTACAAGCAGATCAGGGGGTATGGCGGCTGCCGGTTAACAACTTTCATTCTCAGCTTTTTGCTGATTTCGTGAATGGCATGATCCAAGGGTTTAATGTCAAAGATGCGAATGAGATGCTTAACTTCATCCAGGCTCAAATGCAGCTGATGCGCAAGCGGCTGGTACGACCTCGTCGTCAGACAAACTACCCGAATAAATATTGTGTCGACGATTCGAAGCGGTTCTTCGATCTAGGTCATGAGGTGCATTCTAAAGTCGATACAGCAAGTCCACACGTTGAGATGTGCACCGCTCTAAATAGCTTCAGATTTGGTGTCAAACTCAGCGAGGAGCATCACTACAACGTTTCAATGGGGGAGGGAGATGACACTTGGGTGGAAGGCGCATTTCTAGATTGCCACGGAGGTCATCATCAAGTTAGGCGAGGAGAGGGGAGAACACATTTAAATATGTTCTCCAATGACTTCTTCTAAAGTTTAGTTTTATATGGAGTATTAAATCCTTGCGGTTTAATACCCCATATAAATTTGTTCTTTCTAAATCACAAATCAGGCAGCTTCTCCGAATTGTTGCTCTCTCCACAACTTACGAAGTGGTTGGCACTCTCCAGATGGCCGTCCATGACAATCGTCTTCTCTACGGTGCAAGGTTACTGTGTTAGTAAGAGGTAGAGAAAACTAATGTATTTAGTCCCTTTATGATAAGGGGAATCGACCCCTATGTCAATATATGGGAAATGTTCGGGCCTCATGGCCATTGAGGTGCGTGGACAATCTGGGCTTTCACCCTGCTACACAATCATCCAGGCAAATCACGGGCATTGACTCCTATGGACACGCAATAGCGACGATTTGCTGAGAAACCGTTGGCGGTATCATGTCTCATCCTGCCAACCGTGCGGGGCGGCGAATCCTTCAGAGGAGGTGCGCACCTCAAGCAGTTTATCGGTCTTGCACCTGAGCAAACCTCGCTGAGATCATCAATGGGTCATGAGTGTTCCAAAAACAAAGTAATCGCCTGGGAAGCAGCCATGAGAACTCCCCCTGCAACCAATGCTGCACGGTAGGTCGGTTTTACACGCAGTGTTAGTCCTTTGCGCTTAGATTCCTGACGTAGCCGACGTAGATGCCAGCGCTGAGTGATCCGCGTAAGGGGGGCTAACGTTCCCAGCACCTTAAAAGATATTGCGATGACCCACAGCTTGAAGCCGAGACTTATCGGACCTTCGTGGTCTGTCGTGCCATAAAACACATCTGACGCAGTGAGACCGGCGACAATTGTCATTGCAGCTAGCAGTAGCCAAAGCAGTCCCATTGCCCGTTCAGATGCCAAAGCAGGGTATTCCCAAGGATTTAGCGTGTTTAGCGACATGTTTTCTCCAGAAGAGCTCGATTAATGGTGCCACCCGCTCATCTTGGACGTTAGCCATTATCCTGCAAGCCAAATCAAGGCCTGTTTTTTTGGACTCTTCCGGTCGTATAGAGGGAATGACGAAATTCCGATGAATCCCATCAGGGTCAACGCGTCAGGCTGTGATCCAGCATCGCGGTCACTAGGTTCACAACAGGAAGGGAATGCTTATAGTTTGCAATGATCCGCTCAAATTGACGAAGAATTTTCTCCCCATTTACCTCTTCTTCGCGTAACACAGTTTTATAGAGGACATCGAAACCGGTTGTCGCAACGGTGTATCGACCGTTGTCCAACCGACTCATGTCTCCGAACATTGAAAGGAGAGCTAAATAGCATTTCCCGCCAACCGTTACGGCAAGTGGCGTCAAGCAGGCGGCTTTGAACGGCTCATGAGCCTCGTCGAATCTGAAATTAAGATGTGCCCCAGCCGCGCTGCTCAAGAAAGCCCAGAGTCCCCTGATCTCTCGATGACTGCGCATCAGCTCTGTCACAGACACCATCAACAGTCCCCGATCCCCGAAATAGCTTTTAATTTTGAGCAGCAAATCGGCGGTTTCTAGTGCTGGCAAATAGCTGGGTAAGCCTATGCCGTTTTTGACGGTGACGGAGCTTTGTTTGCCTTGGAAATCCATGTCTATAGAGAGGTTTTTGGGCGAATGCAGCAAGCAAACAATCTGGAAGAAATTAGAAAGCTCATCCAGATTTGCGGGCAAGTCCGGATCAATCGTCGAGGTGAACTGAGCGCTTGAGCCGTTCTCATTCATTAGCCAGTCGAAGGGACCGCAGTCGAATCTCAAGATTTTCAGATGCTCGGGAAGCCAAGCATGCATTGGGCTGGCGTAGGCGGAAGCGTTCACTTGCGCGCTCGCGCCGGTAGAGAGGTCTCGGAAGGTCAGCGTGCCACGAGCAGTTGGCGCAGCCGGTGTAATCTCCATTACCCCTGTAGATAATTCTCGACCACTACCAGGGTCTACCTGGCCAAACCTTCGTGTGGAAAACTGCAAATTCTGCAATTGAACAGATCCGCCCATTCCTAGGCTAGCGTTCACTAATGCGGTTAGATTTTCCATGCCCTCAAGCTGGAAATGCATCACGTGACCGCCATCCTCAAAGCCAACAGTTTTCAAAAAGGTCAGCTTCTTGTCAGTGTATTCAGCTGATGAGCGTCCGACCGCACGAAGGACTTCTGACTTGAATGTGCTGGGTTCACTGAGCCTCATTTCGCGGCCTAGCCCGAAATCAATGCGTAGGGTGAGCTTGTGCAGTTTTTCTGCTTTACCCGCGATGATATGAGTGTTCACCCTCTCCAAAATTTCACGAATCAGAGATTCATCTACGTGACGTATGAATGCCCTTGGGGAGTACAGCCCCTGAGAAAAATCCATCAGGACATAGAAGGAGGGAAGTGGGCTGGTGGCCATTTTTCTCAGGTTGGACAGGGTGACATCGACTTTCAATGAAGTGGTGCGGGTGGACTTTACTTGGACTTTACCTGCAATGATGGGCTCATGGAGCGTTAGCTGTGTAAGCTCGCTCGTTTCCTGTTCGACCTCGACGAAAACGTCCCATCCGTGTTTGTCAGCATTGCTTTTGTTTGCGGTCACTCCATCGACGGAGCAAAAAGCCATGAAAAAGTGCTCACCACCTGCTCCGATATCGCCCATACATTCCTCTAACTTCTGATCTGTTCACTGATTGGCGGAAGCTCATCACCTCTCGCGGCGGCGCGTGACTTAGCTTGCTTACGTGAGTTCCTTGCTTACGAAGACAACGCTTGAGAGTGAAGTTGCGACGCATAATCCCCCTCTTAAGAATACTGGATGTTCAGCCAAGAATGCTGGGCACCAGCTATGGACTATCCGCTTTTTGAAATGATGTGATGTGTTTGAGAGATCGATTTCAGTAGTGATGGAAGCGAGGGAGGGTGATCCGCTGGTGCGGTGCTAATCACTAGGTTGTTCCGCGGGAAGCGGCGGGAGAGCAGTATGTCGGGAATGGATAGGGTCTAAGCGTAGCCCGCAGCTTTAGCGTTCGGCGTTGACCGATGCCCGAGGAGACAGCCCGCTCCTGGATCGTCCTTTGAAATGCCAGCGATACGAGGGGCGCGGGCAGTGTCAAAGGCGTGCATTGATCCATTCCCAGACAATCTTGCTAAGCCAGCCCTGATGCTCCCCGTTGTTCAACTTAGTGACGAAAATGCGGTCATTGGCATCCAGTCTGGCGCGAAGGTCGTCAGATATCTGGTTCGCCGTAGCGGTGCTGCTAACCCATCGAACCGTTTCAAGGCCCGGATCGCTTACGTTTGGATAGCGATCCAAATGCTGAATGAAGGCCTGTCGAGCTTGAGCGTAATTACCGCGCTCTTTGTTGATGTTCCAGGTCACCATAAAGACAGCCATTGATTGCTCCTTGTTGAATCGAGGGTGGCGTGACCGAGATTAAGCGAAGGCGAAACGAGAGTCCACTTTGTGTGCATACACTCGCTATTCATTAATTTTGATGGAAAAAATGCGACTGATGCAGGGAACGCTTGCGCGAAGCACCGTTTGAGAATCCTCAAGCCAAGCTCTGTTGACTTGGCGCACGCAATCCCCGCCCCGAACCCTTGCGCTAGATTTGCGAAAGCCAAGGGCGCTGCGATTCCTAACCTGCCATCTGCTCCTCTTCGTCGATTGATTCAATTTCCTCGTTGGCTAAAACATCTTCGGGCATTTTTAGACCGTTCATAAAATCTCTGACCGTTTGAGCAGGTGATGTGACGAGGTCAAATGAGCGCCCCTTGTGAAGCAGCATGATGAGGCGTGCCATATCGACGTAATATTTATAGGTGGTCTGGACATCGTCGTGACCCATCTGCGCAGTAAGGACTTGCGCGGTCGCAAGATACAAGGCATCCAGCGATTCCGTCAGTAGCCTGTCACCAAAAGTCGCAATGATGTGTTGCGTTGGCCACCAATGACGGCTCTGATAAAATGCCAAGTGCGCCCGGAACTCGGGATGAGTTTTGATGATTTTGTTTTTTGTATAGTTCGTACGGGATGCAATCATGTTTTCATCGATTGGCTCTCCCTTTTTGTTCAGGAACAAGACGCCCGGTGGGCAGGCATGTCCATACCGTTCTTTGTAGAGCAGTTTTCTGGTGGTGTAATAAGGGATAATGTAATTTTCTTCAAGGGACTTTAAATCTGCCATATGGATGGTGATTTCACGGTCTTTGTTTCCCTTGCTCTTATACACGGTATAAGATGTTGTTATCCGATGTTTGTCCATTTCTGAATAGGGCGAGATATGTTTGTTGTCTTTATTGCCGATATAAGGAAACTTTACCAAGTCCATCGGGCGCATCGCAGTGCCAAGTGCCAAGTTGAACATGGCCGCATAGACAGGGTCGGAATAGTTTTCAAGTAGGAGTTTTATTTCAGGATCAGTGATTAGGAAGTTAGATCTTTTTTGGCGATTTTTTTTGTCCAAGACACGAATGTTGCTCGCATCAATCTTGCTCCTGGCCATAAGTTGCACATAGTTGAGCATGCGCCTACTACGAAAATTTGCACGCCATGTTTTCAAGGTGATATGGACGTTGGTCAGATAGCCACGGTCATTGAGCCACTTGAAATACACCAGCAAAATTTTGGCATCCTCATAAATGGTCTCTGACGAAGGGCGGAGTGATTGTGCTTCTACACGATCAATTTGACGCTGGACTTGCCAAAGCTTGATGTCTCTATTGTCAGCCAACACGTGATACAGGCCCAGTGCTTTGTTCTTCATTTTTTCCTGAGTGGATAAAAAGCGATAAAACATGGAAATGATACTGGCATAGCGCTTTGACGTTTTTATAGAGGCACGCGTTTCTGAATGCAAAAATATATTAGGGTGCGAGAGCAAGATGTTTTTTCCGTCTTGCCCTGCAATGAGGATGCAATGCGAGACTTCCATCAATACCTCAGCACTGTTGTAAGTGATCTCTTTTGATTTTATCGTCAGCATTATGGATTATCCGTGTGCAAGGCCCGATTGAATTAACTGCCAGGATTTATTTTAAAGAAGTTAACTTCATCAAATCCCCATGCGATGGCAGGCTGGTCGGCGTTGTCCGCGCCTTTGACCTCCTCGGGTGGCAGTAATGATTTGTAGATTCCAAGTCTTTGTAGCTTTTTTTCACTTTCCGAGCCGGAAAAGTGTGGAATGTAAATGCTTGTTTTGAATGTGTTTGGAATATGCCTTGTAAAAGCAATAATCTCACTGCGACTGAACAGCGGCAGTCTGACGATCAGGCTGACTTCCTTTGGTAGGCTTATGTACTGATCGGCAAATGATTTGAATCGTGAGATGTACCGGTCGGAGAAGAAAATAACACGGACGCCTGATGTGTTTGCATATTTACTCAACTTGTCGCGAATTTTTCTTAGCTCGACATTTTTCTGATCCTCGAACGTGTCGAAGTTTTTCCCGCGTTGATAGTCAATGCAAAGCGCTTCAATATCCAAGTCGAATACAAGCTTAGTGTTCTTCGATGACTCGGTTTCTTTTGCAAACGACGAGTTGGCGTCCACACCCAAGGCTAACTTGAGTTCCAACCTTTGAATCTGGCTCAGCAAGTCGGCATTGTGAAGTGTCTGTCTCTCGAGCGAGATGCGTATTTGGTCACTTTCCAATAGCACAATATCGCTGTTCATGAGCGAGGTGATGTGCCTGTCCAATTCCTTCTGAAGCGTCTTCTCGTGTTCAGCCTTAAGACGTTCAATTTGCTCGGTATACTTGGCCTCAACCTCGTTGACGGCTGTCTTGGTCTGCACTTGTGACCGGAGTTCGTTACCGTTGACCAGATCGGCGACATCACGCTTGCCGGCGATGTACGGTTTTAGATCGCCGTAGTAACGGTCAAGTGCCTGGCGGCTGATGCCAGCCCGGTCTGCCACATCCTTGAGCTTAAGCTTTGAACGGTTTCCGGAAAGGTGATGTTCCACAATGATCTCGATCAAGAGCTTGCGGCGCTGGGCGCCGCTGCCTTGTTCAAGCGTGTCTGGATGTACGCCAGTTTGAGTGGTCTGCTGCTCAGACATTGCGCGCCTCGATCAACTGAGGACTGGAGTGGCCAGCAGCGTTAAGGTTATTTAGGTGAATTTGTGTTGCCTGAATCCTGCGCTGCAGTTCGCGTTCCGCCGTAGAACTCAACTTGCCGGTCGAGTTTTCCAGAACGGTTGTATAAAACGTAACGTTGTCGCTCAGCGCTTGTTTGGCAGAGGCCAAGACAACGATTTTTTTGCAATCCATCTGGCAATTAGAGGGATCGGGCATGATCAACTCACCTTCCACATGCTTACCATGCAAACAAGGGGGCAGGGTTTCGCGGGTGAAATGCTCCCCAGTCAAGCAGTAGGTACCGACTGCAGTTCGGCGGATGAAAATGGGCTCGCCGGCGGAAAGCAGATGGCTGATATAGGCCATCAGCGACACCTTGAGCTGCTTGCCGCTGAATTCATCGGGACGCTTCAGGATTTGCTGATAGATACGCTTGGCTGCGTCACCCGAATGAGCGCCGAATCGGATTCCCGCGACGATTTCATGAAATTCCCTGGTGTAGTTTTGCTCAATGGCAATTGCAACACTGCGAACCATCAACGGATTGCGCGCGATGTAGCGCATGGTCATCGCGTAGCTCTTATGCCCAAAGAGCGCGCGGATGATATCGATGTTCCGTTCATCCCGATTGATCAGGATTTCTGCGATGGTTTTGCGAAAGCGATGGCAATGCAAGCGATCAATAGGCAGTTCGTTTTTCAGTTGAATGATGATGTAATTGATCAGCGCAGGGGTCGCTTTCTTCACGGTCTTGTTGGATTTCTGCGCCTGGAACAAAAAGCCTTGTTTGACAAACGGCTCAATACTTCGCAGGTCCTGGTATTGCATGACCAAGTCGCCGATAAATTTGGGGATCGGCAGTCTGTCATCTTCACCGTGCGTTGGACTGGCAGCCGTTTTCCAGCGGGTAATTTTGAGCCAGTAATCACCATTGCCATCAATTTCAAAATCCGCGAAGCTCATCACCGCGAGCTCCGATTTCCTGGCCCCTGTCACCAACGCCAGCAGAATGAAAATCGCGTTACGAATGCCATCGAGCACATCGGCGTAACCTTCGATCCAGGTGTACGAGTAGTAATCGACACCTTCCTTGGCAAATTTGCGAATGCTGGGGCGCATCACGGTCTTTTCTTTGACTGTGATGGTCATGAGTTGCTCTAGCTCTTCAAATCGCTCTCGACGAGTGACGAGCTTGTCTGCCAGATGAATGAATTTGCTTTCTACCAGGTAGTCCTTGAGCTTCTTCAGTTCTGGCATGACCCCCTCAACCCAAAACATTGAGTAGTCGATCAGAATCTCAAGGTCCTCTTCGGAATAGGAGACCCAGCTATCCAAGGTGCCCTGGAAGCGCGATTTCACTACCTCCTGACGCCGCTCCGGGATGTCGATTTTTTCAAGAGCGATATCCAATCGAAGCTCTTCAGGGATCAGTTGGTGCTCCGAGAGGTTGATCCAGAGCCTGATCAGCTTGAACAGCGCAAAATAATGGTGTTTGGCCTCACTTTCTTTGGCGGCCTCAAATGCCCGGAGGATCAATGGCAAAGAGATCATTCGAAGATGATGAGGCTCGGCGGTCAGCCTGTTGGCCGAAAAAATGTACTGTTCCAGGATCTTGTATTCGTTGCCCCATGATTTTGTCGTCGAGTACGAACGGATGTAGCTGAAGGGCGAGAATTCTGGGATCACGTGATAGATGAGTGCGCGTTTCAGCTCATTCGATCCGGGTACCTTGCGATCAAAACGCACATTGTTTGGAAAGCTATGTTTGCCATGTGGGAAATACCAGATGGCGTCTCTATAGTTCGAGCCTTTGGCGACAGGAAATTTGCCGCCTGTGACTACCAATTTGCTCCCCAAGGTCACTGAAGGCGTGGCAACGGGGGACTTGAATTCCTCCTGCAAAGCTTCCAACTCCTCAAGCTCGGACTCTGAGTAGTCGGCTTCCATTTCCTGGAGCAGGTGCTCTGCCTCGGATTCACTTTCCTCTCCATCATCAGTGTCTTCTTTCTGGGACGTGTTCTTGTCCTCTTCCTGGTCAACCTCATCACCGATGAAGTCGTCAGTATCATGGGTGGACGGTGCAAATCCGTTCAGAGGATCAATATCGGAGAGGTTTTCAGCCGTTTCAATGGTTTCGAAAGCTGAGGTTGTATTAACGTTAGACATTGTATTCCTCACTCTCGAAAATGATTTCCAGGATGTTCAGGTCTCGTGGCAAGAGTGGCGACTCCCGGCGGCGGTATCGTGCTGCGGTCGTAATCTCGTTCTCATCTCCCCACTCATCCAGAATGAACTGAAGAACCTCCAGCTCTTTGCTCAGCCGTGAGCTGAAGCCCGATTCCTCGGCATCGCCCAACAACTCTTCCAGGTGTGACGCGCGCTCCATCAGGAATGGGAGTGAGTCTTCAAACACACGAAATTGGCTGCAAAAAATGCATTCTTTGATGGCAAAACATTTGCGGCCCGTGCTTACGATGATGTCCGAGCCCACCCAGTCGGGTTTCGTTTGGTTGGCACACCCCCACAGCGCTCGCGGTTTACCCGGGATGTGAAAGATCTTGAGGTTCGCCGAAGCCTCTGCCTGAGCCTGTTTGCCCAAGAGTCCTTTAAACTGCCGTGTGCGTAGCAGTTTGACCACTTCTTCCAGTTCCGAGCGCAACCGTTTCAAACGCTCATAGTGAGCGGCGCTTGAACTGTCATAGAAGATGTCAGTGGTCTCTCGGTCTTTATGCCCCATCGTCATGGAGAGCAAGGTGATTGGATGGTGCTTTTTCTTGTAGAGAAGCCAGGTAGGCCTGAAGCGTCGCGTAAGTTCGATTGCCGAGGTCAGTCGCTTGCCGTCATCGATGACCTCGTACTGTTTGAGGAACTGTTGAACACCCACCGGGAAGGTCTTGGGGTGTGCAATTGAAGTGTGACGTCCACCCTTGACCCATTCACCCCACGGCCGGATGAATAGAAACATCGGATTCATTCTCTCTTCCGGCGCAAGAACAGAAATGACGTCGAATGGGTAATCGGCGAGTGGGCTTGAGAGCTCGATGGCCAGTTGGATGAGGTTATAGAAGCTGAACGGATCATCATTGCGGGTAGGCATGTTGATCCGTTTTGGGGCATCGAAGGGTTTACCTGCGCCCTGGGAACGATGCTTTTCCGAAAAGACGACTTTGATCGCTTCCTCGATAGTCCCCGTTAGCAGGTGCTCGAAATTGTCTTGGTCGAGCGCCAAAGCGGTTTCTTTGTTCCATCCAGACTGAAACATCATGAACATAAGGACTGCTGTCATGTCCGTGATGATCGGGTAATAAAGCCCTAGCACTTCGTCGAACTTGAGGAGTTGCGCTCCATTGGTGCTTCTATTTGCCCACGTCAGTCGGTGCAACAAAATCGCGATGATGTCGTCGCAATCTTCGGGGACAGTGGTCACTGTGGCCTGGCGATATTTGTTGTAAAGCTCGTCTGAGCTGAACTTGAACGGGAAATCATGGACGATGAACGTCTTTACGATCCGAGCGTAATCGACCTTCCAGTTAGCAAAACCCTTGCCTTCTACTGAGGCTTCTTCCTGTTCTTTTTGTTCTTGTTGCGCTTCTTGATCTTCTTGTGTTTTTTGGGGGGCTCCAGCGTTGGGGTTGTCGCGATGGTAGATTTCGATGAATTTGCTGATACCCTCTGCGTCATCAGTCAGCGCCTTGATTTCCGGATCAAGGCATTTTCTGAAACGACTGTGATAGCTTTCCTTTTTAGCTCTTTTCTTCTTTTTGAACTCATTCTTTTGCCATTTGAACAGCCATTCCTTGGTTGGCGTTGGACGTACTTCCTCCATAACCGTTGCGGCATCGTAGGGTTCGGCTTTTTCTACTTGTGCGCGAAACATGAGCTTTTTAAACACCGCGATAATGTGCGTGGTGATGGCCAGCTCAAAAGATTCAAACCCGTCAGAATTCAGCGGCGGTGTTCCGTTTTTTCTATCCATCGCCACGATCGGGAGCGCAATGAGTGGAAGTTTCCCGGTATCCTTGGGAACCACCGTCATGGCTGCTTTCAATTTCTCGGCGCACGCGACCGGGATATTTTTGTCACGTATATAATTAACGAAGCCACTAAATACTTCCGCGTTGATGTCGGTGTACTTTTTTATTTGCAAAGGCTCAGGATTGGCGAGGTTGTGCATCGCCATGTAATCAAGAAAATGCTCAATTCCGGATCGGAGTAAGTATCCATTCGGATGAGTGCGATCGGGAGCATAAAGCAGGAACAACCAATGCAACGACCTGCAAACATTGGTGGCCGGAATGTAGTTCGGGCTCATCAAGTAACGGCAATCGATACGCATTCCGTTAATCGATTCAACTTCGGTAATGCTATGGTCAAAGGCAGTCATTTAAACACCGCCTTTGTATGTTTGATTTGATTGCTTTGCTTTATGTGCCTCCCAGGCACTTTCCACCAGTGCCCTCAGGTCATCAAGGGTGCCGCTGTTCAGCAGCCGAACATCGTCGGTAGCCTGGTCGATACCTAACTCTGAGGAATGCGCATTCACCTTCTGAAGATCGGGGCGCGTGATATGCCAGATTGAACCTTGATGAGCGCGCAGGAACGACGCCTCATTCTCAAAGCGGATGTCTTTGATAATGATTGTTCGAGCGTCTTGCGTAAGTTGCCCCCTGTGCTTGAGCAGCATCACTGGGCGAGCGGCTCGTCTCTGATCGTAATCAGGGAAGAGGGTGTAGGCGTGGTGTTTCAAAAGCTCAATGGCTTCGCTTGGGGCCAGTCCCCAGTACTCATCTTTTATAGCTAAGCTGGTGGGGTTCCAGACTTGGTCGTCAGTGAAGTCGAAAAAGGCTTGGGCGGCTAAGGCGAAAGGGGCATCCGGGGAGGTAAGGTTGGCTGGGAAGGAGGCGTCCTTCACCCCCGCTGGTGGGTTGATTTCTCGGTCTGCTCTCATCAGCCAGTGGTCTGGGTTATGATTGCGCAACCATTCAGTTCCAACCGTTTGAAAGAACTCTCTTGGCGAGCGGCCCCATAGTTCAATGGCCTTCTCTTTCATGTCGTCCTGCCAAGCCTCCTCATCGGTCAAACCGAAAAGGGCTTGGCAACCAACCTTGAGAGGGTCGGCTAAAGCAAAGGCGGCTACCCCCGGGTAGGTCAGAAGCATTGATGCTACGGTGTCTTTTCCTGATCTGGCTAGGGCTGCGAGGCCAATGATTGTTCTCACGGTGGACTCCTGATTTTTTGCTCAAGCCCTCTACCTCGGGGCTTTTAAGCGCGTTTACGTTCTGTAAAAAGGATTGTATCCCTTTGACGTTTACATTCACAACAAACGGAAAACAAGACTCGACCTACGCCTATCAGGGCGGCGGTCGCGGTTTGTCGCTGGAACGCATCGCTACGCTGGAAAGCTTCGTTCAGGGCGAACTGCGCCCGGACATGACGCTGATTTTCGATCTGCCGGTGGAAGTGGGGCTGGCCCGCGCCAGCGCTCGCGGTCGTCTGGATCGCTTTGAGCTCGAAGGCCGGACGTTTTTCGATGCGGTGCGCAGTGCGTTCCTCAAACGCGCTGAAGCCGACCCGGCGCGATATGTGCTGGTCGACGCTGCCCAGCCGCTGGCGCAGGTTCAACAGTCGCTGGACGCCTTGTTGCCGCGTCTACTGGAGCTGACCCGTGGCTGAAGCCTATCCGTGGCAGGACAGCCTCTGGCAGCAGTTGGCAGGTCGCAAACAACATGCGCACGCCTATCTGCTGCACGGCCCGGCCGGGATCGGCAAGCGAGCGCTGGCCGAGCGCCTGATGGCCAGCCTGCTGTGCCAGCGCCCGACCGCGCAGGACGCTTGCGGCGAATGCAAATCCTGCCTGCTGCTCAAAGCCGGCAGCCACCCTGACAACTACATCCTCGAACCGGAAGAAGCCGACAAGGCGATCAAGGTCGATCAGGTTCGTGAGCTGGTCAGCTTCGTGGTCCAGACTGCGCAGATGGGCGGGCGCAAAGTGGTGTTGATCGAGCCGGTCGAGTCGATGAACATCAACGCCGCCAACGCCTTGCTCAAAAGCCTTGAAGAGCCGTCCGGCGACACGGTGCTGTTACTGGTCAGTCACCAGACCAGTCGACTGTTGCCCACCATCAAAAGCCGCTGCGTGCAGCAAGCCTGTCCACTGCCAAGCGAGGCCATGAGCCTTGCGTGGCTGGCCAAGGCGTTACCGGACAGCTCGGAAGAAGAGCGTGTCGAACTGCTGACCCTCGCCGCCGGCTCACCGCTGGCGGCGGTGAATTTGCAGGCCCAGGGCGTGCGCGAGCAGCGGGCGTTGGTGGTCGACGGTGTGAAGAAGTTGCTCAAGCAGCAGCAATCGCCGACACAACTGGCCGAAGGCTGGAACGCGATTCCGCTGTTATTGCTGTTTGACTGGTTCTGCGACTGGTCGAGCCTGATCCTGCGGTATCAGCTGACTCAGGATGAAGACGGGCTGGGATTGGCCGATATGCGCAAGGTGATTCAATATCTGGCGCAGAAAAGCGCTCAGGACAAAGTCCTGAACATTCAGGACTGGATCCTCGCCCAGCGTCAGAAAGTCATGAGCAAGGCCAACCTCAATCGGGTGCTGTTGCTTGAAGCGCTGCTGGTGCAATGGGCGTCATTGCCTACCCAGAAGTGACCGACTGGGCCTATCCTCTGAACATCAGCAGTGGAGGTCAGCATGAATGAAGCTGTCAATCCGGGGCCGCGCAACGGCATTTTGTCCCTGACCATCAAGGACAGCTCCGTGCTCTACGCGGCCTACATGCCCTTCATCAAGAACGGTGGCCTGTTTATCCCGACCAACAAGAGCTACAAGTTGGGCGATGAGGTATTCATGCTGCTGAACCTGATGGACGAGCCGGAGAAAATTCCGGTCGCCGGCAAGGTTGCCTGGATCACCCCCAAAGGCGCGCAAGGCAACCGGGCCGCTGGCGTCGGCGTGCAGTTCAACGACGGTGATGACACCGCGCGCAGTCGAATCGAAACCCACCTGGCCGGAGCCCTGAAGTCCGACCGTCCCACTCATACGATGTAAGTTGCAGCCCTTTTTATGCTCGTAGATTCCCATTGTCACCTTGATCGCCTTGACCTCGCCGCCCATGACGGCTCGCTGGATGCCGCACTCGACGCGGCCCGCCAGCGCGGGGTAGGGCACTTTCTGTGTATCGGCGTCAGTGTCGACAACGCCGCCGACGTCAAAGCCCTGGCCGAACGTTATGACGATGTCGACTGTTCGGTCGGCGTGCACCCGTTGGACGTGCAACCGGGCGCTGCGCCAGCGCTGGACTGGCTGCTGCAGGAGCTCAATCACCCGCGTGTGGTCGCGATTGGTGAAACCGGCCTGGATTATCACTACGAGCCCGAAGCGGCGGAGTTGCAGCAGGAATCGTTTCGCCTGCACCTGCAAGCCGCGCAGCAGACCGGCAAACCGGTGATCATTCACACGCGCGGTGCCCGGGCGGACACGCTGAACCTGCTGCGCGAAGCTGCTTTGCCCCAGGCCGGCGTTTTGCATTGCTTTACCGAAGATTGGGACATGGCCAAAGCGGCGCTGGACATGGGTTATTACATTTCCTTGTCTGGCATCGTCACTTTCCGCAACGCCGATGCGCTGCGTGACGTGGCCAGTAAAGTGCCTGCCGACCGATTGCTGGTGGAAACCGACTCGCCGTACCTGGCGCCGATCCCTTATCGCGGCAAGCCGAACCTGCCGCAATATGTGCGGGAAGTGGCAGAGTTTCTGGCAATGCTACGCGGTGAATCCTACGAGCGATTTGCCGCGCAGACGACCGAGAACTTCAAGCGACTGTTCCCGCTGGCGCATGTGAAAGGTTAAATCGCAGGCAAAAAAAACCCGGGTTCTGGGGGGTGAATCCGGGTTAAGACCATTAGGAGTAAAACAATGGTACGCGGTCCGTTGGTACCAATATCGACGCGGCACTTGGGGGAGATGCCCCGCCGACAGTTGAAGTATTGATCAGTATTGCGCTGAGTCCAGTTTACCGGCCCAGGTTTTTAAACAATTTTGGAATACAGGCGCTTCGGAAGAGTTCTCATTAAAAGCTGGTGCTGACAGAATTCATCTAGAAACACAGATATGGAAGGATGATCCGTGCATTTTGCCGCAAGTTAGGCATAATACGCGGCTTCGAATTTTGACCCCGACAGACCTTTTCTTATGCATAAAGAACCTCGTAAGGTCCGTGAATTTCGTCGCCGTGAGCAAGAAATTCTCGATACCGCGCTCAAGCTGTTCCTCGACCAAGGTGAAGACAGTGTCACCGTCGAGATGATTGCTGATGCCGTCGGTATCGGCAAAGGCACAATCTACAAGCACTTCAAATCCAAGGCGGAGATCTACCTGCGCCTGATGCTCGATTACGAGCGCGATTTGAACGAGCTGTTGCATTCGGCCGATGTCGACAAGGACAAGGAAGCGCTGTCCCGGGCCTACTTCGAATTCCGCATGCGCGATCCGCAACGTTACC
Source organism: Pseudomonas sp. BF-RE-21 (assembly GCF_019947305.1). Lineage (NCBI taxonomy): Bacteria > Pseudomonadati > Pseudomonadota > Gammaproteobacteria > Pseudomonadales > Pseudomonadaceae > Pseudomonas > Pseudomonas sp. BF-RE-21. Next base: position 67,897 of record NZ_JAGYGF010000006.1, on the reverse strand, counting down.
GCTTGTTCGATCGCCTGGAAGAAAAGGTGGTCAAGGGCAACCAGGTGCCGGAGATGATCGAGGAGCTGCACAAGATTCGCGCCTCGAACTTCGAACGCCTGACCCTGCTGATCAAGGGCCGGATCAGCGAAGGCAAGCTCGAAGACGTACCGCCTTACTTCCATTACTGCGCATCCTGGGCGCTGGTGCACGGCGCCGTGGCGCTGTATCACTCGCCGTTCTGGAGCAATGTGCTGGAAGATCAGGAAGGCTTCTTCCAGTTCCTGATGGACATCGGCGTGCGCATGGGCAACAAGCGCAAGCGCGACACCGACACGCCGAGTAGCTGAGTCATTCAGTTGCCTTATTGCGCCATGATTTCGCTATATGGCGCAGTACCTCAGTAATATACTCAGGCATGGGACTTGCTAAAACTTGATTTGTGAGTCAAGTTTTACGTCGTCCGAATTCCTTGTGCCGGAGTGACCATGATCGTTGACCGTCAAGGCAGGCGTTTTCGTAATCTGCGAATCAGCCTGACCTCCGCCTGCAATTACGCGTGTACCTACTGCGTGCCTAACGGCAAGCGGCTGGTCGCTGCACAGGATGAACTGTCGGCTGAGGCCATGGCACGCGGCGTTGCCTACTTGATCGAGGCGGCGGGGATCGAACGGCTGCGCATCACCGGCGGTGAGCCGTTGGTCAGCCCCAAACTCGAAGCCTTCATGACCGCTGTCGGGCAGATGGGCCTGCAAGACATCAGCCTGACCACCAATGGTCAATTGCTGGCGAAAAAACTGCCCCTGCTGGTCGATGCCGGCATTCGTCGCATCAACGTTTCCCTCGATACCCTGGATGCCGGCGCATTCCGCAGCATTGCTCGCGGCGGCGATCTGGCGACTGTGCTCGATGGCATGGACCAGGCCAGCGCCGCCGGCATGAAGATCAAGGTCAACATGGTGCCGTTGCGCGGGCAGAACCTCGATCAGGTGATGCCGCTGCTCGATTATTGCCTGGAACGCGGTTACGAGTTGCGCTTCATCGAGCTGATGCGCATGGGCCACCTGGCCAGCGACAACAACGCATTCCTGCAACAATTCGTCAGCCTTCAGCAACTGCTGAGCCTGATCGGTGATCGCTATGAGTATCTCCAGGCCGATGCGCCGGTTGACGCCACGGCGGTGCGCTACGAGATTCCGGGGCAGGGCTATTTCGGGGTAATCGCCAACGAAAGCGTTCCGTTCTGTCGAACCTGTTCGCGGCTGCGCCTGTCTTCAACCGGGTGGCTGCATGGCTGCCTGTCGTCGAGCAATCGTCACTATGTCGGCGATCTGCTGGACAAACCGCGTCATCAGGCATTGCCGGCGTTGCAGCGACTCTTGGTGAAGGCCTTGGGTGACAAGCAGGAAGTGGCGTTTTCCGGTGGTGCGACCGTCATGAAGATTATTGGCGGCTGAACCGGCCTCTTCGCGGGCAAGCCTCGCTCCTACAAGATCGGCGTTAACCTGTAGGAGCGAGGCTTGCCCGCGAATGCGTTCGAACAGGCAACGACGTTCTGGAGCTGGCGCGGAAGCTGCATCCCATGGCCATTCGCCGGTTTTCCGTCACCGGCCTCTGGAGGGTAGGATGCGTAGCCTGGTTTTGCTGCTGGCCGTTTTGGCGCTTGGTGGCTGCATGAATGTCAGCGATATGGCTGAAGAAGCTCGCTACCACATGAGCGACGTGGGGCTGCTTGACCACAGCGACAGCCGCCGCGTGCACAACCTGCGCATTCAGCCGGATTCGTTCGTCTATATCGCCCAAGGCGCCTTTGTGCCGCCGGGCAGTGCGGTCTACCCGCGACCTAACGTGATCGCCGAAGTCGCCTTCGACGGTTTTATCGAATACTTCCCGATGGTCCGTCGTGCACGCACGCCGGAAGGCCTCGACCAGGCCATGGGCGAAGCCCGTGCGGTCGGTGCGCATTACCTGCTCTACACCCGTTTCGCCAAGACTGACGACCGTATTGGCAACACGGACGAATGGCTCGATCAGGAAGCCGTGGATCGTCTCGGTATCGACTCTGGCGTGATTCAGATCATGTTGATCGAGACCAGCACCCAGTATTTGATTGATACTGCACGTATCAAGAGTCGTGGCGGTTTACTGACGTTCTACGACAAAAAGCCAGAAGACCTGATGGGCCCGCCGCTGCGGCAATACGCGCGCAGCCTGCTGGGGTTCAGCGACCAGTAATTCCAAGGAGAACGCCATGAGTGGCCCGCAAAAAGCCAACGACCTGTTGGGGCAAATCCCCAAGACCCAAGGCTTGCCACCGGTCCACTTGTGGAACCCCGACTTCTGCGGCGACATCGACATGCGCATCGCCCGCGACGGCACCTGGTATTACCTGGGCACGCCGATCGGGCGCAAGCCGATGGTCAAACTGTTCTCCACCATCATTCGCCGCGACGGCGATGATTATTTCCTCATCACCCCGGTCGAGAAAGTCGGCATCAAGGTTGACGATGCTCCGTTCGTGGCGATTGCCGTGGATGTTGAAGGCGAGGGTGAAGCCCAGGTCTTGCGCTTCACCACCCATGTGGATGAAACCGCCGAGGCCGGTGCCGACCATGCGATCCGCGTGGTGATTGACCCGGTGACACAGGAGCCTGCGCCTTACGTGCATGTGCGCACCAATCTCGAAGCGCTGATTCATCGCAATGTGTTTTACCAATTGGTGGAGCTGGCGGTGACTCGTGAAATCGATGGGCAGCGTTGGCTGGGCGTATGGAGCGGCGGCATCTTCTTCCCCATCGGCCTCGAGCCTTGAGTCGTCAGTGCTGACGCCTTCGCGGGCAAGCCTCGCTCCTACAGAGTTCGCCGGCACCTGTAGGAGCGAGGCTTGCCCGCGAAGAACGATTACGCGATCTCGCTACTCAGCTTCAAAATCAAATTGACACCCAATCGTATGATGATTAGCGTGGGCAACCATCGCGAACGGCATTGTGCCGTCCCAGCATCGAGGTGCCCATGTCCAGCAGTTTTCACGCATCGACGGTCGATTGGCTGGGTTGCTGGATTGCGGCGGGCCAGGTAAAACCCGGCGACACCCTCAAGGTTGAGGCCGACCTGGGCGAGCAGCTCGGCGTCAGCCGCACCGTCATCCGCGAAGCCATCAAAACCCTGGTCGCCAAAGGCATGCTCGAAGTCGGGCCGAAGGTCGGCACGCGGGTATTGCCGGTGCGGCGCTGGAACCTCTTCGATCCGCAAGTCGTCGGCTGGCTGTCCCGCAGCGGCCTGCCGGAAAACTTCGTCGACGACCTCCTCGATTTACGCCGCACCATCGAGCCGATGGCCGTGCGCTGGGCCTGCGAGCGAGCGACCGTCGAGCAGGTGCAGGCGGTGCTTCAGGCCTATAACGCGCTGGAGCGCGCGGTGCACAGCGGCATCGATTACAACCGCGCCGACCAGTTTTTCCATGAGTGCATCCTCGCGGCCAGCCACAATCAATTCATCGAACAAATGGTCCCGGCCCTCGGCGCGTTGTTGGCGGTGTCTTTTGAAGTCTCCGCCGCCGATCCGGACGAACTGCGCCGCACGCTGCCGATTCACAAAGACATGGCCGACGCCATCGCCGCCCGCGACGCGGCGCGCGGTGTGTGGGCTTGCATGACGCTGATCGACAACGCCGACCTGGCCATCAAACGTTTCTACCCAAAAGTCATGGCCGACAAAAAAGCCGGCTGATCACACTAATCCCCTGTGGGAGCGGGCTTGCCCGCGAAGGCGGTGTGTCATTCAACGTCAATGTCGTCTGACACGACCTCTTCGCGAGCAAGCCCGCTCCCACATAAAACAAGAACAACGCAGGAGGTTTCATGGAATGGACCGCAGTCACCGGACACCGGGCACGCCTCGGCGAAGGCCCGTTCTGGGATGCGCCGACGCAAGCCCTCTATTGGGTGGATATCGCCGGTAAACAGGCGCTGCGCCTGATCGGTGCCAACGTGCAGATCTGGCAGATGCCCGAGCACGTGTCGGCTTTCATTCCCTGCGAAAGCGGCGATGCGCTGGTGACGTTGAGCAGTGGCGTGTATCGGCTCGACCTGGATTCACCAGGCCTTGAGCCACGGCTGACCTTGTTCTGCGTCGCGGACCCGCAGCCGGGCAATCGCGGCAACGAAGCCCGTTGCGATGCCCAGGGGCGACTCTGGCTCGGCACCATGCAAAACAACATCGGCGAAAATGGCGAAGACCTGCCCGTTGTGCGGCGTTCCGGCGGCTTGTTTCGTATCGACCGCGATGCCCGGGTCACGCCGCTGCTGCGCGGTTTGGGCATTCCCAACACGTTGTTGTGGAGCGATGACGCCACCACGCTTTATTTCGCCGACAGCCTGGATGGCACGCTCTACCAGCATTTCATCCGCACCGACGGCGGCCTCGATCCCGCGCTGGTCTGGTTCGGCCCGCATCAACGTGGCGGCCCCGACGGCTCGGCGATGGATGCCAGAGGTTATATCTGGAACGCGCGCTGGGACGGCAGCTGCCTGATCCGGCTGACACCGGATGGGTATGTCGATCGCATCATCGAATTGCCAGTCAGCCGCCCGACCAGTTGTGTCTTCGGCGGCGCGGACCTGAAAACCCTCTACATCACCAGCGCTGCAAGCCCGCTCAACCATCCGCTGGATGGCGCGGTGTTGTCGATCCGAGTCGATATACCCGGAAAGCCCTGCACGAGATTTGCCGGTTAGATCCCAAAATATGGGATGTAAAATTATATATTGAGATTATTTGGCGGTCGGGTTTATAGTCGGCTCCAATCAGTTACACGCACTCACACTTAAAAAAACAAAACAGGTGAAGTGATGCAGCGATTTTCCAACACGTTTTTTGGCCGGACATCGACAGATGCCCGGTTTTTGTCGTGCCCGCGAAAGGGAGTGCTGATCCATGGCTGAAGCGCTCTCCCTGCCTCCAGTGCCCGAGCCGCCGAAGGGTGAGCGCCTGAAAAACAAGGTCGTGCTGCTGACCGGCGCCGCTCAGGGCATCGGCGAGGCGATTGTTGCGGCCTTCGCTTGCCAGCAAGCCAGGCTGATCATCAGCGACATCCAGGGCGAGAAAGTCGAAAGCGTCGCAGCGCATTGGCGCGCCCAAGGCTTCGATGTTCAGGCGATCAAGGTTGACGTATCCAATCAACAAGACCTGCACGCGATGGCAAAAAGGGCCGTCGAGTTGCATGGCCGCATCGACGTGCTGGTCAACTGCGCCGGCGTCAACGTGTTCCGCGATCCGCTGGAAATGACCGAAGAAGACTGGCGCCGCTGCTTCGCCATCGACCTCGATGGCGCCTGGTTCGGTTGCAAGGCGGTGCTGCCGCAGATGATCGAGCAGGGCATCGGCAGCATCATCAACATCGCCTCGACCCATTCCACGCACATCATTCCTGGCTGCTTCCCGTACCCGGTGGCCAAGCACGGTTTGCTCGGCCTGACCCGCGCACTGGGCATCGAATACGCGCCGAAAGGCATTCGCGTCAACGCCATTGCACCGGGCTACATCGAAACCCAATTGAACGTCGATTACTGGAACGGTTTTGCCGACCCGCAGGCCGAACGTCAGCGCGCTTTCGATCTGCATCCGCCGCGGCGCATTGGCCAGCCGATTGAAGTGGCGATGACGGCAGTCTTCCTGGCCAGCGATGAAGCACCGTTCATCAACGCCTCGTGCATCACCATCGATGGTGGGCGCTCGGTGATGTACCACGACTGAATAACCGGGGGGGCAGGTGCGGAATTACGCCTGAAATCCAATCATCATACGATATGACTATTTGCTACAACGTTTGCACCGGCTTTGAAAAATAACGCTCAAAAAAAATAACAAGGAGTCAGCTTATGAATCGTCGTCGTGGGATCCGTTCCCTGTGCTGTGCCGCTTTGGCGGTCACCGCGGTCAGCCTCAGCAGCAGCTTGCTGGCGGCCGAGGAAGTGAAGATCGGTTTTCTGGTCAAGCAGGCGGAAGAGCCCTGGTTCCAGACCGAATGGGCCTTCGCCGAAAAGGCCGGTAAAGAGAAAGGCTTCAAGGTCATCAAGATCGCCGTGCCGGACGGCGAGAAAACCCTGTCCGCCATCGACAGCCTGGCTGCCAACGGCGCCAAGGGCTTCGTGATTTGCCCGCCGGACGTGTCCCTCGGCCCGGCGATCATGGCCAAAGCCAAACTCAACGGTTTGAAAGTGATTGCCGTGGATGACCGCTTCGTCGATGCCAGCGGCAAGTTCATGGAAGACGTTCCGTACCTCGGCATGGCGGCGTTCGAAGTCGGCCAGAAGCAGGGCGCGGCGATGGCCGCCGAAGCGAAAAAACGCAACTGGGACTGGAAAGACACCTACGCGGTCATCAACACCTACAACGAACTCGACACCGGCAAGAAGCGCACCGACGGTTCAGTCAAAGCGCTGGAAGACGCCGGCATGCCAAAAGACCACATCCTGTTCTCGGCCCTGAAAACCCTCGACGTGCCGGGCAGCATGGACGCCACCAACTCGGCGCTGGTGAAACTGCCGGGCGCGGCGAAAAACCTGATCATCGGCGGCATGAACGACAACACCGTACTGGGCGGCGTACGCGCCACCGAGAGCGCCGGTTTTGCTGCGGCCAACGTGATCGGCATCGGCATCAACGGCACCGACGCCATCGGCGAACTGAAAAAGCCCAACAGCGGCTTCTTCGGCTCGATGCTGCCAAGCCCGCACATCGAGGGTTACAACACCGCCAGCATGATGTTCGAGTGGGTCACCACCGGCAAAGAGCCGGCGAAGTACACCGCCATGGACGACGTGACCCTGATCACGCGCGACAACTTCAAGCAGGAACTGGAAAAGATCGGCCTCTGGAACTGAGGCGCGGTTGATTTCATCGGCGGCCCTGGCGACGGGGCTGCCTGATCTGTGTGATGAGGTGTTTTATGCACGCGCAAGTACAGACACAACACGACAGCGCCGGCGGCAGCCTGCGCTTCAACGGGATCGGCAAGACCTTTCCCGGGGTAAAGGCATTGGACGGCATCAGCTTCGTCGCCCATCCGGGTCAGGTTCATGCCTTGATGGGTGAGAACGGCGCCGGCAAATCGACCCTGCTGAAAATCCTCGGCGGCGCCTACACGCCGAACAGCGGCGACCTGCAGATCGGCGAGCGAACGATGGTCTTCAAATCCACCGCCGACAGCATCGGCAACAAGGTGGCGGTGATCCATCAGGAACTGCACCTGGTGCCGGAAATGACCGTGGCGGAAAACCTGTTCCTCGGTCATTTGCCTGCCAGTTTCGGCCTGATCAATCGCAACGCACTGCGACAACAAGCGCTGGCCTGCCTCAAGGGCCTGGCCGATGAAATCGATCCGCAGGAGAAGGTCGGGCGCCTGTCCCTCGGTCAACGGCAACTGGTGGAAATCGCCAAGGCATTGTCCCGTGGCGCGCATGTGATCGCGTTCGACGAACCGACCAGTAGCCTCTCGGCGCGGGAGATCGATCGCTTGATGGCGATCATCGGGCGCCTGCGCGACGAAGGCAAAGTGGTGCTTTACGTCTCCCATCGCATGGAAGAAGTGTTCCGCATCTGCAACGCGGTGACGGTGTTCAAGGACGGCCGCTACGTGCGCACCTTCGAGGACATGAGCGAGCTGACCCACGATCAATTGGTCACGTGCATGGTCGGGCGCGACATTCAGGACATCTACGATTACCGCCCGCGCAAGCGTGGCGCGGTGGCGTTGAGGGTCGACGGTCTGCTCGGGCCGGGCTTGCGTGAGCCGGTGAGTTTCGATGCGCACAAAGGCGAAATTCTCGGGCTGTTCGGCCTGGTGGGGGCAGGGCGAACCGAGCTGTTCCGCATGCTCAGCGGCCTTGAGCGCAACACCGCGGGGCGCCTGGAATTGCGCGGTCATGAACTGAAACTGCGTTCACCCCGCGATGCGATTGCCGCCGGCATTCTGCTGTGTCCCGAGGACCGCAAGAAGGAGGGCATCATGCCGCTCTCCAGCGTTGCCGAGAACATCAACATCAGCGCGCGCGGCGCCCATTCCACCTTCGGTTGCCTGTTGCGCGGCCTGTGGGAGAAGGACAACGCCGACAAGCAGATCAAGGCGCTGAAAGTGAAGACGCCCAGCGCGGCGCAGAAAATCATGTACCTGTCCGGCGGCAATCAGCAGAAGGCGATTCTCGGCCGCTGGCTGTCGATGCCGATGAAAGTGCTGCTTCTGGATGAACCGACTCGCGGCATCGACATCGGCGCCAAGGCCGAGATTTACCAGATCATCCATAACCTGGCTGAAAGCGGCATCGCGGTGATCGTGGTGTCCAGCGACCTGATGGAAGTGATGGGTATTTCCGACCGCATCCTGGTGCTCTGCGAAGGCGCGATGCGCGGCGAACTGTCCCGTGACGAGGCCAACGAATCCAACCTGCTGCAACTGGCTTTGCCGCGCCACCGTGCTGACGGCGTGGCGAACTGAGAGGTGACTATGATGACAACCCAAAACAACGCTCTGCCCACCCAGCGCAAACCTCTGGACCTGCGGCGCTTTCTCGATGACTGGGTGATGCTGCTCGCGGCCGTCGGGATCTTTGTGCTCTGCACCTTGCTGATCGACAACTTCCTTTCGCCGCTGAACATGCGCGGCCTGGGCCTGGCGATTTCCACCACCGGGATAGCCGCGTGCACCATGTTGTATTGCCTGGCGTCGGGGCATTTCGACTTGTCGGTGGGCTCGGTGATTGCCTGTGCCGGCGTGGTCGCGGCGGTGGTGATGCGTGACACCGACAGCGTTTTTCTCGGTGTGGTGGCGGCGCTGTTCATGGGCTTGATCGTCGGGCTGATCAACGGGATCGTGATCGCCAAGCTGCGGGTCAATGCATTGATCACTACGTTGGCGACTATGCAGATCGTTCGCGGTCTGGCCTACATTTTTGCCAATGGCAAAGCGGTGGGTGTGTCGCAGGAGTCGTTCTTCGTCTTCGGTAACGGCCAGTTGTTTGGCGTGCCGGTGCCGATCCTGATCACCATTGCCTGCTTCCTGTTTTTCGGCTGGTTGCTGAATTACACCACCTACGGGCGCAACACCATGGCCATCGGCGGCAACCAGGAAGCGGCGCTGCTGGCCGGGGTCAACGTTGACCGGACCAAGATCATCATCTTCGCCGTGCACGGTGTGATCGGGGCGTTGGCCGGGGTGATTCTGGCGTCGCGGATGACTTCCGGCCAGCCGATGATCGGCCAGGGTTTCGAGCTGACGGTGATCTCGGCGTGTGTGCTTGGCGGGGTTTCGCTCAGTGGCGGGATCGGCATGATCCGGCATGTGATCGCCGGGGTGTTGATTCTGGCGATCATCGAGAATGCGATGAACCTGAAGAACATCGATACGTTTTATCAGTACGTGATTCGCGGTTCGATTTTGCTGCTGGCTGTGGTTATCGACCGTCTGAAACAACGCTGAGATTTTTGTTGTCTGTGCTGGCCCCTTCGCGGGCAAGCCTCGCTCCTACAGGTTATGTGTCGTGCATGGATTACGCGACTGACATATAACCTGTAGGAGCGAGGCTTGCCCGCGAAGGCGATGTACCTGATTCACCTCGCGACCGCATCCTTCCGTCACCCCCCCTAAATATGTCTTGCCTGTTACAAGTCGTTTCAGGTATCAATTTGTACATGATTAGACAGGTACGATTTGACAAGAAACAACGGGTGGTCGACGAACTCATCCGGCGCATTGAAAGCGGCCTCATGGAGGACGGTTTTCAGTTGCCGGGCGAGCATCAGTTGGCTCAAGAATTCAAAGTCAGCCGAGGTACGCTGCGTGAAGCCCTGGCCGAATTGAAACGGCGCAACTACATCGCTACGCAAAGCGGTGTCGGTTCCATCGTCACGTTCGACGGGGTGGTGCTCGATCAGCGCAGCGGTTGGGCGCAGGCGCTGGCCGACAGCGGGGCGCTGATCAATACCGAAGTGCTGCGGCTCGAGGCGGTGACTCGCCCCGACCTGCTGCCGCGTTTCGGCACTGACCAATTCATCACCCTCGACCGCCGCCGTCGTTCCACCGACGGCAAGCTGGTTTCCCTCGAACGCTCATTGATGCCCGCCACCGGAGGCCTGGAAAGCCTGCCGCGTGTCGGCCTGATCGACAATTCCCTGACCATCACCCTGGCCGCGTACGGCTACATCGGCGAGCGCGGCGATCAATGGATCGGCGCCGAACCCTTGAACGCCGAAGACGCCGAGCTGCTCGGTCGTCCGGTCGGCACGGTGTTCCTCAAAGCCTTGCGCACCACCTACGACCGGCAGAACCGCTTCATGGAGCAGGTCGAAAGCCTGCTCGATCCCGTGCACTTTCGCCTGCACCTGCAATTTGGAAACCCACAATGACCGCGCTCAATCGTGCACTTGGCGCGTTTTACGGACTGGCCCTGGGCGATGCGCTGGGCATGCCGACGCAATCGCTGAGCCGCGCCGTTATCAAGGCGCGTTTCGGTGAAATCACCGATCTGCAAGACGCCGGCCCCAATCAACCGATTGCGGCCAACATGCCTAAAGGCTCGATCACCGACGACACCGAACAGGCTATTCTGGTCGGTCAGTTGTTGATCGACGGCAAGGGCAGGATCGAACCGTCGGTACTGGCGCAACGGCTGATCGAATGGGAAGCCGCGATGCAGGCCAAGGGCTCGCAGGATTTGCTCGGGCCGTCGACCAAACGGGCGATCGAGATGATCCTCGCCGGTCATTCGCCGGAAGAAGCGGGGCGCTACGGCACCACCAACGGCGCGGCGATGCGCATCACGCCGGTCGGCATTTCGGCGGATGTCCGCGATCCCGAGCGTTTCATCAACGCCGTGGTGCAGGCCTGCCAGGTCACCCACAACACCACGCTGGGCATTTCCAGCGCGGCGGCGGTGGCGGCGGTGGTCTCGGCCGGCATCAACGGCATGGACCTCGGCGAGGCATTGAACCTCGGCCAGCAAATCGCCCAGCAAGCGGAAAGCCACGGCCATTGGGTCGCGGGCGGACGCATTGCCTCGCGCATCAGTTGGGCGCGGACGATCAGCGTCGATAGCGACAAGGCGATGCTGGCGGACTTGATGTACGACGTGATCGGCACGTCGGTGGCTTCGCAGGAGTCGGTGGTGGTTTCGTTTGCCTTGGCGCAGCAAGTGGCCATCGGTGAAATAAATGCCTTCGACGCGCTGTGCATGGCCGCAGGTCTGGGGGGCGACACCGACACCATCGCGGCGATTCTGGGGACCATGCTCGGGGCTTGTCTGGGGCTTGAGAGTTGGCCGGTGGCGATGATCGACAAGGTCAAAGCTGTTAATGCGTTGGAGCTGGAACCGTTGGTGCAGGGGCTTTTGGCTTTGCGTTGACTGGGCTGACGCCATCGCGAGCAGGCTCGCTCCCACAGTGATCTGCGGTGTTCCCAATACCTGTGGGAGCGAGCCTGCTCGCGATGGGCGCGCCGCCGATTTAATTTGATAACCCGCAATGGATCGCACAACTACGGCCAGGATCGCCGGGATGTTATGTCGACTTCCGCAATTGCCCATAACCACAACAAAGGCAACAGGAGCATTTCACATGAGTTCATCGAACGCCGGGCAAAGCGCCGGGCAACTGGAAACCCGTGGCATCGAGCCGGTGCCGGAAGCCGAATGCAACGGGCATCCGCTGCAGCTGTTCTGGGTCTGGTTCGCCGCTAACATTTCCATCCTCGGTCTGCCGCTCGGCGCTACGCTGGTGGCGTTTCGCGGGTTGGCGATCTGGCAGGCGATCATCGTCGCGATCCTTGGCGCTGCCGGTTCTTTTGCGGTGGTCGGGATCATTTCCATCGCCGGTCGCCGTGGCCGCGCACCGAGCCTGACGCTGTCGCGGGCAATCTTCGGCGTACGCGGCAACATCGGCCCGACCCTGGTTTCGCTGATGTCGCGGCTGGGTTGGGAAACCGTCAACACCACCACCGCCGCGTTCGTGTTGCTGTCGCTGTGCTCGATCCTGTTTGGCTCGCCGGTGGAAGCCAAAAGCGCGCCGGTGCTGACCCTGATCTTCATCGCGATTTTCGTGCTGCTGACCTTGTCGGTGTCCGGCCTCGGTCACGCGACGTTGCTGGTGATTCAGAAGTGGGCGACTTATGTGTTCGGCGCGCTGAACATTCTGGTCGGAAGTTTCCTCTGCGCCACCATCGACTGGAGCGCCGTGTTCAACGCCACGCCTGCACCGCTTAGCGCAATGATCATCGGCGTCGGCACCATGGCCGCCGGCACCGGGATCGGTTGGGCCAACGCCGGTGCGGACATGTCGCGCTATCAGCATCGCAGCGTCAAGGCGGCACGTCTGGTGGCTTCCGCCGCGTTTGGTGCCGGGATCCCGCTGGTGTTGCTGATCACCCTCGGCGGCCTGCTGTCGGTGGGCAACAACGACCTGGCGTCGGCCACTGACCCGATCATCGCGATCCGCGACATGCTGCCGACCTGGATGGCCGTGCCGTACCTGATCACCGCGTTCGGCGGCTTGCTGCTGTCGAACAACCTGTCGGTGTATTCCGCCGGCTTGACCACGCTGACCCTCGGCCTGAAGGTCAAGCGTGTCTACGCCGTGGTGGTCGACATCGTGGCGATTTTCGCCGGTTCGATTTACTTCATGCTGATCGCCGACAGTTTCTACGGCCCGTTCATCACCTTCATTTCGCTGCTGGCCGTGCCGATCACGGCGTGGGTCGGGATCTTCGTCGTTGACCTGATTCATCGTCATTACTACAGCCCCAAAGACCTGCTGGACGTCAGCCCGAGCAGCGCCTACTGGTATCGCGGCGGCGTCGAGTGGCGTGCTTTCGGTGCGTGGGCCCTGGCGATCGTGCTGGGTTTCAGCTTCACCACCATTGGCACCACCGAACAAACCGTCTGGTTCCGTGGGTTCCTTTCCGACTCGTGGCTGGGGCATAACGGCCTTGGCTGGATCGTGACGTTCCTGGTCGCCGGCGGGATTTATTTTGTACTCGGCGGGGCCAGGGATCGCCGCGCCGCGTCGCTCGAGAATGCTCATGCCTAAAATGTTGCACACCGGCCAGGTCATCATCGACCTGGTCATGGCCGTGGATAAACTGCCTCAAGCCGGCGGCGACGTACTGGCGCAATCCGCCAGTTTCGAAGCCGGCGGCGGGTTCAATGTGATGGCCGCCGCTCAGCGTAATGGCTTGCCGGTGGTTTACCTGGGCCGTCATGGCACTGGTCGTTTCGGCGACCTGGCGCGTGAGGCGATGAAGGCTGAAGGCATTCGCATCGGCATTGCTCACAGTGCTGAACGAGACACGGGGTTGTGCGTGGCGATCACGGACGCCTCGGCTGAACGTAGCTTCGTTTCCTACATCGGCGCCGAAGGTGAAGTGTCCGCAGAGGATTTGAACAGCGTAGCGGCGCAGGCGGGCGACTATGTCTACGTCAGCGGCTACAGCCTGCTGCATGTCGGCAAGGCTCAGGCGCTGGTGGATTGGGTGTTGGATTTGCCGAGTGCGATCAACGTGGTGTTCGACCCGGGCCCGCTGGTGGAATCACCCGATGCGCCGTTGATACAGACGTTGTTGCCGCGCATCGATGTGTGGACCAGCAACAGCGTCGAGGCGCTGCGGTTTACCGGGGCGTCGGACATTGCCGAGGCGCTGGATCGATTGGCCGATCATCTGCCGTCGAAGGTGTTGATGGTGGTCCGCGACGGTCCGCAAGGGTGCTGGATTCATCAGCATGGCGAGCGTCAGCACGTGCCGGGTTTCAAGGTTGAGGCGGTGGACAGCAACGGCGCCGGGGATGCCCATGCCGGGGTGTTTGTGGCCGGGTTGGCGCGAGGGTTGTCGGCGGGTGAGGCGGCGCGGCGGGCGAATGCGGCAGCGGCGCTGGCGGTGACTCGGTGGGGGCCGGCGACTTCGCCTGGGGCGGATGAGGTGGATGCGTTGATCAGGAAGTGTTTCGGCGCCTGATTTGACGTCTTCGCGGGCAAGTCGGGTCGCCGCATCGCTCGCTCCTACAGGAATCACGCGATCCTTGTAGGAGCGAGGCTTGCCCGCGAAGGGGGCCCTCAAACGTTTACACGTCCAGCTTGCGCGCCACCTCAACCCCAGCCGCACCAAGCTTGATCGGTTTTCATCGACATTCATGGATACTGATGAACGACGAACGGTTCAGGCCTCTTGCAACGCTTTGACCGTGTAGCGCCGCCAGATCAGGCGGCCCACGGTGATCAGCCAGTTCAACAGCGCCACGGCGAGAACGGTGAGCAACAGTGTCGCCATCCCGTGTTCGACGATGATCTTCCCGGCCAGCAACGGAAAGCCGAACACACCAATGAAGTACGACAGGCTGAACAGCAGCAACGCTTGCGCGGTGGTGCCGTGCGGCGCTTCATTCGCCGCCAGGCCATTGATCACCGAATACGTCAGCCCGTAACCGACCCCGAGCATCATCGCCGCGAGCACGTAGCTCAAGCCGCTGTCGACCACGAAACCGAACATCACAATCGAAACCATCATCAGTCCCGACAACAGGCAAGACGCGCGGAACGGATCGCGCTTGACCACGAATCCGGCAATCACCATCCGGCTGCTGATCGCCGCGCCCATGAAGCCGAAAAAGAACAGCGAGTAATCCAGCGAACGAGACGCCGCGTAGCTGGTTTGGAAGCTCGACAGACCACCGAACACACAGCCGCCGAGGCCGACCATGAGGATCGGGAACACTGCGCGGGACGATAAAATCTGCCGGGTTGCACGCCAGGAAATGCGTGCGACCGCAGCGGTAGGCGAGGGTGCTTTTTTCAGCTGCGCATCCAGGCGCCAGAACAGTAAAACGCCGATCAGGCTGGCCAGCGCCGCGAGGTAAAACGCCGCCGTTACGGGATAGCCCAGCGCACTGGCCGCGCGGCCCAGCAACGGACCGCTGCCGATCCCGGTCATCATGCTGCCCGACAGCAGCGCGAAATATCTGGCCCGCTGGGCAGGCGTCACAAGGCTCGCGACGATGATCGGCCCGAGCGTATAGAAAACGCCCCAGCCCAAACCCAGCAGCAAGCCGAAAAACAGCAGCAGATTGCCGAAGCCCGGCGTCAGTGCAAAACCCAGGCTGGCCGCCACCAGCAGCACGCCGAACAACGCAATCGAACGCGCCGCGCCAAGCCAGTCGGACAAGTGCCCGGAAACGATCACCGCCGCAAACGTACTGAGCATCGCCGCCGAAATCACACTGCCGGCATCGTGTTCATTACCGCCGCGCGAGCCGATCAACAGCGACAGCAAAAACGTCGAGCCATAGGACAGCGACAGCAAATAACTGGCGAGGCAAAACAGGCCGAACAGTTTGCTGGAGACCTGAGGTGGAGCAGTAGACATGACGCGCTTCCTTGACCCGATAACGGAGAGTGTCATCTATCTATCATGCAAGGCGCCGATGTTAGGTCTGAGGTTATCGATTCCAGGGTTAGTGGTGGGCGGAGTAATGCACTCAGCCGATGCCGATTTCTTCCTTGAACAGCTCCATGAAATTTTTCAAACGTTCATGCCGGATGCGGGCCAGGCGTTGACCGGTGAGGGTCTGGAAACCGTCTGCCAAGTGCAGCAGCTTGGTCTGGAAATGATCGAGACAAAAGCGCTTGTCATCGTATTCCCGCGCATTCGCTTCCGGGTCTTGTGGGTCATACAGCGCGCTGCCCATGCGACCGGCGATGTAAAAGGTGCGCGCAACGCCGAGCATGCCAAGGGAATCGAGACGGTCGGCGTCCTGCATGATTTTCGCTTCGAGGGAACTTGGGGTGATGTTGGCAGAAAAGCTGTGGGCCTCGATGGCGTGTACAACGGCGCTGATTTTTGCGCTGGGCCAGTGCATGTCGGTCAACACTGCAGAGGCCTTCTCGGCGGCCAGTCGCGATGCTTGCGAACGCAACGGCGAGTTCTTCTCCACCGACACGCAATCATGCAAAAGCACCGCTGCCAGCAGCACTTCAATATCGCCACCTTCCTCAGCATGAAGAGTGCGCACGTTGTGCCAGACCCGCTGCAAGTGCGACAGATCGTGGGCGCCGTCTTCCGAGGGTTCCAGTGCGTGGGGCAGCAACCTGGCGGCGAGGATTGGCAGCGGCGCGAAAGCATCAGTCGTCATAAACGTCCTGTTAAGTGAAAACGGTTGGGGCAGCGGCTCCACATCCTCCATAGATCAGCTTTGAATTTCCAGTGTGACGAGCGTTGCGCGCCGACTTAGTATGGCGTTTTCCACTTTTGACGAAGGCACGTCCATGACGATCGAAATCCGCCCGGCGACCCCCAGCGATGCTCCGCAAATCCTCGCGTTCATCACTGAACTGGCCGATTACGAACGTGCCCGCCACGAAGTCATCGCCAGCGTCGCCGACATCGAGCGCAGCCTGTTCAGCGAAGGCGCCACCGCCCACGGGCTAATCTGCCTGCGCGACGGTTTGCCGATCGGCTTTGCGGTGTTCTTCTTCAGCTATTCAACCTGGCTGGGCAGCAACTGCCTGTACCTCGAAGACCTCTACATCACTCCCGAACAGCGCGGTGGCGGTGCCGGTAAAACCTTGCTGCGTCACTTGGCGAAAATCGCCTGCGCCAATGATTGCGGGCGTTTTGAGTGGAGCGTGCTGGACTGGAACAAGCCGGCTATCGAGTTCTATAAATCCTTGGGGGCGCAGCCTCAGGAGGAGTGGGTGCGGTATCGGATGGATGGCGCGGTGCTAAGGGATTTTGCTGCGGGCAATTGATCGTTTAAAGGATCGCAACCCTCGGTGGCTCCTAATAGGGGAGCTGCCGAGGGCTGCGATCTTTTTTTGGCTTAATCCCAAAATATGGGATGTATATTTATATATTGAGATTTTATCGTGTCAGGGTTTATAGTCCAGCTCACTCACTGCCAATAAACAAAACAGGTGAAGCGATGCTGGCGCAATTGATCGCGCTCGATTGGGGGACAACCTCATTACGTGCTTACAAACTCGCCGCAGGTGGCCAGGTGCTCGAACAGCGTTCGCTGTCATCGGGAATCATGCAGCTGCCCCGGACGCCGCGAATCATTAACGGTCTGGCATGCACCGACGGTTTTGAACTGGCCTTTGACGAGGCCTGCGGTGACTGGCTCGATGAGCAACCCGGTTTGCCGGTGATTGCCTGCGGCATGGTCGGCAGCGCGCAAGGCTGGTGCGAAGCGGCCTACCGTGACACGCCGGCAAACGTTGCCAATCTCGGAACCTCCCTACAAACCATTCGCAGTCTTCGCGGTGTCGATGTGCACATCGTGCCGGGTGTGATTCAGCGTTCGCGTCTGCCGAACGTGATGCGCGGTGAAGAAACCCAGGTCCTCGGCGTGCTGCAAAACCTGGCGGGCGGGGCGGGCAGCGATCTGTTGATCGGCCTGCCGGGCAGCCATTCGAAATGGGTGGAAGTGGCCGACGGCTGCATCGTGCATTTCGACACCTTCATGACCGGCGAAGTCTTCGCGGTGCTCAGCGAACACAGCATTCTGGGGCGCACCCAGCAACGCGGCGGGTCTTTCGATGGCGACGCGTTTGACCGTGGCGTGCAAGTGGCCCTGTCGGCGGACGGCGAAATCGGCCCGCTGTCGACGCTGTTCAGTGCGCGCAGCCTCGGGCTGACCGGCGAACTGAGCGGCAGTGCGCAACCGGATTATTTGTCCGGCCTGTTGATCGGTCATGAGCTGTCGGCGCTGGCCACGGTTCAGCGGCGTCGGCGCAACAGCGTTCATCTGCCGTCGATCATTCTCATCGGCAATTCCCAACTCTGTGCCCGTTACAGCCGGGCGCTCGACGCCTGCGGTTTTGCCCGAGTGACGCTGGCCGAACAGGCCACCGAACGCGGGTTGTGGCAACTGGCGCTTGCCGCCGGGCTGATCACTCCAAACCCATCCCGTTAAACCTGACTGGAGGTCTGACATGCTCAAACAAGCATTGGCGCAAAACGGTCTGATCGCAATCCTGCGTGGCCTGCGCCCGCAGGAAGCGGCGGCTATCGGAGAAGTCCTTTATGCAGCCGGATTTCGCGTCATCGAAGTGCCGCTCAATTCCCCCGAGCCGTACGAAAGTATCCGCATCCTGCGCAGTACCTTGCCTGCCGATTGCCTGATCGGCGCGGGCACGGTGCTGACTCCGGAGCAGGTCGAGCAAGTGAAAGCCGCCGGCGGGCAGGTCATCGTCATGCCCCACAGCGATCCCAAAGTGCTGCGCGCCGCGAAGGCCGCCGGGTTGTTCCTGTCGCCTGGCGTGGCGACGCCGACCGAAGCGTTCGCTGCATTGGCTGAAGGCGCGGACGTGCTGAAGATGTTCCCCGCCGAGCAAATGGGCCCGGCGGTTGTAAAAGCCTGGCTGGCGGTGTTGCCCGCCGGGACGATTCTGGCGCCGGTGGGCGGGATCACCCCGGAGAACATGCAGGTGTTTATCGATGCGGGCGTGAAGGGCTTCGGCCTCGGGTCCGGGTTGTTCAAGCCGGGCATGACTGCGGCGCAAGTGGCGTCCAACGCCAAGGCCTACGTCGCTGCATGGAACGCTCTGCGTTAAGTCTTTTTTGGCGCCGAGCGCGCTGCATCTAATAAGAGAGAGAAGAGATGAAAATCACCAAACTGACCACCTTCATCGTTCCGCCGCGCTGGTGCTTCCTGAAAGTGGAAACCGACGAGGGCGTGACCGGTTGGGGCGAACCCGTGGTCGAAGGCCGTGCCCACACGGTGGCGGCTGCCGTTGAAGAATTGTCCGACTACCTGATCGGCAAAGACCCACGCAACATCGAAGACATCTGGACCGTGCTGTATCGCGGCGGCTTCTACCGGGGCGGTGCGATCCACATGAGTGCGCTGGCCGGTATCGACCAGGCGTTGTGGGACATCAAGGGCAAGGCCTTGGGTGTGTCGGTCAGCGACCTGCTCGGTGGTCAGGTGCGCGACAAGATTCGTGTCTATTCGTGGATTGGCGGTGACCGTCCGGCAGACACTGCGCGCGCCGCGAAAGAAGCGGTCAGCCGTGGTTTCACCGCCGTGAAAATGAACGGCACCGAAGAGCTGCAATTCCTCGATTCCTTCGAGAAAGTCGACCTGGCCCTGGCCAACGTCGCCGCCGTGCGTGATGCGGTCGGCCCGAACGTCGGTATCGGTGTGGACTTCCATGGCCGGGTGCACAAGCCCATGGCCAAGGTGCTGATGAAGGAACTCGATCCGTACAAACTGATGTTCATCGAAGAGCCGGTGCTCAGCGAAAACTACGAAGCGCTGAAGGAGCTGGCACCGCTGACCAGCACACCGATTGCCCTCGGTGAGCGTCTGTTCTCGCGTTGGGATTTCAAGCGCGTGCTCAGCGAAGGTTACGTCGACATCATCCAGCCGGATGCTTCGCACGCCGGTGGTATCACCGAGACTCGCAAGATCGCCAACATGGCCGAAGCCTACGACGTAGCGCTGGCGCTGCATTGCCCGTTGGGGCCGATTGCACTGGCGGCGTGTCTGCAACTGGATGCGGTTTGCTACAACGCGTTCATCCAGGAACAGAGCCTGGGTATCCACTACAACGAGAGCAACGACCTGCTGGATTACGTCAAGGATCCACGGGTGTTCGATTACGACAAAGGCTTCGTGAAGATTCCGAACGGCCCGGGCCTGGGGATCGAGATCAACGAGGAATACGTGATCGAACGCGCGGCGGTCGGGCATCGCTGGCGCAACCCGATCTGGCGCCATGCCGATGGCAGTTTTGCCGAGTGGTGAGTGATCGCTGACCCACCGCAAATCCCCTGTAGGAGCCGGCTTGCTGGCGATAGCGGCACATCATTCAACATTGATGGTGCCTGACACCCCCCCATCGCCAGCAAGCCGGCTCCTACAGGGTTCAGTGCAAGTCTTTAGACCGACCTCAATAAACATAAGAAGAGGCATTCCCCATGCAACCGCAAACCCTCACCGGGCAGGCGTCGTTGGTGGCGCCCAGCCGCAAGCGTTTTTTCATCATGGTCCTGCTGTTCATCACCGTGGTGATCAACTATCTGGACCGCAGCAACCTGTCCATCGCCGCCCCGGCGCTGACCAGTGACCTGGGCATCGACCCGATCCACGTCGGACTGATCTTCTCCGCGTTCGGCTGGACCTACGCCGCCATGCAGATCCCCGGCGGCTGGCTGGTGGATCGTGTTCCGCCGCGCATCCTTTATAGCCTCGCCTTGCTGCTGTGGTCGATCGCCACGGTGATGCTCGGTTTCGCCGCCAGCTTCATTGCGCTGTTCGTCTTGCGCATGGCGGTCGGTGCGCTGGAGGCCCCGGCGTATCCGATCAACAGCCGCGTGGTTACCACCTGGTTCCCGGAGCGTGAGCGCGCCACGGCCATTGGTTTCTACACCTCCGGCCAGTTCGTCGGCCTGGCGTTCCTGACGCCGGTACTCGCCTGGTTGCAGCATGAATTTGGCTGGCACATGGTGTTCGTCAGCACCGGTGCGGTGGGCATTCTCTGGGCGGTGATCTGGTACGCGGTGTATCGCGAACCGCGGGATTTCAAAGGCGCCAATGACGCTGAAATCGACCTGATCCGCGAAGGCGGCGGGCTGGTGGATATTCAGGCCGAGCAAGCGAAGGTCAAGGCGAAATTCAGCTGGACCGACCTCGGCATCGTCCTGACCAAGCGCAAGTTGTGGGGTATTTACCTTGGCCAGTTCTGCCTCAACTCGACGTTGTGGTTTTTCCTGACGTGGTTCCCGACCTACCTGGTGAAGTACCGCGGCATGGATTTCATCAAGTCCGGCCTGCTGGCATCGTTGCCGTTTCTCGCCGCTTTCGTCGGTGTACTCTGTTCCGGGTTCTTCTCCGACTTCCTGATCCGTCGCGGCTACACGGTGGGTTTCGCCCGCAAGTTGCCGATCATTGGCGGCTTGCTGATTTCCACCTCGATCATCGGCGCCAATTTCGTCGAGTCGACGCCGCTGGTGATTGCCTTCCTCGCCTTGGCGTTCTTCGGCAACGGTCTGGCTTCGATCACCTGGTCACTGGTTTCAACGCTGGCACCGGCACGCTTGTTGGGGCTGACCGGCGGCGTGTTTAACTTCATCGGCAACCTGTCGGCGATTGCCACGCCGATTGTCATCGGTTTCCTCGCCAGCGGTGATTCGTTCGCTCCAGCGATCACCTACATCTCGGTTCTGGCGTTGTTGGGGGCGCTTTCCTACATTCTGCTGGTCGGGAAGGTCGAGCGTATCAAGTTGTAGTCGTAGCCGTCGGGCGACCATAATGCCGCCCGTTCACTCGCTCAACGGTAAAGGCTGGATATGCAGGAAGACGCCCCAAAAATCGCCAAGGACGCCGCGCCGACCGGCACTCAGACCCTGCTTCGCGGTCTGGGTGTGGTTCAGGCCGTGGCCAGTGGCGCCCGCGATCTCAAGGAAATCGCCCGGTTGATCGGCACGACGCGCAGCACCACCCATCGTCTGGCCAGTTGCCTGGTGGACGAGCGTTATCTGCGCGTGGTGCCGCAAGTCGGTTATTTGCTGGGGCCGAAGCTGATCGAACTGGGCTTTCAGGCGCGTGAGGAATTGCCGCTGGTCACGTTGGCCGGTCCGTATCTGGATGAGTTGTCGGCGTTGACCGGCGACACCATTCACCTGGCGATTCGCGAAGGCGACGAAGTGCTGTACCTGCACAAGAATCCGGGGCGCAATGGTCCGGAAATGCGTTCGCGGGTTGGCCACCGCATGCCGTTGGCGCGCACCGGGATCGGCAAGGCGCTGATGCTCGATGACACGCAGGAAGAATGGCAACGGCTGTACGAAGTCAGCCTGCCGGCGGGTGGGAAAAATCAGTTCTGGCCGCAGCACCCGGAGCAATCCTGGGAGCAGTTCCAGCAGCGCATGATTGAGTACGTGGCGGGCGGTTACGCCTTCGACCTGGAAGACAACGAACCGTCGATCCGCTGCGTGGCGGCGCCGATCCGTGATGCCAGCAAGCGCATCGTCGCCGGCATCAGCATCGCCAGCACCGTGCCGTACATGCCGCTGGAAAAAATGGCCGAGCTGATTCCCCTGATCAAAGGGGTCACGGCCCGGCTCTCGGCGGAACTTGGCTTGAAGGTATAAACCGCTAAGGCTTAGACCTTCAGCGTTGCCATGTCGATGACGAAGCGGTACTTCACGTCACCGGCGATCATGCGGGCGTAAGCCTCGTTGATCTGGCGGATGTCGAGCATTTCGATGTCGCAGGTGATGTTGTGCTCAGCGCAGAAATCCAGCACTTCTTGGGTTTCGGCGATGCCGCCGATCAGCGAGCCCGCCAGTACGCGGCGACCCAGCACCAATTTGGCCGCGTGGACCGGTGGATCAATCGGTTCAATCAACCCCACCAGAATGTGCACGCCGTCGAAACGCAGCGTGTCGAGGTAGGGATTGAGGTCGTGCTGCACCGGAATGGTGTCCAGCAGGAAGTCGAAATGGCCGGCCGCAGCTTTCATCTGCTCGGCATCGGTGGACACGATCACATGGTCCGCGCCCTGACGACGACCTTCTTCAGCCTTGCTTGCCGAACGGGTGAACAGCGTGACTTCCGCGCCCATTGCCTTGGCGAACTTGATGCCCATGTGACCGAGGCCGCCCATGCCGAGAATCCCGACCTTGTCGCCCGCTTTCACGCCGTAGTGTTTGAGCGGCGAGTAGGTGGTGATGCCGGCGCAGAGGATCGGCGCGGCGCTGGCCAGGTCAAGTTTTTCCGGGATGCGCACCACGAAGTGCTCGCTGACCACGATGCTGTCGGAGTAACCGCCCATGGTGTTGCTGCCATCGACCCGGTCGGGTGTGGCGTAGGTCATGGTCGGACCTTCGAGGCAATATTGTTCGAGGTTGGCCTGGCAGGCTTCGCAGCTGCGGCACGAATCGACCATGCAGCCGACGCCGACCAGATCGCCGACTTTATGTTGGGTGACATTCGCACCGATGGCGGTCACTTTGCCTACGATCTCGTGGCCGGGCATCAGCGGGTAAACGGCAATGCCCCACTCATTGCGCGCCTGATGGATGTCGGAATGGCAGACGCCGCAGTAGAGAATCTCGATCGCCACGTCGTCGGCACGCGGGCTGCGGCGTTCGAATTTCACGGGGGCAAGGGGAGTGGTGGCCGACTGGGCGGCGTATCCGATGGCGGTGTACATGGTGGACCTCGCAAAAAGCATGACAGGTGAGGCGGCGCATTCTGGGCGCCGTACCATTACGCGGCCATGGCGATTCCTCCGGGTGTCATGCCTATTCCTCCGGCATCTGCGTTCGTTGGGTCCAATGGGCAATCAGACCTGCGATGATGCTTTCATCCCTTTTTCCGTGATTATTTTGTGAAGAGCTCCCATGTTGTTGACCCGTCATCTCGATGCCAATGCCACGCTGGTTTCGCTGATTGAGCCACTGGCGACCCGCGACGGTTTCACCCAGACCGGGTTGCCCGGTGTGCAAGTTCTGCGCGCGAGTTGTGACGTCGCCCGTGGCCCGCATATTTATGAACCGAGCCTGATGATCATCGCCCAGGGCAGCAAACTGGCGTATTTGGGGCCGCGAACCCTGGAGTACGGCGCCGGGCATTACTTGATTCAAGCGTTGCCGGTGCCGTTCGAGTGCGAAACCTTTGCCTTGCCGAATGCGCCGCTGCTCGGGGTTTCCGTGGCGATTGACCGGGTGCTGCTGGGTGAATTGGTGCTGGCGATGGGACTGGCGCCGGGGCGGCACATTGCGGCGCAGACGCCGGAGTCGATGACCTCGGTGGTGCTCGACGACGGCATGCGCGGCTGTGTGGAACGGCTGTTGCGTTGTCTGCACGATCCTCTGGAGGCGCGGATCATGGGGCCGTCACACCTGCGCGAGTTGTTGTTCGTCGCGTTGCGCGGGCCGCAGGCGGATGTGTTGCGCGCGCTGGTGGAACAGCAGGGGCAGTTCGCCCGTGTCGCGGCGTCGATCAGCCATTTGCATGCGCACTACGCCGAACCCTTGAACGTCGAGACCCTGGCCAGTTGCGCGAACATGAGTGCGTCGACTTTTCATGAGCATTTCAAGCGCAGCACGTTGTTGTCGCCGGTGCAGTATTTGAAGCGATTGCGCTTGCTCAAGGCGCAGACGTTGCTGGTGGCGGAGGGCTTGGGCGTGGCGCAGGTGGCGCATCGGGTCGGGTACCAGAGCACGTCGCAGTTCAGTCGGGAGTACAAGCGCTACTTTGAGCGTAATCCGGGTGATGAACGCGCTGCCTGAACCGTTGCGAACCCCTGTAGGAGCCGGCTTGCCGGCGATAGCGGCGTGCCAGACACCGATAATGCCGAATGACACACCGCCATCGCCGGCAAGCCGGCTCCTACAGGACAGTGTTGGGGTATGAATTGCGGGCAACAAAAAGGCCCCCATTTAGGGAGCCTTGATGTTCAGCGATTCAACTTACATATTCGGGTAAGTCGGGCCGCCAGCACCTTCCGGCGCCACCCAGGTGATGTTCTGTGCAGGGTCCTTGATGTCGCAGGTCTTGCAGTGAACGCAGTTCTGGGCGTTGATCTGGAAGCGCTTCTCGCCGTCTTCCTTGGTCACCACTTCGTACACGCCGGCCGGGCAGTAACGCTGGGCAGGTTCATCGTACATCGGCAGGTTCTTGGCGATCGGGATGCTCAGGTCGGCCAGCTTCAGGTGGCAAGGCTGTTCTTCTTCGTGGTTGGTACCGGAGATAAACACCGAGCTGAGTTTGTCGAAACTGATTTTGCCATCCGGTTTCGGGTAGTCAATCTTCTTGCAGTCGGCCGCGAGTTTCAGGCAAGCGTAATCCGGCTTGGTGTCGTGCAGGGTGAACGGCAGTTTGCCGCCGAAGATGTTCTGGTCCAGCCAGTTGAAGCCACCGCCGACGATGGCGCCGAACTTGTGGATCGCCGGGCCGAAGTTGCGGCTGGCGAACAGCTCGTCGTAGAGCCAGCTCTTCTTGAACGCGTCGACGTAAGTGGTCAGTTCTTCGGTGCCGTCCTTTTCAGCGAACAGCGCCTCGGCCACGGATTCAGCGGCGAGCATGCCGGACTTCATCGCAGTGTGGCTGCCTTTGATCTTGGCGAAGTTCAGGGTGCCGAGGTCGCAACCGATCAGCGCGCCGCCCTTGAAGACCATTTTCGGCAGCGAGTTCAGGCCGCCCTTGCAGATGGCGCGCGCGCCGTAGCTGATGCGCTTGCCGCCTTCCAGGTACTGCTTGAGCACCGGGTGATGCTTGAGGCGCTGGAACTCGTCGAACGGCGACAGGTAGGTGTTGCTGTAGGACAGATCAACGATCAGGCCGACCACCACCTGGTTGTTTTCCAGGTGATAGAGGAACGAGCCGCCGGTGTTCTCGGTGCCCATGATGTCCAGCGGCCAGCCGGCGGTGTGCACCACCAGGCCTGGCTGATGTTTGGCCGGGTCGATTTCCCAGATTTCTTTCAGGCCGATGCCGTAGTGCTGGGCATCGGCTTCGCTGTCGAGGTTGAAGCGCTTGATCAACTGCTTGCCGATGTGGCCACGGCAGCCTTCGGCGAACAGCGTGTACTTGCCGCGCAATTCCATACCGGGGGTGTACAGGCCTTCTTTCGGGTTGCCTTCGCGGTCAACGCCCAGATCACCGGTGATGATCCCGCGCACCACGCCGTTCTCGTCGAACAGTGCTTCCTGCGCGGCGAAGCCCGGGTAGATTTCCACGCCCAGGTTTTCGGCCTGCTGAGCCAGCCAGCGGCACAGGTTACCCAGGGAGATGATGTAGTTGCCTTCGTTGTGCATGGTCTTGGGCACAAAGAGGTCGGGAATCTTCTGCGCGCTGTCGGCGTTCTTGAGAACGAAGATGTCGTCGCGGGTGACCGGCGTGTTCAGCGGCGCGCCAAGTTCTTTCCAGTCCGGGAACAGTTCGTTCAGGGCGCGTGGTTCGAACACGGCACCGGACAGGATGTGAGCACCCACTTCGGAGCCTTTTTCGACCACGCAGACGCTGATTTCCTTACCGGCTTCAGCAGCCTTCTGCTTCAAGCGGCAGGCGGCGGAAAGACCAGCGGGGCCGGCACCGACGATGACCACGTCGAATTCCATGTATTCGCGTTCCACAGGTTATCTCCTACTCAAGGCTCAACAGTTTTTTTTCTAATTGGAGGTTTGGTGTCGCATCCATGAATTCCTGCACGAGGCAGGAAGAGGACAATCGATGAACCACCTTTCTCTTTGGGTGGCGCATTATATCTACACCACTCTTAGCGTCCAATACAAACGTTTGTTTGAATCGGCTCAAAGCCAGAGAAATCAAAGTCACGCGGCTTATGACTGGCCATTTTGCCGTATTGACCGGAATAGGCGTTCCGGTCAAGATACGGTCGGTTTTGCGCTCGCCGTAGGCTGACTGTTGGTTTCAAGAGCACCTCTAAAGACAGGGCGATGGCAGTACAAGGTGATGCGCAGCGCAGTGTTGGCGCGCAGTTTACACGCCACGATATTTAATGACTTGTTGGTCACCACTGACGAACGGTCATCAACGTCATGAGCGATGGTCACTTGACACGTATGCCGGCGTTTTTAGAGGTGCCCTTGCGCCCGATGAGCATCAACCGCCAGGTTCGCCTAGGCGACTTTCTTTTCACCGGAGAGTAACGAGGAATCCATGAAGGTTCTTGTAGCTGTCAAACGCGTTGTGGATTACAACGTCAAGGTTCGCGTCAAGGCGGACAATTCCGGCGTCGACCTCGCCAACGTGAAGATGTCGATGAACCCGTTCTGCGAAATCGCAGTGGAAGAAGCCGTACGCCTGAAAGAGAAAGGCGTTGCGACTGAAATCGTCGTCGTCTCCATCGGCCCGTCCACCGCTCAAGAGCAACTGCGCACCGCGCTGGCTCTGGGTGCCGACCGCGCCATCCTCGTCGAATCCGCTGAAGATCTGACTTCCCTGGCCGTTGCCAAGCTGCTCAAAGCCGTTGTCGACAAGGAACAGCCTCAGCTGGTGATCCTCGGCAAACAGGCCATCGACAGCGACAACAACCAGACTGGCCAGATGCTCGCTGCATTGAGCGGCTACGGTCAGGGCACCTTCGCGTCCAAAGTCGAAGTGTCCGGCGACAGCGTTGCCGTGACCCGCGAAATCGACGGCGGCGCGCAAACAGTTTCCCTGAAACTGCCGGCCATCGTCACCACCGACCTGCGTTTGAACGAGCCGCGCTACGCGTCCCTGCCAAACATCATGAAAGCCAAGAAGAAGCCTCTCGAAGTGCTGACTCCGGACGCTTTGGGCGTTTCCACCGCCTCCACCAACAAGACCGTGAAAGTCGAAGCGCCTGCTGCACGCAGCGCGGGTATCAAGGTCAAGTCGGTGGCTGAACTGGTCGAGAAACTGAAAAACGAAGCGAAGGTAATCTAAATGACTATCTTGGTTATTGCTGAACACGACAACAAAGTGCTGGCCCCGGCCACGCTGAACACCGTGGCCGCTGCTGCCAAAATCGGCGGCGACATCCACGTGCTGGTTGCAGGTCAAGGCGCTGGCGCCGTGGCTGAAGCCGCTGCGAAAGTGGCTGGCGTGGCTAAAGTGCTGGTGGCCGATAACGCCGCCTACGCGCACCAACTGCCGGAAAACGTCGCACCACTGGTTGCCGAGCTGGGCAAGGGCTACAGCCACATCCTGGCTGCCGCCACTTCCAACGGCAAAAACATCCTGCCGCGCGTTGCCGCTCAGCTGGACGTTGACCAGATCTCCGAGATCATCTCGGTTGAAAGCGCTGACACCTTCAAGCGCCCGATCTACGCCGGTAACGCCATCGCTACCGTTCAGTCGAACGCTGCGGTCAAGGTGATCACCGTGCGTGCCACCGGTTTCGACCCGGTTGCCGCTGAAGGCGGTTCGGCTGCCGTTGAAGCAGTTGCTGCTGCGCACAACGCCGGCACTTCGAGCTTCGTTGGTGAAGAACTGGCCAAGTCCGATCGTCCGGAACTGACCGCTGCCAAAATCGTCGTTTCCGGCGGTCGCGGCATGCAGAACGGCGACAACTTCAAACACCTGTACGCCCTGGCCGACAAGCTGGGCGCTGCCGTCGGTGCTTCCCGCGCCGCGGTCGACGCAGGTTTCGTACCCAACGACATGCAGGTCGGTCAGACCGGCAAGATCGTTGCTCCACAGCTGTACATCGCGGTCGGTATCTCTGGCGCGATCCAGCACCTGGCCGGCATGAAAGACTCCAAAGTGATCGTCGCGATCAACAAGGACGAAGAAGCGCCGATCTTCCAGGTGGCCGATTACGGCCTGGTGGCTGACCTGTTCGAAGCCATCCCTGAGTTCGAGAAGCTGGTCTAATCCAGCCGCTTGACCTATAAAGAGCCCGACCTTTTGGTCGGGCTTTTTTTTGCTCTTCTGTAGGAGCGAGCCTGCTCGCGATGGACTTGGAGGCACCGCGGTTACCCGGAGCGGGCGCGTCATCGTTAACGTCCATCGCCGGCAAGCCGGTCTCGCTCCTACAGGGGATATAACGGGGTTTGAGTATGGATCTGCATCGAGTGTTCGGTTGGTCATTGCTGCTGGGTCTGACGCTGTTGCCGACGCTGTCCATCGCAGCGGGCAAGTGTGAGCGACTGGTGGTCACCGGCAGCCCGGATGCGCCGCCGTATCTGTGGCAGGACCCGCAAAACCCCAAGCACCTGATCGGTGCCAGTGCCGACCTGTTGCAACAAGTAGCAGGGCAGTTGGGCATCAAGGTCGAGATGCTCTATGCCGGCAAACG
The DNA here is from genome assembly GCF_019947305.1 of Pseudomonas sp. BF-RE-21. NCBI lineage: Bacteria > Pseudomonadati > Pseudomonadota > Gammaproteobacteria > Pseudomonadales > Pseudomonadaceae > Pseudomonas > Pseudomonas sp. BF-RE-21. Next base: position 39,145 of record NZ_JAGYGF010000006.1, on the reverse strand, counting down.
CGCCCAGGCGCTCGAGGAAGTGCGCAGTGGGCGCATGGACATGCTGGCCGACGCGCCGTTGACGGTCAGTGAGCTGGAAACCCTGGATTACATCCATCCGCCGTTGCTGGAAAACGATTACCTGGTCTGGACCCGAAAAGACTCGCCACTGGTCTACAACCAGGCGCAGGACCTTCACGGTCATCCCGGCGCGTTGTCGGAAAAGTCTCGAATGACCTCGGAATTCGCTACGTTCGCCGAGCAGCAATTGACCCTCGTACGCACTCCAAACCTGACCCAGGCCCTTCAGAAATTGCTGTTGGGGGAAGTGGAATTTGTCCTCGCCGGACGCTATTCGGGCATGGCAGCCGCACAGGCCCTGAGCATGGCCAATGACCTCGTCGCGCGCCCGCAGCCGGTCGACAAACCCGGCCTGTTCCTCGCGGTTTCCCATAACTCTGCCTGCAACGATCCGTGGTTGCGCGGACAGCTGGCCAAAAAGATGACAGAATTGCCCGCGTCCGGACTGACGGAAGCCGTGCTGCAACGCAATATCGAGCGCTGGAAAGCGCAGCAACAGCAGCCACAGCAACCACCCGCCAGTACCCCAAAACAGTAGGGATTTTTAGTGAGTATTCGACCTCTTTTCGCTGCCCTGGCCGTTCTGGCTCTGGCGGGTTGTGCAGCCGATCCGGCGCCGAATGAACAGATACGCCTGACCGAACAGGTGCTCGTGCAAGCCAAAGCCGTAGGGGCCACCGCGGACGACGTGCCTGAAATGAAACTGGCCGAAGATAAATTCGCCCGTGCCCAAGGTGATATGGCCGATCAGTCTTACAAACATGCACGCATGCGCGCCGAACAGGCCGAACTTGACGCGCGCCTGGCCGAAGCCAAGGTACTGACGCTCAAAAGTGAAGAGAAGCTGGATCTTCTCAACACCCGCATCACTCGATTGCGCAAGCAAGTGGGGGATGCCCAATGAACCTCACGTCCAAAGCTATCGGCGGCTTGATCCTTGTTGGTTGTGCGAGTCTCTATGGCTGCGCCGGTCAGCACAGTGAAGCCGCGTTGCAAGAAGCGGGTGCCGACTTTCAGAAGGTGAAAGAAGATTCCAACGTGCTGCGAATCGCGCCGAAAGACGTGATCCGTGCCGGTGAATCCCTGGCCCGTGCCGATCGACTGTCCAGCTACTGGGGCAGCGGGTCCGACGTACTGCATTACGCCTACCTGAGCCGGCGCTACAGCGAAATCGCTCGGGAGCACACCAATCAGGTACTCAACGAAGAGCGCGCGGCGAAGCTCGAACTGGAGCGTCAGCGCCTGCAACTGGCCCTGCGCGAATCCAAATTGCTGAGCGTGCAGCAGCAGGGCAAGTGGCTTGAAGAGCAGATTGTTGCGCTGGCCACGACCCAGACTGACCGTGGCCTGGTGATGACCCTCGGCGACGTGCTGTTCGACACCGGCGAAGCGGAGTTGAAAAACTCGGCGAACCGCGTGGTGTTGAAGATCGTGCAATTCCTGCAGCTCAATCCCAAGCGCGTCGTGCGCATCGAAGGTTACGCCGACAGCACCGGCGGCAAGCAGGAAAACCTCAAACTGTCCCGTGACCGTGCGCAATCGGTGGCGGACGTGTTGACGGACCTGGGCATCGACGAAAAACGCATTAAGGTCGAAGGTTATGGCGACGAATACCCGGTAGACGCGAACGCCTCGGAACGGGGCCGGGCGCAGAACCGTCGGGTGGAAATTGTGTTCTCCGACGAAAAAGGCCTGCTCGGCGCTGCCCGGTAATAGCGGATTCCGATTGAAACCACATACTCTGTAGGAGCCGGCTTGCTGCGGGCGGCGTTCCGACGATGGCATCACCGCGGTGTTTCAGACGAACCGAAGTGATGCCATCGCCTGCGAGCCGGCTCCTACAAACCCGGGCTGCCAGACAGCGCCGGGTTTTTTTGTGTCTGCGAATTGCCTCGCAAAGCAGTACAGATTTTGCTGACACTGCACTGTACCGTCGACTATTGTGGCAACTGTCCCCGTACACTTCTAAACTGTTCCGGTATTGTTTCACACAAGAATAAAATGCCCGTGAAATCGAGTGCTGCGTCATGACCAATCTCTTGCTCTACCAACGTATTGCTCAACAACTGGCCGAAGACATCCGTCGTGGGGTCTATCAGCCGGGGGAGCGCGTGCCTTCGGTGCGCAAGATGAGTTCGCAGCTCAACGTCAGCCATGCGACGGTGTTGCAGGCGTATGCCAATCTCGAAGATCAGGGGCTGATCCGTGCCCGGCCGCAGTCGGGTTACTACGTGCACCAGACGCCGGCCCTGACTGCGCCGACGCCGGACATCGCCCGGGTCGAACGTCCCGGCCTAGTCACCCGCAGCAGCATCATTCAACAAGTGTTGGTCGAATCCCGTCGTGAGGGCGTGTTTCCCTTGGGCGCGGCGGTGCCGAGCGTCGATTACCTGCCAGTGCGGGCGCTGCATCAGCAGTTGGCCAAAGTCACCCGATTCCATAGCCCACGGGCATTCAGTTACATGTTCAGCCCCGGTTTTGAACCGTTGCGACGGCAAGTGGCGATTCGCATGCGCGATGCCGGCGTGGTGGTCGATCCGTCGGAAGTGGTCATCACCCACGGCTGCGTCGATGCCTTGCAGATGTCCCTGCGCGTGCTGACCCGGCCGGGTGACTTGATCGCCGCCGAGTCGCCAACCTACTACGGGTTGCTGCAACTGGCCGATCTGCTGGGCCTGAAAGTCATCGAGATCCCCAGCGATCCGGCCACCGGCATGAGCCTGGAAGCCTTGCAACTGGCAGCGAATCAATGGTCGATCAAAGCGCTGGTGCTGACCACGCGTCTGAGCAATCCGCTGGGCGGCACCATGCCCGAAGAGCGGCAGAAACAACTGCTGCGCCTGGCCTCGGATTTCGATATTCAGGTGGTCGAAGACGATATCTACGGCGAGCTGATGTTCGAGCAGGGCCGTACCAAGGCACTCAAGGCCTACGACCGGCTGGATCGGGTGATCTACTGCTCAAGCTTCTCCAAGACCCTGTCTCCGGGTGTGCGGATTGGCTGGATGATTGCCGGCAAGTACCAGCAGGAAATCCAGCGCTTGCAGACCTTCAGCACGCATTCGGCTTGCAGCGTTACGCAGATGGGGATCGCGGCGTATCTGGAAAATGGCGGTTACGACCGGCATTTGCGCTACATCCGTCAGGAGTACCGCAAAAATCTCAGCGCTTTCCAGCTCGCGGTACAGCAGTATTTCCCGGAAGGCACGCAGATGACCCGGCCGACCGGCGGCTTCATTCTGTGGGTGAGTCTGCCGGGGCGGGTCAATACACAAGAACTTCATGTGCGCGCGTTGCAGCAAGGCATCAGCATCGCACCGGGGCTGATTTTCAGTAACACCGAGCAGTTCAATCACTGCATTCGGCTCAACTGCGGCATTCCCTGGAATCGCGAAGCCGAGCGTGCGTTGATGACTCTGGGCATGCTGGCTACCCAGCTTTGCCAGGAGATGGCCGGCGGAATATGACGGGCGGGCGGGTAATTCCTGCCCGAGCTTGTCATGTCGCGTCCAACGAGCGAGCATATGGCCCTCTGCCGATAGCGCCGTTCTCCGTTGGATCCATGAAACCGATTTTTCCTGCCGCCTGGTTGTCGATCTGCCTGTTGATAACCTTCAATTCGGAAGGCGTCCTGGCGGCTCCCGTTCAGGAAAAACCGGCCGCCAGCGCGACATCGAAAAAACCGGCACCGGCAAAAAAAGCCACGCCGGTCAAAAAGAAAGCGGCTACGCAGAAAAAACGTTCACCCATTGCCTCCAAATCGAAACCGGCCAGTGAAGTGGTGAAAACCAAACTGCCTTCGGCTGACCTGGATTTGAGCTTGCCTGAGGAAATGGCCGAAGAGTTTAAGCCGGTCGGTACAGTTCCGTTGCCCCGGCACGACGCCGTGTTGCCGCAAATGTTCGGTGAGAAGGCTGGCAGCTCTCCGTTCCAGCTCAACGGGCGACTGATCAGCAACGAAATGAAGTTGCAACTGCGTAACGAAGAGCGTCGGGAAGTCGAGGGCGCGGCGCTGGAATTGGAGTTCAAGCAGTAAATCCTTCCTCGGCGTGACCCGCAGGCCAGACGCTTTGTCGGAGACTGGTCAGTCACGCTGGTTTGAGCGTAAAAACCCGGCGACAGGTAATTTAAAACAACTGTTTTAGCGGTTACTCTGTGCCCCGTCCTTTAACACATCACCCGTCGCGAGGAGCTCGTCGTCATGAAATGCCGTGAAGGCTGTGGCGCCTGTTGCATTGCCCCTTCCATCAGTTCTCCGATTCCCGGTATGCCCAATGGCAAAGCCGCCGGAGAACGTTGCGTTCAACTCTCTGCCGAAAACCTGTGCAGTATTTTCGGCCAACCGGAACGTCCGGCCGTGTGTTCGGCGTTTGAAGCCGACGTCGAAGTCTGCGGAAACAGCAGTGACGAAGCGATCAGATTGCTGGGCTGGTGGGAGCAGATGACGGCGGCGTGATGTGTCAACGAACGGAACTTCAACAATAAGGAATAAGATTATGGGTTCGCTGCATCGTATGGCTGTGCTGTGTGGTTTGACGGTTTTGCTGGCGAATGCCACCGCACAGGCCGAAGACTGGAAGGTGGCCAAGAATGAAGACGGCATCAAGGTGTCCTTGAGTGAAGTGGCCGGCTCTGACTACAAGGCTTATCAGGGCGTTACCCTGATGGAAACCACCATGGCCAAATTGCGCGCACTTCAGGAAGACGTGGCGGGCGCCTGCTCGTGGATTCACGAATGCAAGCAGCAGAAGCTGCTCAAGCATGAAGGCGATCAGAGCTGGACCTACACCCAGTTCAATACCCCATGGCCGGTGACTGCGCGTGATTCGGTGCTGCATATCACGACTACTGTAGGCGCCGATGGCAGTCTGACCCGTAAGCTTGAGGGTGTGCCGAAGTATATTCCTGAGGAAAAGGGTTTTGTGCGGGTTGCCAAGGTTGATGGGTTCTGGAAGTTCGTGCCCAAGGGTGACCAGATTGAAGTGACCTATCAGGTTCACACTGAGCCGGGTGGTAGCGTGCCTTCGATGATTGCCAACAAGTTTGTGGTTGATGCGCCGTTCAATACCTTGAAGGCCCTGAAAGAGCGTGCCGAGAAGTAATCGCTTCGTTTCTTTCTATAAAAAGCCCTGATTTGATCGGGGCTTTTTTTTGCGGGTTTGTTTGATTGGTGTGCATATCCGTTGCTGTGGTCATGGCGGCTTATGGTTTCGCTTTTACAGCGAGTCACTTTCGAAAAGCGCGAAAGTAACCAAAGCGCTCTTGCCCCTTTCGTTCGGTGCCTCGCTGTGGCTCGGCATGCCCTCGCTCCGGTCCTGCTCCGTGGGCCCGCCGCCATCGGCCATCCATGGCCGGGGGCGGCTAACCCGGCATCCATGCCGGGTTGCCCACTGCGCAGAACCTGCGCTCGGCCTCTCGAGGGGGCGCTCAGATCAAAAGCGGAAGGCGAGCTAACGCTCGGCCTGATGAGTGGTGGAAATCAAAAGCGTACGCGATTCCCTGTAGGAGCCGGCTTGCTGGCGATGGCGTCCGTCCAGTCAATAAACAGGTTGACTGACCCACCGCTATCGCCGCCAAGCCGGCTCCTACAGTTGATCGTATTCATCCAGACACCTATGCATTTCCCCTGTAGGAGCCAGCTTGCTGGCGATGGCGTCCGTCCAGTCAATAAACAGGTGACTGACCCACCGCTATCGCCGCCAAGCCGGCTCCTACAGTTGATCGTATTCATCCAGACACCTATGCATTTCCCCTGTAGGAGCCGGCTTGCTGGCGATGGCGTCCGTCCAGTCAATAAACAGGTGACTGACCCACCGCTATCGCCGGCAAGCCGGCTCCTACAGTTGCTCGTATTCATCCAGACACCTATGCATTTCCCCTGTAGGAGCCAGCTTGCTGGCGATGGCGTCCGTTCAATCAATAAACAGGTGACTGACCCACCGCTATCGCCGCCAAGCCGGCTCCTACAGTTGCTCGTATTCATCCAGACACCTATGCATTTCCCCTGTAGGAGCCGGCTTGCTGGCGATGGCGTCCGTCCAGTCAATAAACAGGTGACTGACCCACCGCTATCGCCGGCAAGCCGGCTCCTACAGTTGATCGTATTCATCCAGACACCTATGCATTTCCCCTGTGGGAGCCAGCTTGCTGGCGATGGCGTCCGTCCAGTCAATAAACAGGTGACTGATCCACCGCTATCGCCAGCAAGCCGGCTCCTACAGTTGATCGTATTCATCCTGACACCTATGCATTTCCCCTGTAGGAGCCAGCTTGCTGGCGATGGCGTCTGTCCAGTCAATAAACAGATGACTGATCCACCGCTATCGCCAGCAAGCCGGCTCCTACAGAGGGAATGTGCAAACATCCAAGACTAGTGCAGCCACCACAGTGCGGGAGAGTGCACACGACTGAGGAGCCAGGTCGGCTTTCAGGCCGCCTCGGCGGCTGTGGCGGTAGTCGCCCCCTCGAGAGGCCGAGTGGAGGTTCTGCGCAGTGGGCAACCCGGCATGGATGCCGGGTTAGCCGCCCCCGGCCATGGATGGCCGATGGCGGCGGGCCCACGGAGCAGGACCGAAGCGAGGGCATGCCGAGCCTTAGCGAGGCACCGAACGAAAGGGGCAAAAGCGCTTGGTTACTTGGCGCTTCTCCAAGTGACTCGCTGTAAGAGCGAAACCAATAGCCGCCGTGACCGCAACAACGGATAAGCCCCCGATCAAATATCCAATCCCCCAAAAGCCCCATCAACACAGACGTTTGATGACTTGGAGGGACTTTATTGTGTTTCCGAATATGCACTACACAAAATTTTCACAAAGCCTCCAAGACAATTCGCCCGCGCCAGCCGTGCAGATCAGTAATCAATAGCAATGCCGCGGTTGATCGTGCAACATTTGCGCACCGCGCAAACCCCGGGGCCGAGAACTGGCCAACAGAGGGCAGGGCGCAGCTGTAATTTTGAAACTTCAACTTCCAATGGGTCCTAAAACGACATGGCAATCCCGGACGCCCTGAGTCAGCAGCGAGCTTCTAGTCGCCTGCTGCAACCGACCGTCAAATCGCATCTGGCCTACACGCTGCTGTGTGCCCTGGTCATGATGGTCATGTTCAGCCTGCTGCGCGTCGCGCTGCTGGTCTACAACCGCGAGATGATCCTCGACACCCCGGCCTCGACCTTCTTCGAAGCGTTCGCCAACGGCCTGCGCTTCGACCTGCGCCTGGTGGTCTACCTCAGCATTCCGCTGTTGCTGGCGCTGTTCAGCGCCCGGGCCATGGCGGCCCGCGGGTTCTTCCGTTTCTGGCTGACCATCGCTTCGAGCATCGCGCTGTTCCTCGGCCTGATGGAAATGGACTTCTATCGCGAGTTCCACCAGCGCCTCAACGGCCTGGTTTTCCAGTACGTGAAGGAAGACCCGAAAACCGTAATGAGCATGCTCTGGTACGGATTCCCGGTGGTTCGCTACCTGCTGGCCTGGGCCGTGGGCACGTTGATCCTGACCCTGGCGTTCAAGGGCGCCGACCGCGCGACCCGTCCTCGCGGTCCATTCAGCGGCGGCAGCATCGGCACGCGCCAGATCGCCCCGTGGTACGCGCGCAGTGTCGTGTTCGTGGTGTGCCTGCTGGTTTGCGTGGTCGCGGCTCGCGGCACTCTGCGCCAAGGCCCGCCACTGCGTTGGGGTGACGTCTACACCACCGACTCCAACTTCGCCAACCAGCTGGGCCTCAACGGCACATTGTCGCTGGTCGCGGCAGCCAAGAGCCGGATGTCCGAAGATCGCGACAACATCTGGAAAGCCACGCTGCCACAGCCGCAAGCTCAGCAAATCGTGCGTGACATGCTGGTGATGCCGAACGACAAACTGGTGGATGCCGAGACCGCAGCGGTGCGTCGCGATTACACGCCGCCGGCCGACAAGACCCTGCCGATCAAGAACGTCGTCGTGATCCTGATGGAAAGCATGGCCGGTCACTCGGTCGGCGCCCTCGGTGCACCGGGTAACATCACGCCGTACCTCGACAAGCTGTCGAAGGAAGGCCTGCTGTTTGACCGCTTCTTCTCCAACGGCACCCACACCCACCAGGGTATGTTCGCCACCATGGCCTGCTTCCCGAACCTGCCGGGTTTCGAATACCTGATGCAGACCCCGGAAGGCAGCCACAAACTGTCCGGCCTCCCGCAATTGCTCAGCGCCCGCGACTATGACGACGTGTACGTCTACAACGGCGACTTCGCCTGGGATAACCAGTCGGGTTTCTTCAGCAGCCAGGGCATGACCAACTTCATTGGTCGTAACGACTTCGTCAACCCGGTGTTCTCCGATCCAACCTGGGGTGTGTCCGACCAGGACATGTTCGACCGTGGTCTGGTCGAGCTCAAGGCACGGGAAAACGGCAAGCCGTTCTATGCCTTGCTGCAGACCCTGTCAAACCACACGCCATACGCCTTGCCGACGCCATTGCCGGTCGAGCGCGTGACCGATCGTGGCAGCCTGAACGAGCATTTGACCGCCATGCGTTACGCGGACTGGGCGCTCGGTCAGTTCTTTGAAAAGGCCCGCAAGGAGCCTTACTTCAAGGAAACCCTGTTTGTCATCGTCGGTGACCACGGTTTCGGCAACGAGCGCCAGATCACCGAAATGGACCTGGGCCGCTTCAACGTGCCGATGCTGATGATTGCACCGGGCATCCAGGACAAATTCGGCAAACTTGACCACACGGTAGGCACGCAGATCGACATCGTACCGACCATCATGGGTCGCATCGGTGGCGAAGTGCGTCATCAGTGCTGGGGGCGTGACCTGCTCGACCTGCCGGAAGGCGACACCGGTTTTGGCGTGATCAAACCGTCGGGCAGCGAACAGACCACGGCCATCGTCACGGCGGATCAGATTCTGGTCTTGCCGAAAGAAAAGGAAATGGAGCCGAAGATGTATCAGTACGAACTGGGCGCGACACCTCACGCCGAGATCGTACCGAATGCACCTCGCACTGCCGAGCTGAAACTCAAGCTCGAAGCGTTCCTGCAAACGGCGACCAAGAGCCTGATCGACAACACCGCCGGTGTCGTTGACGGCAAGCCGGACTGACTGTTGATGCAATAAAAAAGAGGCCCTTCAAGGGCCTCTTTTTTTTGCCTGTCAGATCCTTATATCTTGCCGAGTAACAGCAAAATCAACAGCACCACCAACACCACGCCGATGATACCCGACGGGCCATAACCCCAACTTCTGGAATGAGGGAAGACCGGCAGACCACCTACCAGCAGGAGGATCAGAATAATGATTAGTATTGTGCCCATGTCTATTTCCTTGTCGGAAGTGTTCTGAAATTGCCTGGTGTTAATTGTCAGCTGGACTGCAATAAACCCGAGCTGCTTGTAAATTCCGACTGGTGCACTTGAAAGAAAATTCCAAGTTTTTTTAATGTTTTTCGAAGAAAGGCTTATTTCGTTTTCAGGGGCCTGGTTGATACAGGCGCGCTCACGGTTTGCTCGCGCCATTCAGCAATCTGATGGAGCGTGGGTCGGGCAAGGTCCTTCGCTACACTCGACGCATCTTCCCCGGAACAACAAGGCTGTTTGCTATGCAAAATCGCATGATGATCACTGGCGCGGGCTCGGGCCTGGGTCGCGAAATCGCGCTGCGCTGGGCACGTGAAGGCTGGCAACTGGCTTTGTCGGATGTCAGCGAACCCGGTCTGCAGGAAACCCTGAAGCTGGTTCGCGAAGCCGGCGGCGATGGCTTTATCCAGCGTTGCGACGTGCGCGATTACAGTCAGCTGACCGCGTTCGCCCAAGCCTGTGAAGTCAAGCTCGGCGGCATCGATGTCATCGTCAACAACGCCGGTGTCGCCTCGGGCGGGTTCTTCAGCGAGCTGTCCCTGGAAGACTGGGACTGGCAGATCGCGATTAACCTGATGGGCGTGGTCAAGGGTTGCAAGGCGTTCTTGCCGCTGCTGGAAAAAAGCAAAGGCAAGATCATCAACATCGCGTCGATGGCCGCCCTGATGCAAGGCCCGGCGATGAGTAACTACAACGTGGCCAAGGCCGGTGTGGTGGCGTTGTCCGAAAGCCTGCTGATCGAACTGGCGCACCAGGAAGTTGGCGTGCATGTGGTGTGCCCGTCGTTCTTCCAGACCAACCTGCTGGACTCTTTCCGTGGTCCGACACCCGCCATGAAAGCGCAGGTTGGCAAGTTGCTGGAAAGTTCGCCGATTAGTGCGGCCGACATTGCCGACTACATCTATCAGCACGTCGCCGCCGGCGAATTCATGATCCTGCCCCACGAACAGGGCCGTATGGCCTGGGCGCTGAAGCAGAAGAACCCGCAACTGCTCTACGACGAAATGACCCTCATGGCCGATAAAATGCGCGCCAAGGCCAAACAGACGGCAGGCTGAACTTGCCCGCGCACAACGTCGCCGTTAGGGTGGCCGCCATCGGTCATCCTCGCGAGACGTTCGCATGCTCAATTACCTGTGGTTTTTTCTCGCCGCGCTGTTCGAAATCGCCGGCTGCTTTGCCTTCTGGATGTGGTTGCGCCAAGGCAAAAGCGTCTGGTGGGTGGTGCCGGCGCTGCTCAGCCTGACCTTGTTCGCGCTGCTGCTGACCCGTGTCGAGGCGAGCTACGCGGGGCGGGCTTATGCCGCCTACGGTGGCATCTACATCATTGCGTCGATTGGCTGGCTGGCCGTGGTCGAACGGATTCGCCCGCTCGGCTCTGACTGGATCGGTGTGGCGCTGTGTGTGATCGGCGCAAGCGTCATCCTGTTCGGCCCGCGTTTTTCCGCTGCCTGAAGCAAAGCCTCGGTTTGTAAGACGTTTCCTTAGGAGGTGTTCGCCTTGCGCTGTAGGGCGGGACTGTTTTGCCCTCGTCGCATTGAAGGCCCGCCGCGTGCCGGGCATCTTCAGGGTTCGATAACCCTGAAGGACGAATGCCATGCTTGTACTCAGCCGCGTTGTGGGCGAAATGATTTCCATCGGTGACGACATTTCGGTGCGTATTGTCGCCGTCAACGGCAACACGGTGCGCTTCGGCGTCGACGCGCCGCAAAACGTCAATGTGCACCGTGCCGAAGTCTACAAGCGCATCCAGGTCAAACTGGCAAAAACCAAAGGGCGATGAAGGCGTCAGTCGAACAGATGCTTGGGCACGTCGTGCTTGAGCATCAACTGGCATTGCTCGCTTTCCGGGTCGAAGACAATCAGCGCTTGACCTTTGGTCAGGGCCTGGCGAACACGCAATACGCGGGTTTCCAGCGGCGTGTCATCGCCGTTGTCGGTGCCGTCACGGGTCACGAAATCCTCGATCAGGCGGGTCAGGGTGTCGACTTCAAGTTGGTCGTGGGGAATCAGCATAGGCACCTCGGCTAAACAATGGCGCGATGCTACGGCGAATGATGGGTGGCGGCTAGTCTGGATCTGATGTGTTGTCTGGGCTGACGCCTTCGCGGGCAAGCCTCGCTCCTACAGGTTTCGCGTTGATCACATTACTTCGGATCGACGCAAAGTCTGTAGGAGCGAGGCTTGCCCGCGAAGACGTCAGCCCAGACAATGAAAATTCCGGATCAGCTATCCGACCGCTGCCCCACCAGACTATCCACCGAAGGCACCCGCGTATCGCTTTCCATCTGCGTGTCATGTTCGATCTGATGACTGAACCGGTCCAGCGAACCCTTGGCTGGTTGCGCATCGCTGGCGAACACCGGCGGGCTGAGGATGTAGGCGCCGAGCAGGCGACTGAGCGCCGCGAGGCTGTCGATGTGGGTGCGCTCGTAGCCATGAGTCGCGTCGCATCCGAAAGCGAGCAGGGCGGTGCGAATGTCATGGCCGGCGGTGACCGCCGAATGCGCATCGCTGAAGTAGTAGCGAAACAGGTCGCGGCGCACCGGCAACTCGTTGTCGCTGGCCAGTCGCAGCAAGTGCCGCGACAAGTGATAGTCATAAGGCCCGCCGGAATCCTGCATCGCCACGCTGACCGCATGTTCGCTGGAGTGCTGGCCGGGCGCGACCGGTGCGATGTCGATGCCGACGAATTCGCTGACGTCCCACGGTAACGCCGCCGCTGCACCGCTGCCGGTTTCCTCGGTGATGGTGAACAGCGGATGGCAGTCGATCATCAGCTCTTCGCCACTGTCGACGATCGCTTTAAGCGCCGCCAGCAGCGCGGCAACGCCGGCCTTGTCGTCGAGGTGACGGGCGCTGATGTGGCCGCTTTCGGTGAACTCCGGCAACGGGTCGAACGCGACGAAATCGCCGACGCTGATCCCCAGGGAATCGCAATCGGCGCGGGTCGCGCAGTACGCGTCGAGGCGCAGTTCTATGTGATCCCAGCTGATCGGCATCTCGTCCACCGCCGTGTTGAACGCATGCCCGGACGCCATCAGCGGCAACACGCTGCCACGGATCACGCCGTTGTCGGTAAACAGGCTGACGCGGCTGCCCTCGGCGAATCGGCTGGACCAGCAGCCGACTGGCGCCAGGGTCAGGCGACCGTTGTCTTTCACTGCGCGAACGGCGGCGCCGATGGTGTCGAGGTGGGCGGAAACGGCGCGGTCGGGGCTGTTTTTCTTGCCTTTAAGCGTGGCGCGGATGGTGCCGCGGCGAGTCATCTCGAAAGGAATGCCCAGCTCTTCGAGCCGCTCGGCGACGTAACGCACGATGGTGTCGGTGAAACCGGTCGGGCTCGGAATGGCGAGCATTTCCAGGAGGACTTTTTGCAGGTAGTTGAGGTCGGGTTCCGGGATTTTATGGGTCATGGAAACTCCTGATGAGTTGAGCGCATCGATGGTTTCGATGAGGGTAATTTGCGGTGTCTGTGAGGCCGTCTTCGCGGGCAAGCCTCGCTCCTACAGGGAATAGCGTCGTGAGCGATATTCCAAACGACGCAAAACCTGTAGGAGCGAGGCTTGCCCGCGAAGGCGCCAACCCAGGCACCACATCACTAAGAGACCGCCGGCTGACTATGCGGAAACAACAGATCCACAAACCGCTCGGCCGTCGGCTGCGGCTCATGGTTGGCCAGGCCGGCGCGTTCATTGGCTTCGATAAACACGTATTGCGCCTGATCCGCCGCCGGCACCATCAGGTCGAGCCCGACCATCGGAATATCCAGCGCCCGCGCCGCGCGCACGGCGGCCTCCGCCAGCGTGGGATGCAGGATCGCCGTGACATCTTCAAGCACACCGCCGGTATGAAGATTCGCCGTACGCCGTACGAACAAATGTTCACCCGCCGGCAGAATGCTGCTGTAGTCGTAACCCGCTGCCTGCAACGTGCGTTCGGTCTCGTGGTCCAGCGGGATTTTGCTTTCACCGCTGGTGGCCGCCTGTCGACGCCGACTCTGGGCGTCAATCAGCGCACCGATGGAATGCTGCCCGTCGCCCACCACTTCGGCCGGCCGGCGAATCGCCGCCGCCACCACCTCAAACCCGATCACCAGAATCCGCAGGTCGAGGCCTTCGTGAAAGCTTTCCAGTAGCACGCGGCTGTCGAACTGACGGGCTGATTCGATGGCTTGCTGGACGTCTTCGATGGTCCGCAGATCCACCGCCACCCCTTGACCCTGTTCGCCATCCAGCGGCTTGACCACCACCCGCTCGTGTTCGTCGAGAAACGCCAGGTTGTCATCGGCGTTGCCCGCCAGTTGCTGGCTCGGCAGATTCAGACCGGCCGCCTTCAACACTTTGTGCGTCAGGCTTTTGTCCTGGCACAGGCTCATGCTGATGGCGCTGGTCAGGTCACTCAGCGACTCGCGGCAACGTACTCGCCGTCCGCCGTGGCTGAGGGTAAACATCCCGGCCTCGGCATCATCGACCTGCACATCAATGCCGCGACGATGGGCTTCCTCGACGATGATCCGCGCGTAGGGGTTGAACTCGGCCTCAGGACCGGGGCCGAGAAACAACGGTTGGTTAATGCCGTTCTTGCGCTTGATCGCAAAGGTCGACAGGTTGCGAAAACCGAGCTTGGCGTAAAGACTTTTCGCCTGGCGATTGTCGTGCAGCACGGACAGGTCCAGGTAACTCAGGCCACGGCTCATGAAGTGTTCGATCAAATGCCGTACCAGCACTTCACCGACGCCGGGCCGCGAACAGTGCGGATCGACTGCCAGGCACCAGAGGCTGCTGCCGTTTTCCGGATCGTTGAACGCCTTGTGATGATTGAGGCCCATGACACTGCCGATCACCGCGCCGCTGTCCTCGTCTTCGGCCAGCCAGTACACCGGGCCGCCCAGATGACGCGGGGTCAGCAGACGGGCGTCGATCGGCAACATGCCACGCGCCTGATACAACTGATTGATCGCCTGCCAGTCGGCATCGCCTTGCGCACGACGAATGCGAAAGCCGCGAAACACGCGGGTTGCCTGTCGGTAATCGCTGAACCACAAGCGCAAGGTGTCCGACGGATCGAGAAACAACTGGGCCGGCTCCAGCCCCAGCACTTGCTGGGGCGCGGCGACATAGAGGGCGATGTCCCGTTCGCCCGGTTGCTCATTGAGCAACTCCTGGGCGAGGCTTGCCGGGTCGGGGAACGTATGGCCGATCAACAACCGGCCCCAGCCGCAATGCACGGCAATCGGCGCGGTACCGAGTTCACTGCCGTCTTCAGCCAGACGCGCCTGCAAGCGTTCGTAGGAGGGCGCCTGACCGCGCAACAAGCGTTGGCTGTACGCCGTGGCGTGAGGTTTCATCGATCAGATTCCTTGTTCACTGAGCCACAGGTTCAGCGCCGCCAATTGCCACAGCTTCGAGCCGCGCAACGGGGTCAACTGGCCTTGTGGATCGGTCAGCAAACGGTCGAGCATCGCCGGGTTGAACAGGCCACGATCCTGGCTCGGGTCCAGCAGCAATTCGCGCACCCAGTTCAGCGTGTCGCCCTGCAAATGCTTGAGACCCGGCACCGGGAAGTAACCCTTTTTACGGTCGATGACTTCGCTCGGAATCACCAGTCGCGCTGCTTCTTTCAGCACTTGCTTGCCGCCGTCCGGCAGTTTGAATTTGCCCGGCACCCGGGCTGACAATTCCACCAGGCGATAGTCGAGAAACGGCGTGCGCGCTTCCAGACCCCAGGCCATGGTCATGTTGTCGACGCGTTTGACCGGGTCGTCCACCAGCATCACCGTGCTGTCCAGACGCAAGGCTTTGTCCACCGCCGCATCGGCACCAGGCTGTGCGAAATGTTCCTTCACGAAGTCGCCGGCGGCGTCATTCGCGGTCAGCCATTTCGGCTGTACGGTGGCGGCGTAATCCTCGTAGCTGCGATCGAAAAACGCATCGCGGTACGCCGCGTACGGATCGGCCGCACCATCGACCTGCGGATACCAGTGATACCCGGCGAACAATTCGTCCGCCCCCTGGCCGCTTTGCACCACTTTGCAATGCTTGGCCACTTCGCGGGACAACAGATAGAACGCGATGCAGTCATGGCTGACCATCGGCTCGCTCATCGAGCGGAAGGCGGCGGGCAGTTGCTCGATGATCTCTTGTTCGTCGATGCGCAGTTGATGATGTTGGGTGCCGTAATGCCTGGCGATCAGGTCCGAATACTGGAACTCGTCACCGCGCTCGCCACCGGCATCCTGGAAACCGATGGAGAAGGTCGACAGGTTTTCCACGCCGACCTCCCGCAACAGACCGACGAGCATGCTGGAATCGACACCGCCCGACAGCAACACGCCGACGTCCACCGCTGCCCGTTGACGAATCGCCACCGCATCGCGGGTGCTGTCGAGTACGCGGTCGCGCCAGTCTTCGAGGGTCAGATTTTTCTCATCCTCGTGTGGGCCGTAGGGCAGGGTCCACCAGGTTTTCTGCTCGGTGGTGCCGTCCGCTTCGATGCGCATCCAGGTGGCGGGCGGCAGCTTTTCGATGCCGGCCAGCAAGGTGCGCGGCGCCGGGACCACCGCGTGGAAGTTCAGATAATGATTGAGCGCCACCGGATCGAGGATCGGGTTGATATCGCCGCCCTTGAGCAACGCGGGCAATGCCGAGGCAAAGCGCAGGCGCTGGCCGGTGCGCGACAGGTACAGCGGCTTCACGCCGAGACGGTCACGGGCGATGAACAGGCGCTTGGCGTCACGCTCCCAGATGGCGAAGGCAAACATGCCGTTGAGCTTGGGCAACAGCGCTTCGCCCCAGGCGTGGTAGCCCTTGAGCAGCACTTCGGTGTCGCCGCCGGAATAGAAGGCGTAACCGAGGGATTCAAGTTCGGTACGCAGTTCGGGGAAGTTGTAGATCGCGCCGTTGAAGGCCAGGGACAGGCCCAGTTGATGGTCGACCATCGGCTGCGCCGAGCCGTCCGACAGGTCCATGATTTTCAGGCGACGATGACCAAGGGCAATCGGCCCCTGGCTGTGAAAGCCCCACGCGTCGGGGCCGCGAGGCGCCAGGTGATGAGTGATTCGTTCAATGGCTGCAAGGTCTGCAGGTTGATGATCAAAGCGTAACTCGCCAGCTAATCCGCACATAAAGTCCTTACCGGTTTTTCCGTTGGGGAGGGTCAATCGATACCGCGCCTAAAAGGCAGGTACTCAGAAACTGACCCGGTGGGATCGTGGGAGTTTTAGATCGATAAGTAATAAAGGTGCTGGGTGCGTGCCAAGGCTTTAAGTACAAAACCTGGTATGCCCGGCAACCAGGTGCCTCATTTGCCTCGAATCAATCGGCGCAAGGCGAAGCGGTTCGGATGACACGCCTCGGCCACGGCTCTTGGTAATGGCAGCGGTTCGTTATCCAGCCACGCGGCGAGCAATTCGCCTGACAACGGCGCGGTGATCAACCCTCGGGAACCGTGGCCGCTGTTGACATACAAACCGTCCAGCCATGGGCAAGGGATGTCCGGGGTTTGCCGGGCATCCTTGCTCAAGGCGCTGTAGGCATCGGCGAACGCCTGGCCGTCGGCCAGTGGGCCGACAATCGGCAAATAATCCGGGCTGGTGCAGCGAAACGCTGCACGGCCTTCAAGTGCATCAGGCTGCAATGCATTTGCGCCGAGTCGAGCGACCAGATCTACCGAGATTTCTTCGAGCATTTGCAGATTGCCTGCATGTTCGGCGGCGGTCGGGGTCAGGTCATCGGAGTTGAAATCAAAACTGGCGCCCAGGGTGTGTTCACCCAAACGAGCTGGCGCGACATAACCTTCGGCGCAGACGACGGTGCCCAGTGCCTGGCTTTCAGTCGTCTGTGGCAGGCGAGTGATTTGCCCACGAATGCGTTTGAGCGGCAGCTCGCTGCTGTAAGTGAAGCGCTTGATCTCGGCAGCGCCGGCCAGTATCACTACCGGGGCATCGGCCAGCACGGTTTCGCCATCCAGGGCTTGCCAGTGTCCGTGCGCTCGGCGCAACTCCAGCACATCGTGATGGGGCAAGATCTGTATGTTCGGGTGCGCCGCTTGCCATTGGCACAGGGCGGGCGGGTGCACCCAGCCGCCTTCGGGGAAGAACAGGCCACCCGATTGCAGCGCGATGCCGGCGCGGATTTCGGCCTGCGCTTGATCGAGCGTGTGCAGCAAGTCCTCGGGAAACGCTGCGGCCAATTGCGCCTGACGCTCCGCTTCCTTGGCATTGAAGGCCAGTTGCAGCACGCCGCAATCGTCCCAGTCGAGACCTCGATGCAACTGCTCAAGCAAGCGGCGGGTGTGGCCGAAGCCGCTGACGATCAATTGCGATAATGCGGTGCCATGGGCGGAAAGCTTGAGGTACAAAACCCCTTGAGGATTGCCCGAGGCTTCCTGCGCCAGTGCGCCGTGACGCTCCAGCAGACTGACTTGCCAACCCCGCGTCGCGAGGCTGGCGGCTGTCGCGCAACCGGCGAGGCCGGCGCCAATCACCAGGGCCCGACGTTCGCCGGTCAGGGGGGCCGGACGCGCAAACCACGGTTTTGCCATGACGGGCTTCGTGACCTCCTCAGGCCAACCGAGAAACACCCCGCGCAGGATTTCCCATTTGTGGCCGATGCCGGGCGTGCGTTTCATCTTGAAGCCTGCGGCATTCAACAGACGACGTACCCAACCGGTGCTGGTGAAGGTGCTGATCGTCGAGCCGGGCGCCGCGAGTCGGGCCAGCTCGACAAACAGTTCGGCGGTCCACATGTCGGGGTTTTTCGCCGGGGCGAAACCGTCGAGAAACCAGGCATCGATCTGCGCGTCCAGCTGTGGCAACTGTTCCAGCACATCGCCGATCAGCAGCGTCAGGGTGATGCGTCCGTGGTCCAGGATCAGGCGCTGGAAACCTTGATGGATCGCCACGTATTGCGCCAACAGTTGATCGGCAAACGGCTTGAGTTCCGGCCACAAGGCCAGCGCCCGCTGCAGGTCGGGCAGGCTCAGCGGGTACTTTTCGACACTGACAAAATGTAACCGCGCACCGGCCACCGCGTGCTGCTCGAACAACTGCCAGGCGCACAGGAAATTCAACCCGGTACCAAAACCGGTCTCGCCAATCACCAGTTTTCCGTCCACCGGCAATGCCGCGAAACGCTCACGCAACGCGTTCTGTTCGAGGAAGACGTAACGGGTTTCGTCCAGCCCGGACAGGTTGGAAAAATACACATCATCGAACACCCGCGAGCGCGGGAGACCTTGGTCGTCCCAGTCGAGCTGGGCGTGGGGCAGTACAGGTTTCATGGCAGGCTCGGCAACGGCAAGGCGACCATTCTAGCCGATCGCCGAGTCGCTGCTTGATCCATGGCAACGTCCGGATCTGGCCAGGCAGTGAAAATGGGATTTCTCCCACGCAGGGGAGGTCAATCCGCTAGTCTTGTTCAATCCTGGAAGGAGCCGCCCCATGTTCGAATCTGCTGAAATCGGTCACGTCATCGACAAAGAAACCTATGAAGCCGAAGTGCCGGCGCTGCGTGAAGCGTTGCTCGAGGCGCAGTTCGAACTTCAGCAGCAAAAACGCTTTCCGGTGATCATTTTGATCAACGGCATCGAAGGTGCCGGCAAGGGCGAGACCGTGAAGCTGCTCAACGAGTGGATGGACCCGCGCCTGATCGAGGTCCGCACGTTCGATCAGCAGACCGACGAAGAACTGGCGCGACCACCGGCCTGGCGCTACTGGCGGATGCTTCCGGCCAAGGGCCGCATGGGCATCTTCTTTGGTAACTGGTACAGCCAGATGTTGCAGGCCCGGGTTCATGGCGTGATCAAGGAACCCCGGTTCGATCAGAGCATCAACGGTGCCGAACGCCTGGAAAAGATGTTGTGTGACGAAGGCGCGTTGATCTTCAAGTTCTGGTTCCACCTTTCCAAGAAGCAAATGAAGGACCGCCTCAAGGCCCTGGCCGACGACCCGCTGCACAGCTGGCGCATCAGCCCGCTGGACTGGCAGCAATCGGAGACTTACGACAAGTTCGTCAAGTATGGCGAGCGCATTCTGCGCCGCACCAGCCGCGACTATGCGCCGTGGCATGTGATCGCCGGGATGGACCCGCGCTATCGGAGCCTGGCGGTCGGCAAGATTCTGCTTGAAGGCCTGCAAGGCGCGTTGAAAAGGCCGAAGATTCACCCGGATAAAGTCAGCGCCGCGCCATTGGCCAGCAGTGTCGATCTGGTGAACCTGCTCGACAGCCTCGACCTGAACCAACACCTGGAAAAGGAAGACTACGAAGAGCAACTGATCACCGAGCAGGCGCGTTTTTCCGGCTTGATGCGTGACAAACGCATGCGCCGCCACGCCTTGATCGCCGTGTTCGAAGGCAACGACGCGGCCGGCAAGGGCGGGGCGATCCGCCGGGTGGCCGCCGCGCTCGATCCTCGGCAATACAGCATCGTGCCGATTGCTGCGCCCACCGAAGAGGAGCGGGCGCATCCGTACCTGTGGCGATTCTGGCGACATATTCCGGCACGGGCCAAATTCACCGTTTTCGACCGTTCATGGTATGGCCGGGTGCTGGTGGAGCGTATCGAAGGCTTTTGCAGCCCGGCCGACTGGCTGCGCGCCTACGGTGAAATCAACGACTTCGAAGAGCAGATCGCCGATGCCGGAGTGATCGTGGTCAAGTTCTGGCTGGCCATCGACAAACAGACGCAACTGGAGCGCTTCGAAGAGCGCGAACAGATCCCCTTCAAGCGCTTCAAAATCACCGAAGACGACTGGCGCAATCGGGATAAGTGGGAGGCCTATCGCGCCGCGGTCGGCGACATGGTCGACCGTACCAGCACCGAAATTTCCCCCTGGACGCTGGTGGAAGCCAACGACAAGCGCTGGGCCCGGGTCAAGGTTTTGCGCACGCTCAACCAGGCGCTGGAAGCGGCGTTCGAAAAGTCCGACAAGCATGAAAAGAAACTGAAAAAGCCCAAGACTTGAACCGATGGTGACGCATACGCGGGGTGAATGATTGTCGCGACCGGTCACGGCTGGACTTATGCTCGATCCACTCTCAACCGACAACAATAATGAGGTATGCCATGCGTGAAGTGGTGATCGTCGACAGCGTGCGGACCGGCCTGGCCAAGTCCTTTCGCGGCAAGTTCAACCAGACCCGTCCGGACGACATGGCGGCCCACTGCGTCAATGCACTGCTGGCGCGCTCGGGCATCGACCCGGCCAGCGTCGAGGATTGCATCGTCGGCGCCGGCTCCAACGAAGGCGCCCAGGGCTACAACATCGGTCGCAACGTCGCGGTGCTGTCGCGCCTGGGCACCGGCACCGCCGGCATGACCCTCAACCGTTTCTGCTCATCGGGCTTGCAGGCGATTGCCATCGCTGCCAACCAGATCGCTTCGGGCTGCAGCGACATCATCGTCGCCGGTGGTGTCGAATCCATCAGCCTGACCATGAAAAGCGTCAACACCGACAACCTGATCAACCCGCTGCTGAAAGAGCAGGTGCCGGGCATCTACTTCCCCATGGGCCAGACCGCCGAAATCGTTGCGCGTCGTTACAACGTCAGCCGCGAAGAACAGGATCTGTACGCCCTGCAAAGTCAGCAGCGCACCGCTCAGGCGCAGGCCGCCGGGTTGTTCGACGACGAAATCGTGCCAATGGCGGTGAAATATCGGGTTGAAGACAAGGCCACCGGGCAGGTGCAGATCCTCGATGGCGTCGTTGACCGCGACGACTGCAACCGTCCGGACACGACCCTGGAAAGTCTGGCGGGGTTGAAGCCGGTGTTTGCCGAAGACGGTTCGGTGACGGCGGGCAACTCGTCGCAGCTGTCCGACGGTGCGTCCATGACCCTGGTGATGAGCCTGGAGAAAGCGCTGGAACTGGGGTTGAAGCCGAAGGCGTTCTTCCGTGGTTTCACCGTGGCGGGCTGCGAACCGGATGAAATGGGCATCGGCCCGGTGTTTTCGGTGCCGAAGCTGCTCAAGGCCAAGGGTTTGCAGGTGGCCGACATTGACCTGTGGGAACTCAACGAAGCGTTCGCCTCGCAATGCCTGTACAGCCGCAACCGGCTGGGGATCGATAACGAGAAGTACAACGTCAATGGCGGCTCGATTTCCATCGGTCACCCGTTCGGCATGACCGGGTCGCGTCAGGTCGGGCATCTTGTGCGTGAGTTGCAGCGACGTAAATTGCGCTACGGCATCGTCACCATGTGCGTGGGTGGCGGGATGGGCGCGACCGGGTTGTTTGAAGCGGTGCGTTAAGCGCATAACGTTTGTGGCGAATGTTACATCGCCTTCGCGAGCAAGCCCGCTCCCACAATGTTCTGGGGTATTCACAAATTATGTGATCGCCACAAAACCTTGTGGGAGCGGGCTTGCCCGCGAAGGCAGCGCTTCGGTCTATCGACGGGCGCTCAAAAGCTGCATCCGCGCGATGTAAGCCTCAATCTCCCGCGCAGCCGCCTCCGGGTTTTCAAACGGCCCCTCCAGGGTGTTTTCCCGGGTACTGAAATACAACTCTCCATTCACCCGACACATCCGGTCACTGCGAAAGTGCACGGCGGGGGCGTTGTCCTGGGCGCGCATGCCGTACATCGCGGTCTCCTGAAGGGGGCTGCTGTTGGCGGATCCAATGAGCTTATGCATGAACCACTTGCAACGCCTGGCCAGCCGATCAGCGGCACATCGCCAATTTATTGCTGCGACCCGCACAGTTTCATTTGCGTCCGGCAGCCAACTGTCCCTGTGTACCAGGCACCGCTGAGCCTAGAATGACGGCTCTTGCCATCTGGCTTTGAGGTACGCATGCACATTTCATCGGGGCGCTGGGTTTATGGTTTGTTCCTGGCCTTGTTGACTGCATTTTTGTGGGGAATCCTGCCGATCAAACTCAAGCAAGTGCTGCTGGTGATGGACCCGGTCACGGTGACCTGGTTTCGCCTGATGGTGTCCGGCGGCTGCCTGTTCATTTATCTGGCAGCGACCCGACGCCTGCCGAGCCGCAAAGTGCTCGGCCCGCGCGGTGGCTGGCTGGTGGTGATGGCGGTGCTCGGTCTGGTGGGCAACTACATCCTGTACTTGATGGGCTTGAATCTGCTCAGCCCTGGCACGGCGCAATTGGTGGTGCAGATGGGCCCGATCATGTTGCTGATCGCCAGCCTGTTTGTGTTCAAGGAACGCTTCAGCGTGGGGCAGGGGATTGGCCTGCTGGTGTTGCTGATCGGTTTCGGACTGTTTTTCAACCAGCGTCTGGTTGAGTTGTTCACCTCGCTGAGCGACTACACGGCGGGTGTGCTGCTGGTGTTGTTGGCGTCCACGGTCTGGACGTTCTATGCGCTTGGGCAGAAGCAGTTGCTGACGGTGTGGAATTCGTTGCAGGTGATGATGGTGATTTACCTGTTCTGCGGGTTGTTGCTGACCCCGTGGGTGCACCCGCTGGAAGCGCTGCAACTGAATCCGCTGCAAGGCTGGCTGTTGCTGGCCTGCTGCATGAACACCCTGATTGCGTATGGCGCATTTGCCGAAGCGCTGGCGCACTGGGAAGCCTCGCGGGTGAGTGCGACGCTGGCGATCACGCCGTTGGTGACGTTCGCGGCGGTGGCCATGGCGGCCTGGTTGTGGCCGGAGTATGTGCATGCCGAAACGATCAATGGCCTGGGGTATGGCGGGGCGGTGCTGGTGGTGCTGGGGTCGGCGCTGGTGGCGTTGGGGCCTTCGTTGATTGCGGGGCTCAAGGCGCGGAAGGTTCGGATGGCGGCCAGTTAGACCGCGTTATCGTTCTTCGCGGGCAAGCCTCGCTCCTACAGGTTTTGTGTCGTTCACAGATATAGTGATCGACACAAACCTTGTAGGAGCGAGCGGGCGGCGATCCGACTTGCCCGCGAAGACTGACTAACAGTCACCGCATACTCAGCCCTTGGCCCCAGCCTCCAGCATATTCTCCGGCCGCACCCACGCATCAAACTGTTCATCGGTCAGATACCCCAACTGCAACGCCGCCTCCCGCAACGTCAGCCCTTCGGCATAGGCCTTCTTGGCAATTTCCGCCGACTTGTCGTAACCGATATGCGGGTTCAGCGCCGTCACCAGCATCAGCCCACGCTCCAGATGCTCGGCCATTTTCTCTGCATCCGGCTCCAGGCCGGCAATGCAATGCTGCTGGAAGTTGCTGCAGCCATCGCCCAGCAATCGGATCGATTGCAGCAGGTTGTGGATGATCACCGGTTTGAACACGTTCAGTTGCAGATGCCCCTGACTCGCGGCGAAGCCGATGGCCACGTCGTTGCCCAACACCTGGCATGCGAGCATCGACAGGGCTTCGCACTGAGTCGGGTTGACCTTGCCGGGCATGATCGAACTGCCGGGTTCGTTGGCCGGCAATTTCACTTCGGCGAAACCGGCACGTGGCCCGGAACCCAGCAAGCGCAGGTCGTTGGCGATTTTCATCAGGGTCACGGCGAGGGTTTTCAGTGCGCCGGACAGCGTGGTCAGCGGTTCATGCCCTGCCAATGCGGCGAATTTGTTCGGTGCGGTGACAAACGGCAGGCCCGAGAGCGCAGCCAGCTCGGAGGCAATCGCTTCGCCAAAACCGTGCGGCGAATTCAGCCCGGTGCCGACGGCGGTGCCGCCCTGGGCCAGTTCACACACATCGGGCAGGGCGCTGCGGATCGCCCGTTCGGCGTAATCCAGTTGCGCGATGTAAGCCGAGAGTTCCTGGCCGAAGGTGATCGGCGTCGCATCCATCATGTGGGTGCGGCCGGTCTTCACCAGCTTCATGTGTCGCGCGGACAGCTCGGCCAGACCGCCCGACAGTTCGCTGATCGCCGGCAGCAAATGGTTTTGCACCGCCTGCGCGGCGGCGATGTGCATCGCGGTGGGGAAGCAGTCGTTGGAGCTCTGCGAGCGGTTGACGTGATCGTTGGGGTGCACCGGCACCTTGCCGCCACGCGGGTTGCCGGCCAGTTCGTTGGCGCGCCCGGCGATCACTTCGTTGACGTTCATGTTGCTCTGGGTGCCGCTGCCGGTCTGCCAGACCACCAGCGGGAACTGGTCGTCGTGTTTGCCGTCGAGCACTTCGTCGGCGGCCTGTTCGATCAGCCGGGCGATGTCGGCGGGCAGATCGCCGTTGCGGTCATTGACCCGCGCCGCGGCTTTCTTGATCAGCGCCAGCCCATGCAGCACCGCCAGCGGCATGCGCTCGTTGCCGATGGCGAAGTTAATCAGCGAGCGTTGCGTCTGAGCGCCCCAGTAGGCCTCATCCGGCACTTCCACCTGGCCAAGGCTGTCGGTTTCGATACGGCTCATCATGCACACTCCTGTCAGTCTGATAGCGCAGTTTAGGCCGTGATCGCCGGCCGTGGTTCCATCGGTCAGTATTTTGACCATTCAACCCCTCTAATTCAGGCACGACAAGGCTTGGGGTTGAGCGACACACTTTTTTAGGCGCAGAATGGACGCCCTTGGGGTTTTACCTCGCCTGCTAGAAAAGGAAACTCGATGACTCGTCTTCGTGCCATCTGTACCGCGGTTGCACTGGTTTGCGCCAGCGGCCCTGTTTTTGCCGATACCGCCAGCCACAACGCCAGTGCCGAAGCTTTCCTGACCCTGGCGCACGCTGACAAATTGGGCACTCCGGTGTACATGCAAGTGCAGCAAATGTTCGCTCAGCGCTTTGAACAGACCAAAGCCCCTGAATCGAAAAAAGCCTTGCTGGAAACCTACCAGGCCAAAGCCAACGCCGCTCTGGACCAAGCCATTGGCTGGAACAAGCTGAAGCCGGACATGGTCAAGCTGTACACCTCCAACTTCAGCGAATCCGAGCTGAAAGACCTGGTCGCGTTCTACCAGTCGCCACTGGGCAAGAAAGTCCTGGAAAAAATGCCGCAGCTGACCCAGCAATCGGCCCAGATGACCCAGGCCAAGCTCGAAAGCGCCGTGCCAGTGGTCAACAAGCTGTTGGCTGACATGACCAACGAGCTGGACCCTAAGGCTAACGCCGCTGCACCTGCTGCCAAGAAAAAGCCTTAAGCGGAGTTCGGTATGACCATGCAACAACGCATCGAATCGACGCTGGGCCTGTTACAGCCCGAGCACCTGCAAGTGCTGGATGAAAGCCATATGCACAGTCGTGGGTTGCAGACCCATTACAAGGCCGTGGTGGTCAGCCAGCAGTTCGAAGGGCTCAACCGCGTCAAGCGTCACCAGAAAGTCTACGGCACGCTCGGCGAGCTGATGGGCGAGTTCCATGCGTTGGCGCTGCATACCTACACGCCTGAGGAATGGGCACAGATCGACACGGCTCCGGCCTCGCCGACCTGTGCTGGCGGCTCGCATTGATGTCCCGCCCCTTGTAGGAGCCGGCTCGCCGGCGATGGCGTCCTCGAGATTGCCATCGCCGGCAAGCCGGCTCCTACAGAGGAGCGTTTATTTTTGCTAGAATCCGCAACGCGCCGCTTACCCGGCGCGTTTTTTTTCGCATCCGGTTCACCCCTTACGAGGGTAGCCACCTGGAGAATCACCCATGACACAACAGATTGTCGTGGCGGCACTGTATAAGTTCGTCACCCTGGAAAACTACGTCGACCTGCGCGAGCCGCTGCTGCAGGCCATGGTCGACAACGGCATCAAAGGCACGCTGCTGATCGCCGAAGAAGGCATCAACGGCACCGTGTCCGGCAGCCGTGAAGGCATCGACGGGCTGATGGCCTGGCTCAAGAACGACCCGCGCATGGACGACATCGACCACAAAGAGTCGTACTGCGATGATCAGCCGTTCTATCGCACCAAAGTCAAACTCAAGAAAGAAATCGTCACCCTCGGCGTCGAAGGCGTGGACCCGAACAAAAAGGTCGGCACCTACGTTGATCCAGAGAACTGGAACGCGCTGATCAGCGATCCGGAAGTACTGTTGATCGACACCCGCAACGATTACGAAGTCTCGATCGGCACCTTCGAAGGCGCCATCGATCCGAAAACCACCAGTTTTCGCGAATTCCCCGACTACATCAAAGCCAACTTCGACCCGGCCGTGCACAAGAAAGTCGCGATGTTCTGCACCGGCGGCATCCGTTGTGAAAAGGCTTCGAGCTACATGCTCAGCCAGGGTTTCGATGAGGTCTACCACCTCAAGGGCGGCATCCTGAAGTACCTCGAAGAGGTGCCGCAGGAAGAAACCAAGTGGCAGGGCGACTGCTTCGTGTTCGATAACCGCGTGACCGTTCGTCATGACCTCAGTGAAGGTGACTACGATCAATGTCACGCCTGTCGTACACCGGTTAGTGTTGAAGACCGCGCGTCCGAGCACTATGTGGCGGGCATCAGCTGCCCGCATTGCTGGGATAAGCTGAGCGAGAAGACCCGTCGCAGTGCCATCGATCGGCAGAAGCAGATCGAACTGGCCAAGGCTCGCAACATGCCGCACCCGATCGGCTACAACTACAAGCAAACCCCTTCCGAGGCTTGAACCATGTCTGCACGCCGCCTGCTCTATGTGATGGACCCGATGTGTTCCTGGTGCTGGGGCTTTGCGCCGGTGGCCAATGCGTTGGTCGAGCAGGCGCAGGCGGCGGGTGTGGACGTGCATTTGATTGTGGGCGGCTTGCGCACCGGCAGTGGTTCGGCGCTGGAGCCGACCACCCGGCGCTACATTCTTGAACATTGGCAGGCGGTCACCGAGGCCACCGGTCAACCGTTCAAAATCGAAGGTGCATTGCCCGACGGCTTTGTGTACGACACCGAGCCGGCCTGTCGGGCGTTGGTGACGGCGCGCAGCCTGGCGCCGGATTGCGCGTGGAAACTGCTTGGTCTGATCCAGCATGCGTTTTACGCAGAAGGGCGCGATGTCACCCACGCCAGTGTGCTGGTGGAACTGGCGGAGCAAGCCGGTTTGCCGCGCATCGAGTTCGCAGCCGCGTTCGATCGCGCCGATCAACATGCCGCGACTGCGGCCGATTTCACTTGGGTGCAGGACCTCGGCATCGCCGGTTTCCCCACCTTGCTGGCAGAACGTGATGGTCAATTGGCGTTGTTGACCAATGGCTATCAGCCTCTCAGCGTATTGTCACCGCTGCTCGGCCGCTGGCTGGAGCGCGCTGCCTGTGCATGATCTGCCTGACGACGCCCCAACCGCTGCACGTGTCGACCGTCTGAGCTGGGCGGAAATCCGCCGCCTGGCCCTGCATCACAAGAAATCCCTGTGGATCGCCAACGGCGTGGCCGTGCTGGCGACGTTGTGCAGCGTGCCGATTCCCTTGCTCTTGCCCTTGCTGGTGGACGAAGTGCTGCTGGGCCATGGCGACGCCGCGCTGAAAGTCATGAACCACGCACTGCCCGAAGGCTGGCAGAAAGCGGCGGGGTACATCGGCCTGATGCTGCTGGTGACCTTGTTGCTGCGCTGCGGTGCCTTGTTGTTCAACGTGGTGCAGGCCAAGTTGTTCGCGGCACTGGCCAAAGACATCGTGTACCGCATCCGCCTGCGGCTGATCGAGCGCCTCAAGCGCATCTCGCTGGGTGAATACGAAAGCCTGGGCAGCGGCACGGTGACCACGCACCTGGTTACTGACCTGGACACGGTGGACAAATTCGTCGGCGAAACCCTCAGCCGTTTCCTCGTGGCCATGCTGACCCTGATCGGCACCGCGAGCATCCTGATCTGGATGCACTGGAAGCTGGCGCTGCTGATCATGCTGTTCAACCCGCTGGTTATCTATGCCACGGTGCTGCTGGGCAAGCGGGTCAAGCACCTGAAGAAACTCGAGAACGACAGCACCTCGCGATTCACTCAAGCGTTGACCGAAACCCTCGATGCCATTCAGGAAGTGCGCGCCGGCAACCGTCAGGGTTTTTTCCTCGGGCGCCTCGGCCAACGTGCGCGGGAAGTGCGCGATTACGCGGTGAACTCCCAGTGGAAAACCGATGCCTCGAACCGGGCCAGCGGTTTGCTGTTCCAGTTCGGTATCGATATTTTCCGCGCCGCGGCGATGCTCACCGTGTTGTTTTCCGACCTGTCCATCGGCCAGATGCTCGCGGTGTTCAGTTACTTGTGGTTCATGATCGGTCCGGTGGAACAGCTGCTGAATCTGCAATACGCCTACTACGCCGCCGGTGGTGCGCTGTCCCGAATCAATGAGTTGTTGGCAAGGGCCGATGAGCCTGAGTACCCGGGCGGGGTCGATCCGTTCAACGGTCGCGAAACCGTGGGTATCGAAGTCCAGGGATTGAGTTTCGGTTACGGTGACGAACTGGTGTTGAACCAGATGAACCTGTCCATCGCTCCCGGTGAAAAAGTCGCGATTGTCGGCGCCAGCGGCGGCGGCAAAAGTACGTTGGTGCAATTGCTGCTGGGCCTTTACACGCCCCTGGCCGGAACCATTCGCTTCGGCGGTTCGACCCAGCAGGACATCGGCCTGGAAACGGTGCGTGAAAACGTTGCGGTGGTCCTGCAACACCCGGCGCTGTTCAACGACACCATCCGCGCCAACCTGACCATGGGCCGTGAGCGCAGTGACGAAGCCTGCTGGCAGGCGCTGGAAATTGCGCAGCTGCACAACACGGTTCGGGAATTGCCCAACGGCCTGGACAGCATCGTCGGACGCTCCGGCGTGCGCTTGTCCGGCGGTCAGCGCCAACGCCTGGCGATTGCACGGATGGTGTTGGCCGAACCGAAAGTGGTGATCCTCGACGAGGCCACTTCAGCGCTGGATGCCGCCACCGAATACAACCTGCACCAGGCACTGGCGCGGTTCCTGAGCCACCGCACCACGCTGATCATTGCGCACCGATTGTCCGCCGTAAAACAGGCCGACCGGGTTCTGGTATTCGACGGCGGGCAAATTGCCGAGGATGGCGACCATCAGCAACTGATTGCCGAGGGTGGTTTGTACGCCAAGCTGTACGGGCATTTGCAGCAGCACTGATCAGTGTTGCGCGGCTACTTCCAGATCACGTTCAAGGCCTCCGGACTGCCGTCATAACCGAATTGCTTCATGACGATTGAACACGAATCGCAAGGCGCCATGGTCGTGGCTATCGTGATGGACTCAAGCTCCTGAGAGTTCGGATATTTCTGGCGTATGACGCTGATGAGTTTGCTCTCGGTGTCCAGTGAAGTAGGGCGTTGGGTGAGTGCGGGCGTATACGTCTCGATGTTGTCGATCGTGTGCGGAATCGCTCGCAACTTGCCAGAAGCGGAGACGTTCAGCGATGTCTGTGGGAAGTTGGCACCGTGATCGATGTTGAAGTAACTCGTACCTTCGTCGATCACCTCTTTCGAGCCTCTGTTTCTCTCAAACAATGGCAGGTAAGCGGTGTCACCCTGCCTGCCGGAAACGCTGACATAAACCTCCCGAATGCCCTGTCTTGTCTTGATTTCAGCGAATGCAACATTGCGCAGTTTGCCCAATTCACTGTTATGAATGGCGCTGATGCGTTGCTGTAGTTCCAACATGACGCCATCGATTTTCAACGCCTTGGGCCCACCCCGAACCGACGATTCCAGGGTGATAACGGTTCTCTGAAACAGTGTATTGAATACTTGCGCTGTCGTTTCACGGACACTTTCCGGAGCATTCCTGGACGCTGACCAGGTCGTTGCACCATCGGTGGAGTGCCTGACGATCATTCGGGTCGAGTGATCGAACAGCACGGCCTCGCCGGGGCTGGTATCGACCTTGATCAGCCTGAGTGTATCGGGCGGATTGGCATGGCCGCCGATAGGTATGGCGATGTTGTCCATCGCCCTCATGGCGCGCTCAACGAGAGTCACACCGTAAATCCTCGCCATGTTGTTGGCATTCAACGAGCCGGTGTACACCACCATCAACTCGCGCCGCAGTTCGGCGGGCAAGGTTGACGCTTGCTTGAAAGTCAGTGCGTTACGCAGGCTTTGCCCTTTTGCCAGTTCGGCAACGTAAAAATCCCCCGCATCAAGACGTGTGAAAACATACCGTTTCGAACCGTCTACGGAGTCCACGATGACGGCTCCGGAGTGGAAGGTATCGGTCACACCTTTTTCGGTCACGTTGACTTTGACACGCCCGTAAATGCCTTTGCGGAATTCCATCGTCGCGTCGAGTGTTGTGTGAGTGGCCAACGAAACCTTCGTCAGGGGGGCGCCCGCAGTGCCTGGTGTGTAAATGCTGTCGCCAAACCAGGTGGCCCATCCCTTGGTTTCATCGAAGGTGCCAACCGCGGGTGTCGGGGCCGGGTCTCGCTTCACATAGCGAGTCGTGCACACATCTGCTCCCGGGGCGCGTCTCGGTCGGCAAGGTATCGACTTCAGCGAATCACTCGCGTCAATCAAGTCTGCACGGCGTAGCGTGTCACCCTCCAGCCGGTACGGCACGTCATCGATGAACAGCGTGGTTCGGCCGTCCACTTCAAGCACTTCTCGTACGTGGCGTGTCTTGGCTAGCTCCACAACCGATTGCTGGTTGCGGCTTTCCAGGGTGCTGTAGTGCGATTGCCCGGGAGAGAAGTCACTGGCGCGGGTGGTCAACGACGGGCCATAGGGCTTGGAGGACAATGGATCGATCAGGCGCAAGTCGGTCTTGCCAGAGGTGCCGATGTTGTGAATTGGCACATCATCTATGCCTTTGATGCTGGCTAGCTGATCTCCCAGCGTTGCAGGCTTCCAGCGTC
This sequence comes from Pseudomonas sp. BF-RE-21, assembly GCF_019947305.1. Lineage (NCBI taxonomy): Bacteria > Pseudomonadati > Pseudomonadota > Gammaproteobacteria > Pseudomonadales > Pseudomonadaceae > Pseudomonas > Pseudomonas sp. BF-RE-21. The sequence goes on along the minus strand of NZ_JAGYGF010000006.1, from coordinate 8,121 downwards.
CGGCATCACTCAACTGAGGCAAGCTGCGCACGTACTCGTAGTAGCGGATTTTCCCCACGAGTTCGTTAAATTCGAACGTGACGGTTTTATAAATGTATCGCACCGATTTGCCCAAGCCTTTGAGCAGCGCGGGAATAATCTCAAGCGGATTCAACGCTCGCAGTGTCGATACCAGCAGTGTTTTTGTCAGCGTTGAAAATGAAGGGAGCGTTGCGCGTGTGGCCAGTTGGCCCGCGTTACTGATCAGTCTGATCGAACCCGTGGCGAATTTGCCAATGGGGATCACGAACGAAATTACATCGAAAAACAGGCCGACTATTCCCAGGGCGATGCGATTCTTATCGCCTGACATCACGTCTTCGACAGGGCCCCAGAACGGTACAAACAACTTGGCGATCTTGAATATCTTTCTACGTTGAGCTTCTTCGAGTTCAAACCTGGTCTGACCCTTCGCAAAGGTGCGCAACGCTTGCGGGTCAACAAACAGGAGTTCGGTCGCAATGTGTCGGCTGATCGCCAGTGAGCGGCTGGACGACAGGGTCAATGGGGCGCGTTGATGATGCTCTGTGATCTCGGAACTTGCGCTGAACGCTGGCGGCAGCTGATCGATGATTGCCTCGCAGAAGGCCGTTGCCTTGGGCAGGGTGCCATTCGAATGCGCGTCCCAGTCGAAGGGTAAATGCCTGTCGCGGATGACATCGACATAGGCCCCATTGGAGGTGGTTGCCATCGCGCCGATCCGGGGAATCAACAACGTCGCATCAAAATTTTCGAGGCGACGTATTACCCCTGCTTTCGGGAGAAGTTCGTAAAAAGTGCTGACGGAAACGGCGGCTTCGTCCCCGATGGGCTCGTTTGTTTGAGTCGCTTGCAGGATTACGCCGTTGCGCGCTCTGAGCGGCAACGTAATTTCGGGCGTTTCGTCTTTGGCGGCGACTTTGCGGGTTTCTTTGCGCAGGCTGTAAATCTTGACTTCACCCACCTCCAGCGCCAGGCGGTCGGCATAGGGGAGTGAGGTTAACAGCGTTCTGATCAATGTCTGGTAGGCCGTCGTGATCGATTCCAAATGCCGCTTGAACGCAGCGTCAAACAGCGCAGGGACATCGGGGATTTTGGTAAACGGTGACAGGACTGGCCGAAGGCGGCCTTCCCAGTTGATGCCGGGAACAGGCCATGGCGCTTCGGTTTTGACATACCGATCCTTGTCCATCCTGATCCATTGTTTGCTCAAGGTCTCGCCGTCAGCCTCAGTCACAAACCATTTTTTCTGATCGTCGAACATGCCGGACGCCAAGACATCGGTGAACGAGTAGTACTTGTATTCCTTACCCCTGAGTGGCGGCGGGTCGCGAAAGCCGATCGAAGCCAACTCGTCATGCCTGGCCAGTTTGCGTCCATCGGTATTGAAGGCTTCGCTTCCGAACAGCGTTTGTATTTCAGCCTTGGCGATGGCCAGCCGTTTGGGTGGCTCTTCATTGATTCGGATAACCGCTTGATTGACCTCGTTCGAGTGTTTTTCCAGTTCGGAGCAGGCTCGTTCGATGTCGGCTTGCGTGTAATCCTTGAGGTCTTTTTGCGAAACGAAACCCTGGGTGACAGCCCAATCCAGGGTCGGAAGCAGCCTGGTGAGACTGAGGAGGTTCAATTCTTCCGTGGTTGCCACTTCGGCCCTGTGCATGGGCAAGTTGACCAACTGCTGGAAGCTCAGTCTGTCCAGCAATTCGGGGGAGACGGATTTGACGAAATTGACTCCGTTGAGGAAGTTGACCCAGACAGCCGTGCTCCGGTAAGCAAGATCTGCCGGAATGTCCCGGACACGAAACTCAAATGGGAACCGGGACAAAAACAATCGCGAAATGACCACTGCCTCTTTTTCCGACGATGCCAGTTTTGACGTGAGTAAATGGGATTCAAATGCCTCGCGGATTGCCTGGTAGCTCTTTCCCCAGTTCGAACGACTTCGCCAGTTGTACCCGGCGATCAAATCGCTGGAATCCAGGGTCTGTGCACAAAGCCAATACTGCAGCGCATTGGCTATCAGTCTGGTGCGGATGTAAGGCGAAGTCTCTTCACCGGTTTTTCCTCCGTACCAATCCATTGTCGTCAGTAAGGTGTTTCCTAGTTTTTGAGCCTCCGCGCTCTGCAGGATTTTTTCGAGGTATACACTCGGCGTCGCGCGCACTTGTTCAATCGTTGCAGTAGAAAGAACGTCCTTGGCAAGGTACGCCAGCGGTGAAGTAACGCTCTCCGGCAGAAATTGATTAACCGCATCGACTATTTCGCCGCGGACCTGGCCGCTATGGAGTAACTGCGTATCGACTGGAGTGCCAGGAAATGCTTGTTGGATAGTCGCGAACGTTTCCAGGTCCTTTTCTGTGGGAGGGGACTTCAGATCAAGGGCTTCAAACTCGTCCTCCAGTCTCAAACGATGGCTGGCGATCCTGTCCTGAACGACCTTTATCGTGACCTGAACTATTTGCGGGTCTCTCGACGTCAATGCAATACCGTAAAAGACGCACATTCTTTCTAAGCCAATGGTGCGGTTTGAATTCAACACTCCGCCCAGTAATGCTGCTGCCCGCTCAATCCGCAGTTTCAGCGGCTGCCATTTGGCGTGTTCGGTCAATTCCAGCGTGACTTTATGTCCTGTGTTCTTCCAGGCCTGATAGACATACTTGCCCTCCTTGAACGCAACGGACAGATCGCCGTGCTTTATTTCAAGTTTTGTGCACATATCGATGTAATCCCGATCGCGCAGCACTTGCCACAACGCTTTTAATCCATCTGCGCTCACCTTGGTGAGTGGTGAATAAGGTTTTAGTGGCAAGACGGGCCATAGAATGTTTACCGGTGTTTCGCGCAAGGCCGCGAGCAGAAGTTCGTAATCCTCCAGTTGGCCTGCATGTAACTCAGCCTCGGAGGGTGACGGTGGGTTTGAAGTGTTCGATTGCATGTAATTGCTTCTCTTGATTATCGGTTGATCTGCGCATCGCTCTGGTGCGATGGCGTCGTTGGCCGATTTCAAGCGAAAACAAACAGGAGAGAGCGGTACATAGTTAGGTGATGGCGGCTTTTCTCCAGGAACTGTGTCGCGAGGTGTGTCCGCCTCTCACTGAAAACCGTTATTTACCGGCACTTGCCCATAGAAAGGGCTTCTCGCTTGCCGGGATCGAGAACGCACCCTAGTCTAGCTGTAGCGATCACGTTGGATGATGATCTGGCAGTGCTAAAACAAGGGACCTCATGAATCAAACGCGGACTCTCGGAACGCCACGGTTGCTGGGCATTGTCTGGCCATTTATCGCTGTCGTGCTATTTCAGGCGCTGTTGGGCGGTTTCAGCCTGTATGTTTTGTCGGCGGTGCGCGGCTATGTTGCCGGCGAAAGCCTCTGGTCCAAGGGCCAGAAAGACGCCATCTATTACCTGAATCTCTACGCGGACAGTCGCGATGAGACGATATTCCTCAAATACCAGAACGCCATCGCCGTGCCTCAGGGGGGCCACGAGTTACGTTTGGCGCTGGACAATCAACCACCGAACATCGAAGCGGCACGCCAGGCGATCCTCAAGGGGGGCAACCATCCGGATGACGTCTCCAGCCTGATCTGGCTGTACCTCAATTTCCGCCACTTCTCTTACCTTGAGAAAGCCATCGACCTCTGGACGGTAGGGGATGCGTATCTGCTGCGCCTTGATAATGTTGCTCGGGAAATGCATCAGCGCATCACCTCCCGTCAGGCCACCAATGGCGATATCCAGCGCTGGAAAGATCAGATATTTGCGATCAACGATGAAGTGACGCCGGCGGCGAAGGCCTTCAGCGATGCCCTGGGTGAAGGCTCGCGGGTGATTCTGCGCCTGCTGCTGTTGACGAACCTCGCCACCGCCCTGGGCTTGATTGTCCTGGCCCTGATGCGCACGCACAAATTGCTCAAGCAGCGCCATGCGTTCGCCGACGCCTTGCAGTTGGAGAAGGAGCGCGCGCAGATCACCCTGCAATCGATTGGCGATGCTGTGATCACCACCAATGTCGACGGCGCGATTGCCTACATGAACCCGGCCGCCGAGGCGTTGACGCACTGGAAGGCCGAGCAGGCGACAGGCTTGCCCCTGGCCGCGCTGTTCAATCTGCTGGACGAGAATGCCCAGGCCGACGGCTTTACGTTGATCGAGCACATCCTGAGCGGTCAGCTCAGTGGTGGCAGCGAGCATTCCAAATTGATTCAACGGCTGGATGGCAGCACGGTTTCGGTCACACTGGTCGGTGCGCCGATCCGCAATGCCGGCAAGGTCAGCGGCACCGTGCTGGTGTTGCACGACATGACCCAGGAGCGGCAATACATTGCCAATTTGTCCTGGCAGGCGACCCATGACGCCCTGACCGGGCTGGCCAATCGCCGCGAATTCGAATATCGCCTGGAACAGGTGCTGCACAACCTGACGCGACATCCGGGGCGTCATGCCTTGATGTTTCTCGATCTGGACCAGTTCAAGCTGGTCAACGACACGTGCGGCCACGCGGCGGGGGACGAGTTGTTGCGGCACATCTGCGCGTTGCTGCAATCGGGCTTGCGCGAAGGCGATACCCTGGCCCGCCTGGGCGGCGACGAATTCGGCATCCTGCTGGAGAGTTGCGCACCGGAAGCCGCGGAGAAAATCGCCGAGGGCCTGCGCCAGACCGTGCAGAACCTGCACTTCGTCTGGAAAGGCCGGCCGTTCGTGACCACCGTGAGCATCGGCCTGGTACACATCAATCAGCACCCGACCACCCTCGAAACGTCGCTGCGCGCCGCCGATATGGCCTGTTACATGGCCAAGGAGAAGGGCCGCAACCGGGTTCAGGTCTATCACGCCGATGACTCGGAACTGTCCCTGCGCTTTGGCGAAATGGCTTGGGTGCAGCGCTTGCACATGGCGCTGGAAGAGGACCGCTTTTGTCTGTATGCCCAGGAAATCGCAGCCCTGGGTCATGTCGAAACAGGCGGCGGGCATATCGAAATCCTGTTGCGCCTGCATGACGAAGCCGGACGCATGATATTGCCCGACAGTTTTATTCCGGCGGCGGAACGTTATGGACTGATGACTTCGCTTGATCGTTGGGTTGTACAGAATGTTTTCAAGATCATTGCCCAATGTATATCGGAGAAACACAAAGGGCCGTTGGCGATGTGTGCGATTAATCTGTCAGGCACAACTATAGGAGATGAGGCGTTCCTGGACTTCCTGCGTCAACAGTTCATTACTTATTCCATACCGCCTGAAATGATTTGTTTTGAAATTACTGAAACCAGTGCTATTTCCAATCTTGGAAGTGCAATTAGATTTATTAATGAACTCAAAGGCTTAGGTTGCCACTTTTCGTTGGATGACTTTTGCGCCGGTATGTCCTCATTCGCCTACTTGAAACATTTGCCTGTAGACTTCCTGAAGATCGACGGGAGTTTCGTAAAGGATATGCTGGACGACCCGATTAACCGCGCCATGGTCGAAGTGATCAATCACATCGGCCATGTAATGGGTAAGCGTACGATTGCCGAGTTTGTTGAAACACCCCAGATTGAACAGGCATTGCTGGAAATCGGGGTGGATTACGCTCAAGGGTATGTGATTGAGCGCCCGCATTTGTTTACCTGCGATAGTTTACAAAGTCGTCCTGCCAGGCCTCAGCCGTTGTTGTTCAAGGCGCCTGGCACGTTCCGTTGAAATCTCTTGCTGATCCTTACAATCACAATCAAAAGGAACCCGACAGTGATCGATACATTCAACAGAACCGGACCCCTCATGGAAGCTGCAAGTTATCCCGCCTGGGCTCAGCAACTGATCCAGGACTGCAGCGAGAGTAAACGCCGGGTTGTCGAACACGAATTGTACAGGCGCATGCGAGATAACAAACTCAGCGCAAAGACCATGCGCAACTACCTTATTGGTGGTTGGCCCGTGGTTGAGCAATTCGCGTTATATATGGCACAGAACCTCACCAAGACCCGCTTTGCCCGCCATCCCGGCGAGGACATGGCGCGACGATGGTTGATGCGCAACATTCGTGTGGAATTGAACCATGCTGATTACTGGGTGCACTGGAGCCGTGCTCACGGTGTCAGCCTGGAAGAACTGCAGGCGCAAAAGGTGGCCCCTGAACTTCACGCCTTGAGTCATTGGTGCTGGCACACCAGTTCGGCGGACTCGCTGATCGTTGCCATTGCCGCCACCAACTACGCCATTGAAGGCGCGACCGGCGAGTGGTCGGCGCTGGTCTGTTCCAATGGCGTCTACGCGGCATCGTTCCCCGAAGAGGATCGCAAGCGAGCCATGAAGTGGCTGAAGATGCATGCCCAGTACGATGACGCCCATCCGTGGGAAGCGCTGGAAATCATCTGCACGCTGGCGGGGCTGAACCCGAGCAAGTCATTGCAGGCCCAATTGCGCGAGGCCGTGTGCAAAAGCTACGACTACATGTACCTGTTCCTGGAACGGTGCATCCAGCTTGAGCATGTGGAAAAGGCTCCGGTCGCGCGTGGGCGCATGGCGTTGGCCGAAAGCTGATCGGTCGGACTCACCATTGAAAAAGCCCGCGCCCTCTATCGATAGAGGGGCGGGCTTTGTCGTATTGGCCGCAAGCCGTCAGGCGCTGACTTTCAGTCCGATCAGCCCGGCAATGATCAAGGTTACGCTGGCCAGCCTGAACAGCGCCATCGATTCACCGAACAGGATGATCCCGGCGATGACCGTGCCGACGGCACCCACGCCGGTCCAGATCGCATAGGCAGTGCCCAGGGGCAATTCCTTCATCGCCAGCCCAAGCAGGCCAAGGCTGATGGCCATCGCGGCAATCGTCAACGCAGTAGGGAGAGGACGGCTGAAACCGTCGGTGTATTTCAGGCCGACAGCCCAGCCCACTTCGAACAGGCCGGCGAAAAACAGAATGATCCAGGACATGAGAGACCTCCATCGATTGACGGGGTCGTCCCCAGATTAATGACTCGATCGAGCCGCGAGGTCGTCCTCGCGTTGCGCAGTATGGTGCCCATCATTAACCCGGGGATCAAGTTTTCCGCTTACTCGGTCACTTGCCGAGCCGCGGTTTCCCGATCTTCTTTCTCGCTCATCCGGCGGAAATACGTCGAGAGCAGCGCCCCGGAAATGTTGTGCCACACACTGAACAACGCGCTCGGCACCGCCGCCAGCGGCGAGAAATGCGCACTGGCCAGCGCGGCGCCCAAACCGGAGTTCTGCATGCCAACCTCCAACGCCAGGGATTTACGCTGGGCCAGTGGCAACTTGAACAGCCGTCCGGTGAAGTACCCCAGCAGATAGCCGAAGCTGTTGTGCAGCATCACCACGGCCATGATCAGCAGGCCGGATTCGGCGATCTTCGCCTGGCTGGCCGCGACGACAGCCGTGACGATGATCACGATGCTGACAACGGAAACCAGCGGCAATACGTCCACTGCGTGGCGAACCCGATCCCCGAGCACGCGCTGAGCGACCACGCCGAGCACGATCGGCAGCAGCACCACTTGCAGGATCGACCAGAACAATTCCATGAAGGACACCGGCAACCAGGCCGATGCGAGCAGCCAGATCAGCGCGGGCGTCAGCAGTGGAGCGAGGAGGGTGGTGACGGCGGCGATGGCCACCGACAGCGCCAGGTCGCCACGGGCCAGCCAGGTCATGACGTTTGATGAGGTGCCGCTTGGGCAGCAACCGACCAGGATGACTCCGACGGCGATTTCCGGCGGCAGATGAAACACCTGGCAGAGCAACCACGCCACACCGGGCATGATCACGAAATGTGCAACCACGCCCAGCGCCACGCGCCACGGATGGCGAGCGACTTCGGCGAAGTCTTCGAGCTTGAGAGTCAGGCCCATACCGAACATCACCAGGCCCAGGAGCGGCACGATCGCGCCTTTCAGGCCGAGGAACCATGCCGGTTGCAGGAAAGCCACGACGGCGAAAATCAGAACCCAGTAAGCGAAGGTGTTGCCGACAAAGCGACTCAATGCAGCCAGTGCACGCATGGCCTGATCCTTATTTTAAGTAACACTGCAAAACAAATGTGGGAGCGGGCTTGCTCGCGAAAGCGGTGTTTCAACCAACACATGTTTTTTATGGAAAAGC